>DSAQ01000018.1 GCA_011046395.1 Pseudomonadota bacterium
CTTTTTACGAGGTCATCAAATATGGGTATGATAAAAAAGGTGGACTCTTTGTAGCGCATAGAGCAGAATCAGTAGAGCCTGGGAAACCGGACAAGCAGGTTCTCCAGCTCAATTATCGGTGGCGAAATCTTAAAAATCCTCCGCCCCTACGCTATCTTATAGATGAGCTGGTAGAGATCGCCGACGGACTTTATCTCGGGCAACTGCTTTTTGCCACTGACAATATTCTCAAAGATTATGATCCCGGTTGTCCGGCAGCCGAATACAAGTACGAACATTTTGGCTATTTTCTATTAATGGACAACGAATGGAACAAAGAAAAAAACTATCTTCTTAGCCCAGGAGGAACGGAATGAAACACACATGTCGTATGGCGACACAAAGGACGATGAAAATAATCCCCCCTCACCCCCCTTTACTAAAGGGGGGACACATCATATTCCCCCTTTGGAAAAGGGGGATACAGGGGGATTTTCAGATGAAAACCAATACCCTTATCTTATGCCTTGTGGCTATTTTTCTTTCTTCCTGCGCTGTCGCCGGCAGGCAGGGAGAAGGCCTGAGGCCTCAACCGGAAAAGTTTACCCAGTTTACTTTTAAAAAAGAATGCGTGGAAGGCCCCAAAGACCAGTTGCTGGCGGAAATAGAAAGGGATCTGAAACAAAGAGGGACAGTATTAGACCTGATGAAATTTTATTCAGATGAGCTGCAAAAGGACATAGGCACAAAGTCACCGTATTTTGACAAACTCCAAAAGATATTTGACTGCAGCATGGCGCCCAAAGAGATGGATGGTTACCTGCACGGGGCGGTTATCGCCTTTCAAAGTCAAGAACTTATGAAGATATTTGATGTAAACGTCCTCAACCTCGCCTGGCCGCTGGCCCGGGTCTTTTCGCCCTGGACCGGCAAGACTTTTGAAACGTGCGATCCTCAAAAACTTAAAGATATAACCGATGGCTTTGAGACCGGCGAAGTCCCGACGAACTGGGGTTCCAATACCTACAGCACCCGGACGTTCCGCCAGAAAGTGGCCGTGGACACCATGAAGGCCCTGCACGTAGGATTAGAGCCGGCTACAGCCGAAGAGATAAGAACCCGTGACTATGACGTGAAAGGCTTCTTTTTTATTGGCCGGGAGGGCCGTTCGGTTAACCCGGATAATAAGGGACGAATGGTCTATCAGTTTAACTATCGCTGGCCCAAGCTCAAGACCTTCCCGCCGGATAACTACTGTATCGACGAGATAGTACAGATAGCCGGAGGCCTCTATATGGGCCAGCTTCTCTATGCTACGGATATGTCCAGGGCATACGACCCCAAGCTGGATCCAGACCTGTACCGATACTGCAATTTCGGTTATTTTCTCCTCCTGGATGAGGACTGGGAAAAGATGAGGGTTGAGATCGGATTCGATGTAGTAAGATAAGCGGTAGATTTGAAAAATATGGCGATGCTAAATGCACCAAAACTGGCGAGAAAAAGATATGCTTTAAGAACTTATGCACGTTCTGCACGAACGTCCCGGTCGATATGAATTCACCCCTCGTACGCCGGGAATATTAAGGTGGGCTTGGCGTGGCATATGGCGATCTTAAGGAATTCCAAATCGCCTGTCAAAAGTTTTGCAAACTTAGAAACAACGTCCCCGTTTATGTAACAACGCGCCTGAATAGGGCTCATCCGGTCGGACTCGTAACCGCCCCAAAGCTTATGGAATGCCCTTCCTCCTTTCCGCGTTCCGGCCTTCGTCCCGATACTCAGGGACTACTATGCCGTCTGCTGACTCCTGCTCAATCACCCCATGGGTTACCCCTTGGGACGCTTCCTGGGCTGCCTTAGGGTACGGTGGCTTATCCATTCCTTTCGAAATGGGCCTCAGTCCGGCTCCCGTAGCAATCCAAGGACGCTCGTTGAGCAGATCTCCCCGGATAAGGACGTGGACTTTCGCTACACAACCGCGGCATTTACCATATCTCCCGAACCCAGGGCTTCGTCATGTTGTGCTGACTTGCCCGGAGACTTGGCCTTGTATGCCGTTTCTGTTCGTCGGCTCATAGCTTTGCGCTCCGGCTTCCTTTAGACGGTCTCTCACGATTCCGCCCTTGCCTTCGGCTGGTACTTCTGCTAACGTATCACTACGTGGGCAGGGTTCACGTACAGGGGACTTGCACCCCATAAGTTCACGCCCGTGCCGGGCGTACACAAAGCAATCCAGCCGATCGCTTACAGCGCCGGCTGATTTTAGCGTTGGGCATACACATATGAGATAGATAATATGAGGGTTATGTAATTAATCAACGCAGACATATCATCAGCAATCCTTAAACCCCTGTAGGCAAAGCGAGACGGTTATGTTTCTTAAAAAATTCAAAATAAAGAACTATAGATGTATTAAATACGCCTCGATAGATTTCAACAAAGGGGTCAATATCCTGATCGGAGAAAATAATTCTGGAAAGACCGCTGTCCTGGACGCATTAAGGGTTTGCCTCAGCTACGGGAAGCAGTGGCGGGATATTTGGGTGTCAGTCAACAATTTCCATTTAGATAAGAATAATCCTGACGCTGATATAGAGGATATCGAATTCCATCTATTCTTTGAAATCGAAAATGAGGTAGAGACAGGGATATTCAACGAGCTCCATTCAGTTGGTGATGGTGGAAAGCAGGAGCTTCAGCTACATTTCCGGTATTACATCGATGAACGAAGCGGGGTTAAGAAAGTACGTTATAATGTTTGGGGTGGTGATAATGAAGGGCAATCCATAACACCCGATGTCCTTGATCTAATATATTTCATTCATTTAGACGCCCTGAGAGACGCTGTACACCATTTGAGACCTGTGAGAGGCAACAGGTTAGGTGAATTGTATTCGAAAATCGTAACGGATGAAAAACGCCAGGAGTTCTTATCAGGGAAAGTCCGTAATGTGCTTAATGGCGATACCGATTGGAATACATTGATTGATCAAGGCAAAAGCAAGGTAAATGAACACCTCAAAGAAACTACAATAACAGGCAAAGAGCAGAACGTTGAAATAGACTTCCTTCCGTTTGAGTTCCGAAAGATTGTGGATAATCTTAGAATACAGACTCCTGTCTATAACGAGGATATTATCGAGAATGGCGACAAGCAAAGATATTTCGAATTGCATCAGAATGGTCTGGGGTACAATAACCTCATATACATAGCGACAGTCTTGGGCGATCTGAAACGACAGAAGGAACTTGAAAGCAATGCCTATGTAGCCCTTCTAATCGAGGAACCTGAAGCCCACCTGCATCCCCAATTACAGAATATATTTTTCAATTACCTGAATAAATTGAATGAGATCGGTTTCCAGATCTTTGTATCATCACATTCTCCCACAATCACGGCCAAGGCAGACTTGGACTCACTTATAGTCCTTCAGGAACAAGAGAATGAGATAACGTCGCTTGAGATAAAGAAATCGAATCTGGATGATATCAATAAAAAATACCTCAAGAAATTTCTGGACGTTACAAAATGCCAGCTATTCTTTTCTAATGGGGTGATACTTGTGGAGGGGATCTCAGAGGCACTCTTGATCCCGGTATTTTCAGAAATTATTGGATCGGATTATAGCATTGAAAAAAAGGGAATTGAATTGGTCAACTTGAACGGAGTCGCTTTTGAACATTTCGGCAAACTGTTCAATTCAGATGATCCTAATATCCGATTGAATTGTAGATGCGCGAACTTGACAGACGATGACCGCACAGAAGGAGGAGATATTTGTTCAAGAGCTGCCAAGGCTAAAGAGCTTGAGAACGGTCAATTAAGGGTCGCGTTAGCAGAAAAGACATTTGAAATCGAGCTGTTCAAAGCGGGAAATAACAAGGACATATTGCTCGAAATATTCGGAGAGATGCATCCGACCGCGGCAGGCAGAATCGAGGAAGGGGCATCTATTGATGAACACGCTAACAGCTTTCTTGAGAAGATCAATTCGAACAAAGCCAAATCAGAGCTTGCCCACTGCCTTGCCATAAGACTTGAGAGTGATGCAGGTCTGCGAAACGAATTCACTGTCCCGGATTATATTAAGTCCGCGATCAAATGGGTTGTTAAAGGCGAATGAAATGTTTGACACTCTTTCTGAGACACAACGTAGGGTTGTGTTTGAAAAAGAGGGCAAGTTCGTTGTCAGGGCATGTCCAGGTAGTGGCAAAACCTATTCTGTCGCTGCCAGGCTTGCAGACAGGATGTCCAAATGGCCTTTGAATTACCAGGGACTCGTGGCCATATCTTTCACCAATGCTGCATGGCAAGAGATTGAGAGACAAGTCACAACCCACTTCAATATCTCAAAACCAATCCCATACCCCCACTTTTTAGGAACCATTGATAGCTTTGTAAACCGGTTCATATTCCTGCCATTCGGACATTTGATTATGGGATGTTCCGATCGTCCCGTCCTGGTTGGAGAACCTCATGGCCCTTGGTCAGGTAAATGGTTTGTCGACGGCTTATTCCCAAACTTGACCTACGATATAAATGGCAATATCTATCCTATCAATAAAAGAGCTATGCCCCGACAATGGGAAAATAATAAGCATGTTATCCCAATGAAACACGGGCTGATAAAAGCAGGGTACGCCAACCAGGATGATGCGAATTATTTTGCGATGAAGGTATTAGAAACTTATCCAAATGTCGCTAAGGCAATCACCCATAGATTCCCATCGTTCATGGTCGATGAAGCTCAGGACACTTCTGAAATCCAAATGAGGATCATTGACTTATTGATCGATAATGGCCTGGAAAATATCATGCTGGTCGGAGATCCAGACCAGGCGATTTTTGAATGGCATGGGGCAAAGCCTCAATTATTTATTGAGAAGTTTAATGCCTGGAAGGAAAACTCGATACTTCTCAACGAAAACAGGCGCAGCTCTCAGAATATTTGCGACTGTACCTGTCGGTTGTCATCATTAGAAGGGACTTCTACCGCGATCAATGAGGATGTGAAAGGCTGCGCATTTATTCCAATCGTGAGAACCTATGAAATTGATAATATGGATGAGTTATTAGAATATTTCAGAAATCTATGCTCTGACTTCAATATTGATATAACACCGGAAAATACTGCTATCATATTCAGAAGCAATAACCTTTTCAACACAATCACTGGTATAAAGGAAATAGGCTTTAACAATGAGCCATGGGAGGACAAATTTTCATATGCAAAGGATTTTGCTAGAGGTAAATATTTCTGTTGTCATGGCGATTTCAGAAGTGGCTTTCGGCTTATAGAAAAAGCAATTATTAAAGGATTGAGTGGCTCTCGTTATTGCTCGAAAAGCGAATTGGAACGTGTTGTTGAGCTTAATGGATTTGTAAAATTCAGAAAAGAGGTCTATGAGCTTTTAGCGATGCTACCAGACACAAACCGCACAATCGGAGAGTGGATTGCTGGCGCTAACAAGATTTTCAAGAAGAATAGCATAGAAATCGAACTCAAAATAAAAAAGTCCAAAGGATATCTCACTTTTGATCAACTCTTCGGGTTGGACAATAAAAGCATCACAGAGAGCGATTGTCGTATCGGGACCATCCACTCTATAAAGGGTGAAACCTTCGAAGCTGTTCTTGTCATCCTGAAAACGAAGGGTTTTGGAAGCTTGTATAAAACAATGCTCAATAACAACATTCAAATTTTCGATGAAGAAGAACTTAGGATAGTGTATGTTGGGATTACCAGGCCGCGCCGACTGCTTGTATTAGCTGTGCCAGATGAAGAAAATAAAGCCGCCTGGGCGGCCAGATTGTTTGGCCAATAAAAGGAATGGCGGTCGACCGGGACGTTGTTTCTTACGTTGCATAACACCCATCCGCCTTCTATCCAATCGCTTGTGCAATACTGACGGAGTTTACTCCTTTTACACTCTTTTTGAAATCAAAAGAAAAGCAATGTAAGAAACAACGTTATATCTTGCTCTTTTCCTAAACGTTGCCCAGAGGCAAGATGTTCGAGCCCGAGGTAAAGCCGTTCTCCATCTTGGGAAGGCATTGCGGCATTCTGCACACGCTGGCAGATTTCGCCAAACGACAACGTTACCCAGTCGCTGGATGATGTGGCGGTCTTTGTTTCTCTGCGTCTCCGCGTGGGCTTCTGCTTTCCGCTGTTGGCTCACGGGGTGTCTTTACCTTTTTCCTGTTGTTTGGAATCATGCGCGGCGAGCCAAGCCCGGGCCTTGGCGGTTAGGCGGTATTTCTGTTTACTGCTCTTGGGCTTGTCGGGGATGGTCATTTCAATGTAGCCCGTTTCAAGTGCTGGAACGAGATACAGTTTCCTGAAGTTTTCCTCACCCTTCAGTGACAGGGCTTCCTGCAATCTCTTGCGGGTCATAGCGTCGCGGCAGATCATCAGCAGTTTTCTGACTTCCCCTGTGACTTCCCCTGTGACTTCCCCTGTTGCACTAAACGACTCTGGCCGCGTTTTTCCTCCAACCGCCTCAAATGCCCGCTCCGGCCTGCGGCGGATGGTGGCGACAAAACCATCCGTGATGCTGAATTCCGGGTCGGCAAGGCCGGCTTGTTGGCAAAGTTCTATCATGTCGCGGATACCTGTTCCCATGCGTTCGATGTATTTCGTCAGGTAAAGCGGTTCTGCCAGCAGAGGGTTTCCGGGTACCGAGCCGTGCGGGAGGCGAAGCTTCTCCAGCGTGAGGGATGGCGGCAATGTGCCGGGGTTCCAGACTTCGAGCCTGTCGGCGAAGAGCATCACCTGTACGCTGCCGTTACTTGTATAATCACGGTGCGCGACCGCGTTAACGATGGCTTCTCTAACCACTTCCGGGGGCATCTCATACTCCACCGGAGCCTGTGTGCTGTGTTCCCGCGTGCCGACCGCGAGGTTGATTTTAGACAAAACAAAATCCACCTGGTCCACCAGATCGAAGACCGTTCCTTTGTAAACCTGATAGAACGGGATCGGCTTGCGGACCTCCGTTCCGTGGAAATGAGCGCACTTGACTTCCGAAGAAATCATGAATCGTTGAGGCGCGACGCCGAAAAGGAGGATGGCGGCGTGGGTGGGTCTTCCTCTCTTGAGAAGGTTGAGATGTTCCAGAACTTCCTCCGCTACCGTGTCCTCCGCCAGCGGAAATCCATGGGCGCGCCGGGCGATTCCCACGAAACGCCGGATTTTCTCAGCGGACAAATCCTGCAACGCGGCATCCTGGCAAACCGCGGCATCGAACGGGCCGGATCGGAGCAATTCCTTCGCGGCCAGATAATCCACCAGGCTGGCATAAACGGCAGGGATCAATTCGGCGGAGGTCGAGAACCGGCGGCGGATTAACTGCGCACCCGCCGCCTTGATCAGATCGCGCATCTTGGGGTGGCGGTCAGTGTCGTCAGCGCCTTTGACGAAGACGATGCGTGGCTTGCCAAACTTTGTGGCCTCGTTGAATTCGTGGTGGGTCGGCGAGAGGCCGTCGGCATCCTCCCATCCGTATTGATCGCCCAACAGGGTCAGATAGAGGTCGCAGCGACGAACTTCCTCCAAGTAAACGGCATCGGCGCGGCGGTCGGCCGCGGGAAGGTCTTCGAACAGGAAGACATCGAAGAAGCGGCTCAGCAGGGCATCGCCCCTAATGTACGCCTTGAGAGCCTGCCGTTCTTCGGCGAACTCCTTCTGCACGCTGCTGATGAATATCCGCTGTTTCATGATATTCTCACTGCACCGTATAACCGGGTATAAATTGGGTAACCGGGCTCACATCTTCATCTGTCATTAGCTCCAGGCAAAAGCAGCCCGTATATCGCCAGCCCGCTCAAGCTGAAGCCGACTCGTTCACCTTTATTTTAACAATTTTCGTGGGCTGACCTTCTTCACCCTCCAGCCGGTAACCGTAGGCAGACAGCGTCTGGAGGGCAGGGCGTCCAAAAAAGAAATCCATCTCCTCCTTCTGCATGCCTGCCTTTTCCTCCATAAACATGCGAACGTGCAGGTCGTAGAGAATTATGTCCAGGGCCTTATCTTCAGATGTCTGATCCATCTCCTGCCTGTTCTCCAGGATGGAACTCAATACCTCGTGCGAACACCGCTTTTCATGCGCCGTGATCACTTCCCAAAGAGGGTGGTCCTCGGCGAGGATTGCCCTTCTGTCCAGGGGCTTAAGGGATGAAAACACCTCAAAGCTTTCCGGATTCCAGCATTCCAACGTCCGGCATTGCCGGGGGCGGTTTTCATAAATACCACATACCTTGTCTTTGTAAAATATACACGGACCTTCGCCGTCTTTCTCTTTTACTTTTATCAGTTCCTCGGTCAGGATCACCGTACGGCCTTCCTTCGGTGAATAGCCGACCTCGCCTTTTCTGAGCGTTAGAATATCTTTCTTATCTAAGATGCCGTTCATCAAAAGAGCTAAATCCTCCTCGTATAGAGTAGGACTACTCTCCTGGCAGCAATCGCCACAGCGCACACAAAAAGGCCGGGTGGCATAAATCGCCTTCGTCATCAAGGCATTCGTCTTCTGCCAGGCCTCGGCCATTTCTTCCAGGGTAAGGCCATCCCATTTTTGATAAATCTCTTTGTAAGCAGGATCCTCCTCCACGGCCTTTATTACCTCGTTTAATTTGGCCTTGGAATGCGCCGCTTTTAACAGGCTGGTCATGATCTGCCGCCACAATATGCCGAATTGGTCTCTCCCGATTCTTTCAGCTAACACTTTGGTCCTCCCGGATGATTCTTTCTTTAATTTAATAGTATAGGAATTTCCTTTTTTTGACAAGATATACAGGATAATCAGGATATGAGAAAACTAAAGAAATCATGTAAATCCCGTTAATCCTGTCAAAAAGTCCGCCCGAAGGGCGCTAAGTTCATGTGTTTTTTACATCACAAAGACTGCCAATGCCACCTTTTTTTGCGGACTGTGTAAGATCAGCCTGTCTCTACCCACAAGAGTTCGTTAATACCAGCCGGGACTATCTGTCCAGAAACTAATTGCATTTTTTGTAACTTATATATATTAATTGCTTAAAAATAGTTTTTGCATAAGGGGTTATATGAGAAGGCATTTTGGTTTCTATCTGTCGTTGATGGTTGTACTTTCCCTTTTGTCGGCGTGTAGCGGTACGCCGGTAAAATACTATGCCTCAGACGCCTGTCTGGTTAAAAAGGGGGAAACGACCAAAAAGGATATCCTGGCGCTGTTCGGCCAGCCGAACAGCGTAGAAAATCGGCCGGACGGTTCTGAATGCTGGCATTATTATAATGTCAAAGAGGATCTCATGGGTAAGATACCCTATCTGGGAGAAAAATTAGCAAAGAAAGAGATAGAGACAATCAAAATCGAATTTACAGGTGAAGTGGCCTCTAATTGTTATTACACGGTGAAAGAAGAACTGCGGTAATCTGTGATAGATTACATGGATCGGGCAATGTTTACATAACTCAGCCAGATCAAACCCTTCCACAGTTGTCTTTTCCAGGTATAGTGATTTATATCTGGTTTTTTCGATAGAAGTGCAGATTAAATCCAGGCGTAAAATCATGCTCCTTGATATCCCTATAGATTACGATAAGGCCCGCCACAGGATGGTGGAAACTCAGATTATAGCCCGGGGTATAAAAGACCCGCGGGTTATCGAGGCCATGCGTAAGGTGCCGCGCCACTGCTTCATTGAAGAAGCCCTGTACAGCCAGGCCTACAGTGATTATCCTTTGCCTATTGGTGAAAAACAGACTATCTCTCAACCTTACATAGTGGCTTTAATGACTGAGGCCCTGGAACTAAAAGGCACTGAACGGGTACTGGAGATCGGCGCCGGATCAGGCTACCAGGCTGCTATCCTGGCCGAGTTGGCCTATAAGGTTTACTCCATAGAACGTATAAATAATCTGGTCATCCGGGCCCGCCGGACCCTTGATGCGCTGGGATATCGGAATGTCATTATCAAATTTTCAGATGGGACTCTGGGCTGGAAAGAAGAAGCCCCCTTTGATGCCATTATCGTCACGGCAGGCGCTCCGGCCATCCCTCCCCCTCTAATCGACCAACTGGCCAGTCCGGGAAGGCTGGTCATCCCGGTGGGAGACCGCTGGTCCCAGTCACTTATAAGACTTATAAAAGAGGGCGATAAGATCAGAGAAGAAGATCTGGGTGGAGTACGTTTTGTAAGCCTCATCGGAGAATGCGGCTGGGAAGAAAATAATCATGATCGCTGAGCTGATTGAAATCTTAAGCCGGTTTATTATTGATACAATCAATGTCTTAGGCTATGGGGGTATTGTCTGGCTCATGGCTATTGAGAGCGCCTGCATTCCTCTGCCCTCGGAAATCATCATGCCCTTCTCCGGCTATCTGATTTTAACAGGGAAGTTTAATCTTTGGATTGCAGGCTTCATGGGTGCTTTGGGCTGTGTAATAGGTTCGGTTGTGGCCTATACGGCAGGTATTTATGGCGGCCGGCCCTGGATAGAGAAATACGGCCGTTATATCCTTATCTCACACCGGGACATCAAAATGGCCGACCAATGGTTCAGCCGTTATGGAGAAGCGGCTATCTTTTTCAGCCGTCTTTTGCCTGTAATTCGTACCTTTATTTCCCTGCCCGCGGGGATAGCCCGCATGCCTTTCTGGCGTTTCATTATATACACCTTTTTGGGCTCACTCCCCTGGTGCCTGGGATTGGCCTATGTGGGACTGCAACTTGGACACAACTGGCCTTCTCTGCGGGACTACTTCCATAAATTCGATGTGGTAATCGGCCTGGTGGGTGTAGCCGCCGTCGTATGGTACGTCCATCGGCACCTGCGACATTTGAAAGAAACAAAGGCCGATTTATACAACGAAAGAAAGGCTGAGTAGTGATTGGCCGGGGCAGAAATACAACACAACAACGCCCGGTCGCAGTCATCCCCAGGGCAGAGCACCCCATTTCGCGCAAAGACATTGACCCGGATGCCTTAAGGGTGCTTTATAAGCTAAAAAACCATGGCTATCTGGCCTATCTGGTGGGAGGAAGCGTCCGGGACCTTTTGCTGGGCCGAAAGCCCAAGGACTTTGACGTGGCTACTAATGCCCGGCCTAGCGAGATTAAAGAACTATTCCGTAACAGTCGCCTTATCGGACGCCGATTCCGGCTGGTACAGGTATTCTTTAAAGGAGCTAAGGTGGTAGAGGTTTCGACCTTTCGATGCCGTTCAGAATTTGACCCTGCCGATGAGGCCCTACAGGATAATAATACTTATGGAACGCCGGGGGAAGACGCCTTACGCCGCGATTTGACTATAAACGCCCTTTTCTATAATATCGCCGATTTTTCGGTGCTGGACTATGTGGGCGGGGTAGAAGACCTCAAACACGGGATCGTCCGGGTCATCGGAGAACCGGAGTCCCGGTTTCTTAGGGATCCGGTCCGCATGATGCGCGCCATACGGCATGCAACTCGCACCGGCTTTACCATAGAAGAAAATACCTGTCGGGCCATAGAGAGGCACAGGGACAGGATCTGGCTCTGTCCGGTATCGAGAATACGTGATGAATGGCTCAGGGATTTCACCGGCGGCAGTGCTGCCGCATGTGTGGACTTAATGATAAAAACCGGCTTCTTTTTCTCCCTCTTTCCCTTTTACGAACCGGTGCTTAAGAAAGAAGCGGAGAAATTAACCCCTTTCCTCCTGGCGCTCCTTCGCAGACTGGACAGGCTTTGTTTCGAGGGTACGCCGGTTAGCCAGGCCTTTATGTTTGCCCTTTTTCTACTCCCCTGGTTCCGTGCATCCGGCCTGGCCTGGTCACCATCAGCTTCCCCCCCCAACCCCTGGTTTACAGAAGATATACGCCAGGCCGTACACGCGGCCTTAGGAATCTTTGATATTAAACGATCTGATCGGGAAAACGCATCCCACCTTCTTGCCGCGCAGCCTGTCCTTTCAGAAATAGCGGCCAGCGGACAGATTCCCCGGCGCATCAGGCCGCGCCGGTATCCCCTTGAGGCCATAAGGCTCTTCTTGCTGGCGGCAGAGGCCGAAGAGAAATCAGTTTCACCATCTACCACAGGACTTTTTTATAAGCCGACACGCAGCGCAAAGAAGCAGCCATGGCGCAGGCGTAAAAAGGGCCGGTCACAGCCAAAATTACCTTCGTAAAATTAGCTACTTTTTAAATCTCTTTTTCTTTTTGGCCTTAATATCTGGAATGGAGGTCTTTTTTATAGCCAGTTCAATTTCTTTCTCCAATCCCAAAAGGGCAGAGTTCAACCTCTGGCTCTCTTCCAAGACCACCGGGTATCCACCCCTTTTAATCTGAAAATCAGGCTCAGACAGGGCCAGTTCTATATCCTCCAGCCGATAATTAAACCTGTCTCTGTGCTTGTCCCGGAGATTAGATGCCCCGGCCAGCATCTTTCTTACTTTGTCTAAGTTGACTTTTAATTCAGTCAATCCTTTTTCAGCCTGATTTTTCACTTTGGCCTTATTCTCTTCGGCTGCCTTTAATGCTGCTTCAGCCCGGACCCTGGCCAGGAGCGCAGCCTCTTTCGCCTCTTTATACCTTCCCTCTCTTATCTCCGTTTGGACACGCTCAAGGGCCTTTCGCGCTGAGCCAAGCCTCTCCCTGGCATAAATCTCAGCCCGGGCATTGAGGGCCGCTTTATAGGCCCTATCCGCCGCCTCTATCTCTTTTCGGGGCGGCTCAGAGCAGGAAGCCAGGACTACCAGAGCGACAAAGGCTAACAAAAAATAACGGGTCAGAAAGTACATAATGATCCTAATGCCTTATGAATACTGTATGGTGCTCAACAAACAGAATATCTTATACCTTAAAAACCAGGTATATTGGAATATTATTTTGACTGGAGTTTCCAGAGTTCTTTAAGAAGTATTTTCATAATAATATAATCTTATCGCTAATTTTGCATTTCTTAAGTGAACCCATTAGTCTCTTTGCTTCACGGCTTGCGCAGCGACCCTTTCGGGGCTCGCAGGTGGGGAATGCTTGCCCCTTCCAGCCACTAAAGGGCTGGCTTTCCCCTTCCCGCTCGCCCTCAATGGGTGCCCCCCCCTGCTCCAGCAAGTTTCGCTCAGAAACACAGGGTTTCCCTAAAAACTCAGGAAACTTCAGTTAGTTTGATAGTAGCCTTCAGATAATAACTTTCTAATGGAGCAGGGCAGACGTGCTATTTTTAGCTTGCCTGAGGATAAGGCCATTTGTTATAGGTAGAAATTAGTTGAGCAGTTATATTGAGGTGATACATGCGGAAGATAGGTCTGGTGATAAAAGAGGATAGAAAACCAAAACAAGTAGCTCGCAGTCTGAAAAAATGGCTTAGGCAACACGGTGTCGAGGTTTTTACTGACATTTCTAAACCTGACCTGGACGCCGTAATCGTCCTGGGAGGCGATGGGACCCTGCTTAGAGCGGCCCGGGTGCTTGGTAACAAAAGAATTCCGGTGTTGGGGGTCAATCTGGGCGGCCTCGGTTTTCTGACCGAAGTCAGCTATGATAAGCGCCTTTACGCGATGCTGGAGCGGTTTCTGGCCGGTGATTTCACCGTGGGGAAAAGGATGATGCTCCATGCTACGGTATTTTCAGAAACTTCCGGACACTGGACCGGCAGCGCCCTGAATGAGATAGTTATCAGTAAGGGGGCACTTTCCAACATGATTAAGATTTCCGTCTGGGAAGATGACGAGCTTATCACTAGCTACGAGGGTGACGGCCTGATCATCTCCACGCCCACCGGTTCGACGGCCTACAACCTTTCGGCCGGAGGGCCTATCGTCCATCCGGAACTAAAGCTGATTATAATGACGCCCATTTGTCCCTTTATGTTGAGCAGCCGTCCGATCATACTTCCTGATTCGGCAAATATAAAAGTAAAAGTAACCGCCAAGTCTCCGGATGTACACCTGATCCTGGACGGGCAGGTTAACTATGAGTTGGGGCGGGGTGAATCCATAACTGTGAATATCTGCCGGGCAAAGGGGCTGCTGCACATAGTAAAATCACCGGCGAGAGGTTACTTCTCTATATTACGTAACAAACTGAAGTGGGGGGAACAGGAGATTTAGTTTCCCCTCTCCCCCTCTTTATGGAGCCTAAGCCGGAGCCCTTCGTCTAATCTGTTGCGGTAGTAGTCTCTGATTCTGTCGCAGAAAGCCTCGACTTTTCCTTTTCCATGGCCTCCTTACCAGCTTCAATGGCCGAAGACAATATCTGTTTCCTTTGTTCGTAATATTCTTTGCCATGTTCAAAAACATGCGCGGCCTTCTCTTTCAGCTCTCCGCCGAGGCCGGCAATTCGGTCTTTACCGGTGTCGGCCCATCCCTTGATCTTTTCCCGCGTTTCTCTCCCTGAAGCGGGAGCCAGAAGAACCGCCAGGCCCGCACCGACCAAGCTGCCAATAAAGAACGAAAGAACTACCGCCCCTGCGCTATAACCGCTGTCATCACTCGCCATGTTTGCCACCTCCCTTGCCTATGTGTTTGGATAAGAACTCGAAGACGGCCCCGAAGCCGGCAGCCGCACTTCTAACGTATGTGGTTGTGGCGGTCACCCCTTCTTTGATAAGATGGGAGACCGTGGCCATTGCCTCGCTCGTGTCTTTTATGACGGCAAAGAGGTCATTGGTCTGGTTAAGCTTTTGATCTACATTCTCCGACAGTTGCGAGATCTTCTGCGAGGCATTACTTAAATTTGTAATGAGTGGCGCCAGGTCTCTCTGTATATTATCAAGAAAGTTTTCCAGGGCTGCGGCCATGCGCTTGGCTTGCCGGAATATCAGCACAAAAAAAACGGTCCATATAGTGATTACCAGGGCCAGAATCCCTAAGATGATGGTGGTGGTGTCGATCACAAGACGACCTCCAACTTTACGAATTTATTATATTCTATGCGTATTCTCTATCCAAAGCAAGCAAAAAGAAGAATCCTCCAGGCCAATACAAAGACCCCACAGTAATAAATTCAGTGGTCGTGATTGTGAGATCCACCTGGTGCTTTAACTTCAGCCAGCCTTTGTTTAATCCAGATAAGCGCCTTGTCAAATTCCCGTTTGAGTTCGGCCAGGGCCTTGCCCCGGTGGCTTACCGCGTTTTTCTCTTCGATTGACATCTCGGCAAAGGTCTTTTTCAGGGGCGGGTAATAAAATACGGGGTCGTAGCCAAAACCATTTTTCCCGGAGGGGGTTTCGGCAATGAGGCCTTCACAGCGGCCTTCGTAGGTAAGGGCCGGGCCGGAAGGTACGGCTACGGAGATGACGGAGACAAAATATGCGGCCCGGTTTATTTTGTCTTTCATTTCTTTTAAAAGTTTGGCGATGTTTTCTTCGTCCGTGGCATCTTCGCCGGCATAGCGGGCGGAATAAACGCCGGGAGCGCCATCCAGGGCCTCGACCACAAGCCCCGAATCCTCCGCGACCACCGGAATACCCAGTATCTTAGCCGTAAAGGAAGATTTGTTATAGGCATTGTCATCAAATGTCTCGCCGTCTTCTCCCGCCTGAGGGATAGAGCCGAAATCAAGCAGGCTCTTTATTTCCACCGGGAAGTCCTTAAACATCTCCCGGAATTCAGCGACCTTACCTTTGTTGCGCGTGGCTATGACTAAAAGCGTCTTTCCCATGGTATCCTTCTCCATTCCGAAAAGCAGGATTTTCGTGCTTATAAATTACAACCTCAAGCCTGAGTAGTAAAGGGAAATGTGGTTGATTGAACATGCATAGCGAGCGCATTCCCCGCTGCTTGCCATCCGGATCCTCCGCCTAAGGCGGAGACGAGAACGCCGACCCTGGCGGGCAGCGGAAAGCTTCAATCTTAGATGCCGTATGCCTTATAGCACGTCCGGCAACCTTCCGACACTTTTCGGCCTTGGCTACTTGTATCATCGTAAACAGACTGAGGCGGATGTGTGTTTCATTTTAGGGCCTCTGCAGTAGGAATTCAAGGTATAATTTCCTGTGTGTAATGTATCATATCTTCACTGCCTGGGATAAGGCTTTTCTTGCCAGGGGGACATTCCTTGTGCTATCCTTCCTGTAAAATCCCGTCAAGGGATAGAATCGCTGAGACCAAAATGAAGAAAGACTCCTCCAGACGTTTTATCTGTATACACGGTCACTTTTACCAGCCGCCCCGGGAAAACCCTTGGCTGGAAGCCATTGAAATCCAGGATTCATCTTCCCCTTACCACGATTGGAATGAACGCGTAGCGCATGAGTGCTACGCCCCAAACAGCCGATCGAGAATGCTTGATAATGAGGGCTACATAATAAATATTGTCAATAATTACGAGTTCATAAACTTCAATTTTGGCCCGACTCTTCTTTCCTGGATGTCTGAATATGCCCCGGAGACTCTGCGATGGATAATAGAAGGTGATCGCCTCAGTTGCGAGAGGCATAACGGACATGGGAATGCCATAGCCCAGGTTTATAATCACCTTATCATGCCGCTGGCCAGCGATAGAGATAAAGAGACGCAGGTTAAATGGGGCATAGCTGACTTTCGATACCGCTTTGGCCGCCAACCGGAAGGGATGTGGCTGGCGGAAACGGCTGTGGATACCGCGACACTGGAAGCCTTGGCTGCTGAAGGCATCCATTTTACCATACTGGCTTCGCGGCAGGCCAAGCAATGCCGACCGCTTGGCAAAAAGATGTGGGTGGCATTGAATGGTAATATTGATACTCGGGTTCCCTATCTTTGCCGTTTGCCATCAGGAAGAGAAATTACCATTTTCTTTTACCATGCCGCTATCGCTCACTCCGTGGCCTTTGAAGGGTTATTGAATAATGGTGACAACTTCTATAATCGGTTTCTCTCTGTCTTTGACTGGGAAGAGGACAATATTCAGTTGGCCCATGTCGCTACTGATGGTGAGTCTTATGGCCATCACCATCGCTTCGGGGATATGGCCCTGGCCTATGCCTTGAACCAGATCCACAAGGATCCCCGTGTAGAGATAATCAATTATGCCGGTTTTCTTGAACAGTATCCTCCACAGTGGGAAGTCATGATCCATGAAGACTCATCATGGAGTTGTGTCCACGGTGTTGAGCGCTGGCGGGCGGACTGTGGCTGTAATACCGGGCATCCAGGGTGGCACCAGAGGTGGCGGGCACCTCTCCGCCTGGCATTGGATAGCCTTAAGGAGAGGCTTGACCGGCTTTTTGAATTAAAAGGTGCAGAGTATTTTAATAGTCCGTGGGCCGCGCGTAATGCCTATATTAACCTTATCCTTGATCGCGGTTTGGAATCAATAAACAGATTTTTTAAGGAACAAAGCAAGGAGGCGATGAGTCAGGAATCTAAGGTGAGCGCCCTCAAACTACTTGAAATGCAGCGGCATGCCTTGCTCATGTTCACCAGTTGTGGCTGGTTTTTTGATGAAGTTAGCGGTCTTGAGACGACACAGATTTTAAAATACGCCTGTCGCGCCATCCAGTTAGCGCGTGCTTTTGGGGAGGACTTCGAAGATGAATTTGTTACATCTCTGGAAAAATCCCCGAGTAATGCCCATGAATACATAAATGGCCGTGGAGTTTGGGAGAAAATTATCAAACCGGCCACGGTTGATCTGGAAAGGGTTTTGGCGCACTATGCCATAAGTTCCATTTATCATGAGCGCATCGATCAGGATAAGATTTACTGCTTTGACATAACCTGTCATGATGTACAGGTAGATTCACGCGGTTCGTCCGACCTGGCCGTAGGCAGGCTTTCCGCCTCTTCCCAATTAACTCTGGAAGAAAAGGACATGACCTATGCTGTTCTTCATTTCGGCGGCCTTGATTTTCACTGCGCCCTCCGTCCATCCAAGTCACCTGAGGAATATGGGGGACTTAAAAGGCAACTTTTTAAAAACTTCCAGGACGGTTCTCCCGGGGACGTTTATGCTGTTATGATTAAAGAGTTTCCGGAGAGGGCCTATCGATTGAAGGATATCTTTGTTGAGGAACGGCGCAGGCTGATCGAGATAGCCCTAAAGCCTCGCCTTGAAGAATATAATGAGACTTTCGAACGGCTGGCCAGGCAGGATGAAGGTACGATCCGCTCATTGGCAGGTTTATCTTACCCTATTCCCAGGCAGATGCTGGTCGCCATCTCCAATGGCCTTGACTGGCAGCTGGTGCGGGCAGCACAAGCACTACCTTCGGCAGGGACTTTTCAGGAGATAAGCACCCTATGGGAGCATGGCCGGAGTTGGAATTATCAGCCGCACCGTGAAAAGCTTAATAGGATATTAACCCTGAAATTAGAAGAAGTTTTAGAAAAACTCAGAAAACTAGATCCCAAACCGGTATTGGCGTCAGCGCATGAGGTACTAGAGGTGGCCAGGATATTCAATATTTCGGTAGATCTCTGGCGGTCACAGAATCTTTTTCTGGATTTTTGTTCTGAATGCGCAAGACCCGAGCCTGACCTCCGAAAAAGTTTTGAAGATTTTGCCCTAAGGATAGGATTGTCTAAAGAAATATTGCAATGGCCGGGTTGAAAATCCTATGGATATGTTTATCTTTCTGTACAGCAACCGGTTGAGTTTTTTGTAATTTGAGTTACTTGTCTGGATATTTCCTTGTTTTTACCGCTTTTTTCTCTATTATCCGTAACTAACAGTTGCCGGAAGGAGGAGCGTCTGTTTAATGGCCCATTTTTTAGTTGCATAATATATAATTCGGTGGTAAGCTACAAAACTTTATATAATTTTATTGCTTTACAAGCTGGCAGAAAGTGGTTAAAGTTTAATATAAAATAAATAAGTAAATTTTGCCGGATATTTTGTTTTGATGGATTTAGTAATTGGTGAGCCATACGCGAATATGGATAAACTGGATAAAGCAAGATTACTGAAAGCTGTTGGTAAAAAAGAGCAGATTATGTACGAGGATCTGAACGAACTACTGCCTTCAGAGATCAACGATCCCAACGAGATTGAAGAGATTTTCGAATTTTTGAGTAAGCACGATATCGAGGTGGTTGAAGAAGCCCCTGCAGTAGAGGGGCTTGATTCTGCCGAAGCTGAATGGCCGAAGGGCAGGGATAAGGAACAGGTGGAAGAAGTGGTGGAAGCAGCTGAACTTGTTGAAAAGGAAACCGAGGAGTTTGAAGAACCATTTGAGGTGACGACTACCTACTTGCGGGAGATGGGGCGGTTCCCCTTGCTTACACCTGGAAGAGAGGAGGAGTTGAGCCGCATTATTCAGTCGGGTTACGAAGTGCTTCTCCAGGTAGTGATCAAGACCCGTGGCAGGGAGCCAGAATTAAAGGCCATCCATGAGCGAATTAACACCTGGAAGGAACGGGACCCCTCGCTTAAACCTAAAAAACAGCATCTCAATTACCTTCTCAAAAATGTTAAAGAATTGGCCGCCCGGTACCCTGACCCAAAAAAAATTAAGAAGTTGTTGGCCAGTGTAACCAAAGAAATTGAAGCCATTGAGAAGGCCAAGGATGAAATGATCAGGGCTAACCTCCGTCTGGTGGTGAGCATTGCCAAGAAGTATATGTACCAGGGACTAAGCCTGGCTGACCTTATCCAGGAGGGAAACATGGGTCTTATGCGGGCAGTTTTCCGGTTCGATTATAGTAAGGGCAATAAATTCAGCACGTACGCCAGTTGGTGGATACGGCAGGCCATAACCCGGGCTATCCTGGACAAGACGAGGACTATAAGGCTGCCGGTGCATTTCCTGGAGTTACGCAGCCAATTTTTTAAGGTTTATTATGCTCTTCTCAAGGAATTGGGCAGAGATCCTACACCTTATGAGCTGGCGGAGAGGACTGCTCTTCCCATGGATAAGATTATTGCTATTCTGGAAGCATCCCGGGAGCCGATTTCATTAGAGACTCCGGTAGGCGATGAAGACAGTACGCTGGGAGATTTTATTGAAAATCAAAAATCCTTATCTCCTTATGATACAGTAAAAGAACAGGAACTGTCGGAGAGTGTCAAGAGTATTTTGTGCACTCTCAGTCCTCGCGAGGAGAAGATCATCCGTTTGAGATTTGGGATTGGGGAGGATGCTGAATATACACTTGAAGAGATTGGAAGGCGGTTTAACGTCTCGCGTGAACGTATAAGGCAGATCGAAAAAAAAGCGCTCAACCGGCTGCGTCATTCTACCCGGAGGGAGAAACTGAGACATTTCCACGACTAGAGATTAACGGCCGCTGCGTTGTCTGCCGTGCTCCTGTAAAGGCTGGCTATTCCTGATATGGATGGCCGGCCTTTATTTTTTCTTATCTTTGAGCGCCTTGCCTTTCGTAGATGCGCCAAGGCCTTCCCCTCGCCAGATATAGACAATAGGGCTGGCTACGAATACCGAGGAGTAGGTGCCCACCATAACGCCGATGAGGAGGGCCAGTGCGAAATCACGGATGACTACACCGCCCAGGCTGAGAAGGGCCACCAGTACAATAAAAACGGTGGCTGTAGTAATGATCGTTCGTGCCAACACTTCGTTCACACTGAGATTGATAATATCTGCAAAGGACATCTTGACCTGTTTTGTCATATTTTCGCGTATGCGGTCAAAGACGACTACTGTGTCAGTCAAAGAATAACCGGCCAGGGTAAGGAGGGCCGTAACGATTAGCAGGGTAATTTCCTTGTCCAGGATATAAAAAATGCCCAGGACGGCCAGGACATCATGGAACGTAGCTATAGCTGCCGCCACCCCAAACTTGAGGTCAAAGCGTATGGCCAGATAGACGATGATTCCGGCCAGGGATATGGCAATGGCGATAAGGGCCTTTCCCCTTAATACCTTGCTGACGGATGAGCCGATTTCTGCCCGGCTTTCCAGGGCAAACTGTTTCTGCGGCATCTCCCGTGCAAGGACGCTGCTGATAGTTTCGGCGACGTTACCCACCACGTTTTCAGATCTTTTTACCCGCACCATGAGGATATTTTCCCCGGTCACCTGTTGAAGTTCACAATCTTTGAGATTGTTTTTGATAAGGATTTGCCGTACTTCGTTAAGATCGAAAGGTTCTTTGGCCTTGAGCTGTAGCATTGTCCCGCCGGCGAAATCAACCCCTAGATTGGCCTGCCCCCGGTAGATCTGAATAAAGGCTATCACCCCCAGAAAAACAACAATACCGGACAGGATAAATGCATAACGCCGCATGCCGATGAAATTAAGGTTTGGTTTTTTTAGGAAACTGACAAAATTTAGTTTTTTAAGCAGGCGTTTGAAATTCAGATAGTCATAGACGATTTTGGTGCCAAATAAGGCCGTGAAAAGATTGAATATCACGCCCACGCTCAGGGTCACCGCAAAGCCTTTGATCGGCCCGGTGCCAAAGAGGAAGAGGGCAAAGGCCGTAATCAGAGTGGTTACGTGGGAGTCAATAATCGTCCCGAATGCCTTGTCAAAGCCACCGTCGATGCCTGCCTTGAGGGGTTTTCCTAAGGCGAATTCTTCACGCATACGCTCGAATATAAGGATGTTAGAATCGAGGGCCATACCAACAGCAAGGATAATGCCAGCGATGCCTGGTAAGGTAAGGGTGGCATTAAATAAAGAGAGGGCAGCAAAAAGAAACAGGACGTTCAACATGAGAGCAATATTAGCCAGGATACCCGAAAAGCGGTAATAGAAGATCATGAAAATCACAACGAGTATCGTGCCTACGATGCCCGACATAAACCCCTTTTGAAGAGAATCCAACCCCAGAGACGGACCGACGGTTACGTTCTGAATGATCCTTACCGGGGCCGGCAGCGCTCCGGCCTTGAGAACTATGGCCAAATCACGGGCCTCTTCCGAGGTGAAAGAGCCGGTGATCTGGGCATGTCCTCCAGCGATCCTTTCCCGGATTACCGGCGCTGAACGGGCTACCCCATCCAGGATGATGGCCAGCCGTTTGCCTACATTGGCGCCGGTTATTTCTTCAAAGATACGGGCCCCGCGGTCATTCAGCTCTAAGGCCACGTAGAGTTCGTTATAATCTCCTCCAATCTTGACCTGGGCATTTTTGATCGCATCACCGGTCATCATGGTCTTGCTCCAGACGAGGATAGGTATCTTTTCTACGGTGCCGGTTTCCTTGCGTTCTCGTTTTTCCAGATAAACCTCTCTGTCTGCGGGGATAAACGGGCGCAGCGCGTTGTTAAGATCTGCTGGACTGAACCCCTCCCTTAGCCGGCCCGAACGCCTGGCCTCATCCATCAGACGGTTGAGGTCTAACTGCGTCTGGTCGTCAACCAGCTTGAATTCCAGAAGTGCGGTTTGACCAATTAAGGCCAGGGCCCTCTGCGGATCTTTGACCCCCGGCAGTTGTACTACTATTTCGTCTTCGCCCTGACGGACTATGACCGGTTCAGCTACCCCGAATTGGTCGATACGGTTGCGTATAATCTCCAGGCTGCGGTCCACGGTGTTGTCGCTGATGTCTTTCAGGACGGCATCTTTCAGGCCCAGTGTTAACCGGGGAAATGCCCCGTCGATACTTGAGGAGACTATTCCCAGATCCGGAAATTCATCCGCTATTATTTTTTTAGCCTGGGTTTCTGCTTCCTTATTAGGCAGGGAAAAAATGACTTGCTGCGGATTATTGCTTTGCAGTTGCATGGCCGTAATCTCTTTTTTCTGAAGCGCTTCCTTAAGGTCGCGTGCCGAGAATTCAAGGGTGTTATTAATAGCCTGCTCAACATCCACGCGGAGTATGAGGTGCATACCACCCTGAAGATCCAGCCCGAGCTTGAATCCTTCACTACCCAGGTATTTTTTCCACCAGGAGGGGAGATTCTTATTAAAAGACGGGAGCGTAAAAAATACAGCTAATAGGATGAGTAAGAAGAGAAAGATAAATTTATTGCGCAGTCCTTTTGGCATAATGTACATTCTCCCGGACAAAAATGGTGCCTGGGGCCGGAATCGAACCGGCACGGTGACAAGCACCGAGGGATTTTAAGTCCCTTGCGTCTACCTATTCCGCCACCCAGGCACTCGAGGTTTGCGTATGTATCTAAGCTATCGCCTTATATTACTTTAGGGGCATTCTGTCAAGTATCTCCAGGCCGTTAGAGTCCTGGATTGCGACGTGATGGCCTGGCTAAAAATGGGCAAAAAAGCCTTGACAAATTACCTGCTGATAAATAATATGCGTCCACTTTCCGCCGAGATAGCTCAGTCGGTAGAGCACCGGACTGAAAATCCGGGTGTCCCCAGTTCGATTCTGGGTCTCGGCACCATTTGGTTTATTAAAGTTTCCTCTTTCGGCGAGCGCCCCTGGTTTAGGCCAGGGGCGCTTTTTCGTCTTTCCTCGACCTTTGCGGCTATCAGGAGGGAATAGCAAGGATAAGAACCCTGAGGTTAACAAAGAGGTAAATAATGTGATGAATAGGCCCTGGAAAGTCAGGGTCTTTTCAAGGGTAGAGTTATCGTAAGGGTGGTTCCTTTTCCGGGTTCACTCTCTACAGAAATAGCTCCCCTGTGTTCCTGAATTATTTTTAGTGTGAAAGTAAGGCCGAGCCCGGGTCCGTATACCTTTGAGGTAAAAAATGGGTCAAAGATGTTCTTGATTTTGTCCTTTGGGATACCCTTTCCGGTATCAGACACTTGTATCTCCATACGTCCGTCGCTTATATGACTGGTAATCTTCAGTATCTTAAGCTTCTCTTGCATGGCCTCGATAGAATTTTTGATAAGATTGGCGAGAGCCATTTTTATCTGTTCTTTATCTACAGAGATAAGGGGAGGATTATCGACTAACTCAATTTTTACCTCTATGCCTTTATCTTCAAGGTCCGGTTCAAATAATTTTAGGGCTTCCATAATTACATCATTGATATTTGTGAGCTCTCTATAAGATATTGTTGTGATTTTTAACTCGACCAGCCCTCTTATCATATTTTCCAATCTGGCTACATCTTTTATGATTATCTCCATATATTTTTTGTTAGGGTCACCTTCAGGGAGCTTCTCATAAACCCTGCGTGCAAAACCCCCGATAGAGGTGAGGGGATTTCTTATCTCATGTGCCACCGCTTCCATCATTTGGTCCAATGCTTTTGATTTTTCCTCTTCCACCAATTTTTCTCTGGCTGCCTTTATGGCCACTAATGACCTAACCCTTGCAGAAAGTTCTTTATAATCGAAGGGCTTGGCTAAATAGTCATTAGCTCCGATATCCAGTCCTTTTACCTTATCCTCTACCTCGCCTTTCGCAGTAAGCATAAGGATGGGGATATATTTTGTATTTTCATCTGACTTAAGCCTCCGGCACACCTCATAGCCATCTAATTTGGGCATCATGACATCGAGGATAATTAAGTCAGGATTGTATTCAGCGACCTGTTTAAGACCCTCTTCACCGTCGTATGCCTTTGCTGTGTCATATCCTTCAAAGCGAAGCCTCTTTTTTAGAAGTTCCACCATGTCTACAGCGTCATCTACAATTAATATTTTACTTTTCTTCTCCACCTAAGATGCTCTCCCTCTTGCCTCTCAGATAAGACCTTATCAGTTCGGGTAATTCACGGACATTAATAGGCTTTGAGATATATCCTTGACAACCCGCCTCAAGGGCCTTTTCTCTGTCTCCCCTCATGGCATGGGCAGTTAAGGCCACTATAGGGATATCTTTAAATTCCTCCTGGCTCTTAAGCCTCCTCGTGACCTCATAACCATCTACCTTGGGGAGTGAGCGATCCATCAAGATCAGGTCTGGTCTTTCTGTTATTGCTTTTTGTAATGCCTCCTCTCCATCAACAGCCTCAATCGTCTGATAACCCCTGGTCTTAAGTATCTTCACTACCAGTTCCCGGCTATCCTGATTATCGTCAACGATCAGTATCTTTTTTGGCAAGCCACTTTTTAACTCTTCCATCTTTCCTTCCTTTACTCCAGAGATAGTCAAATAGTTGAGTGGTTGAGTGGTTAAGTTGGAAAATTATTCTCTTTTTTCAGTGGGTTACAAATATCAAAATGGCGAATGTCCAATTTTCTTGCTAATAACAACTATGCCCGTGAATTTAACCACTTAACCACTCAACCACTCAACCACTCAACCACTCAACCACTCAACGAGGTCTGTACTCATTGCACTTCGCTGACTTTACTAATAGTATCCTTCAGTTCTTTCAACAGATCTTCTTTAGTAAGCACGCCCTTGTTTAATATCCCCTGTATCCTGCCATTCAGGTTATCTATCTCTTTTTCAGTTAGATGCTTGAGGGTAAGGACAATAAGGGGAATATCCTTTACACCTTTTTCTGTCTTCAGGTATTCAATCACATCGAAACTACTCACCTCCGGCATGGTCAGATTTAAGACGACAAGGTCAGGTCTAAAATCCTGTACAGATTTGATGGCATCCCTACTATTATAAGCAGTTGTTACCTGATATTCTGCTTCTTTAAGGACAGTACCGATTGATCTTACCGTCTCTGGCTCATTATCGACTATAAGCACTCGTTTAATCTTCCCCCTCTTATCCAGGTTTCTCAATTTCCTTAATAGAACCTGCTTTCCTATTGGTTTTACAATATATTCAGTCGCCCCAAGGCTGAAGCCCAATCTCTTGTCATCCACGATGGAAAGTACGATTACCGGGATATCCTGGGTTTCGGGGGTATTTTTTAGCTCCCGTAGCACCTGCCATCCGTCCTTTTTTGGCATCAGGATGTCTAAGGTAATGGCCAGGGGTTTGATCTCCTTTGCCTTCTCCACCGCCTTTTCGCCACTGGGAAGGCCAACTACTCTGTATTCCTCACCTAAATATTTCCTTACAATATCAATAGCCTCTGGATTATCATCTATAGCTAATACAGTCTTTTTAGCTACTTCTTCTGGCGATTCAGCTTCCACAGGCTTATATTCCTCTTCTGGCCCGAGCACGATGCTTTCTATGAGCTCACAGCCCTTACAGAAATCTACCTTTTCTGGATAGGCGGCTATTTTCATGCCCGCACAATGGGTCCCGAGGATTAACCAGCATCTACTTTCTTTACTTCCATATGCAGGGCAACTGGGCTGCCCACAACGCACATATTCCCAGCATCTTATCGGTTTGCCAGCATACTGTGGCTCCTTCAGAAAGGTCTCAACGGGTCTTCCAAAATAATCGGCCAGGGCTTCGGCCATCCTTGTCTCTGTTACCGGTTCAGCAGTTTCGAATATCTCTTTCTTCAAAGGAATGGCAAAACAGAATTTGCTGCCCTCTCCATGTTTACTCGTTGTCCAGATTACACCTTTATGTAATGCTACCAGTCCCCTGGCGATACTGAGGCCGAGGCCAGTGCCTTCGTACTCACGGACAGTAGTGAGATCAACCTGGACGAACTTATCAAAGACCCTGCCGATATCCTCCTCCTTTATCCCTATTCCTGTATCTTCAACACACACCTCTGCAAATATGGGCGGTTCCCCAGGCACAATACCACGCTCAGAGGGCCTGGCGGTTATGGTGATTCCTCCTTTATGGGTGAACTTGACGGCATTAGATAAGAGATTTATCAAAATTTGTCTTATCCTATCCCCATCGCCATAGATCAAGGGTAACGTCTCATCGATATTAACAGCGAGAGAAAGGCCCTTTTGTTTTAAAAGAGGTTCAAAGGTAGGAATGACAGACTCTATGAGCCATTTCAGGTCTAACTCTTTTAGCTCTAATTTTACCTTCCCTGACTCTATCTTTGAAATATCGAGGACATCATTTATCACTTGTAGGAGATGTCTGGCATTAGCAGCAACCTTTTTGAGGCTCTTTTCCTGCTCTTCGTTAATAGGACCATCAACCCCGTCTATTAATAGGTCTGTATAGCCGATGACAGCATTCATGGGAGTGCGAAGTTCGTGAGACATGTTGGCTAAAAAAGTGGATTTCAGTTTGTCCAGCTCCCTGAGATCCCGGTTAGCCTTTTCTAAAAGTGTTATGAGCCTTGTCCTTTCATCTAATAAGGCGCTTTTTCTTGTTATCTCTTCCTCTAATCTTCTACTGAAAGAGGTGACACTTTCGACCATATAGTTGAAGGTCCTGCCGAGGACTCCAATCTCATCCTCTGTCTTTACAGCTACGGAAACAGACATATCTCCCCCTGCAAACCTCTTTGCCTTTTCAGCTAAACTCTCCACTGGGCGTCTTACCAATTTAGTCACCATCAGATAGATAAAGATGGCCGCAAGGGGTATGGTGAATATAGCTATGACAACAGTCCGGTTTCTCTGGGCGGCAACTTGAGAATAGACTCGCTCACCCTCTGTCCTTACTACTATGCCTCCGAGGACTTTTCTGGAAGAGCCGTGGCAGTGATAGCAGTCCTTTTCGTTCTGGATAGGCAGTATGAAGACAAAATGTCTTTTCCCGGCGACCTCATCCTCAAGTAGCTTTTGTGGTCCAGGTAGTTCAATCCCTGTCTTTAAAGTCTCGTTTAGGCTCTCAAGGGTAGCCTTATCGAAAATGGAATCTGCTAACCTTGTTCCTACTTTATCCTGATGTGTAGAATAGGTTATCTCTTGACCGGGGTCACAGATAAATACCTCGACACCTTCTGTCTTTTCTCTTATCTCTGATAATTCTTTTATAATACTCTCAGCGTCTCCCACCGACATAGGATGTCTTATGCCGGCATAGATTGAATTAATTAACGCCCTCTCGACTATAGCCACTATCTCGAACCTATCTTTAGTGCCGAAGTAAATTCGCATGTAGATTTCGGCCAACAGAACCAGCAATATACTGATCACCATAGCCGCCATTATCTTGTAACTCAAATGCCTTCTTAAAAAACCGAACATCCTTAATGTGCCCCCCCGTGAATCAAGGGCTTATATCTGAAGGCCCTTACCCTCTCCTCGGTATGACAGACCTCGCAGTCTTCTGTGGTGAAACGCCTCTTTATATAAGAGGGATCCCTTGTCTTCACATGAAACTCACCCGGACCGTGACATACCTCACAGCCCGCATGTTTCAGGTGGGGCGTCTTTTCTGGACTTATGAAACCACCTGGTTTGCCATATCCGGTAGCATGGCAGTCATAGCAACCTTTAATCTCTTCCTCAGTTAGGCCTTTTTTGACCCTCTCAATGCTCTCGAATGACCTGCTCTTTCTTGCATACATCATAAAACTGCGGTATTCCTTCTCATGACAGCCCTTGCAGACATCAGAACCAATATATATAGGTATCCCTTTAGGTTCGGCAAGACTCAAAGACAGGTTTATAGAAACAAGCAAGACGGTGACGAAAGTGAATAACACATACTTGATCGAAGATTTTGAAAAACTGGCCATTGTTATAACCCCGGATTGCGAGTTAATAAAAGCTTAATATATTTTCCTATATTTGTGTGAAAAATTTCAATAATATTTATAATAAAAATGGGTCCTCAACAGAATTTGTGCCGAGTTTTTGGTAATTCAAATTTCCCAAGGCCATGGATAAGGGCCAACAAGTAAATGTTTTCAGTGCGATAACCTCTATCCTTGTAACTGATAAATTTAGCACATGTCTGGAGCAAACGAAAGCACAGAACCACTGAGCGACCGTATCGCCCAACCTGATTCTTGTGCAATGAATGCATTAAGAACTTAAGCCCTTGACATTAAGTTTATGTAATATAAGGTTGTGATGTTATACTTCAATAGGGTATAAAAATTATTGGTTGGGGTACCAAATGAAAATTACACTCAAAGGCATATTTTTTCTATTTTTCATCTTTGTAGTAGCATACGCCTATGCCGATGAACCTCCCTACCCGACCGATACAATCTGGACAAGGCCGGGAGCGCATTTTTCTTCGGTAAAGATATACGATGCCAGAGAGAGGCTTATTACCCGGTTGCTTCCCGGTCATAAAGAAATGGTGAAGATAGACCAGATTCCGATCGATTTGCAAAATGCCCTGGTAGCTGTTGAGGATCATCGTTTTTACAGCCATCATGGAGTAGATGTCCTCGGTGTAGGACGGGCCCTGGTTAAAAATATTATCGAGGGGAGGGTGGTAGAAGGGGGCTCTACCATCACCCAACAACTGGTAAAAAACATGTTACTTTCTAACGAAAAGACTATGTCCCGTAAACTCAAGGAAGGTATGCTGGCCCTGGAATTTGAACAGAAGTATTCGAAAAAACAGATATTAGAGATGTATTTTAATTATGTCTATTTTGGTAATGGGGCCTGGGGAGTACAACAGGCCGCCCGCCTCTATTTTGACAAAAATGTCAGCGACCTTTCTCTGGCAGAATGTGTAGTTTTAGCCGGTATCCCTAAGTCACCGAATAATTTTAATCCATTTGCCGCCAAGGCTCGTTCTAAACAAAGACGCAACCTTGTATTGGCTAAGATGGTTGAACACGGCTTTCTGGATAAGAAAAGGGCCTCCGGGGCGCTGAAATCCCCTCTCTCGGTGGCAAATCAACCAGGCAAATCTTATTTTTCCGAATATATCAGACAAAAATTGATTGACCGTTTCAGAGAAGGTGTCATTCGTACTGGTGGATATAAAATTTATACTACACTCGATCTTGATCTCCAGAGGTCAGCGGAGCAGGCGTTGGCTGATGGATTGAAGCGTGTAGAAGGGAAAAGCTCCCAGGCCGCTGGCCTGCAAGGGGCTTTTTTGGCCATTGATCCACGAAATGGTCACATAAAGGCGGTAGTTGGTGGACGGGATTTCCATACCAGCCCGTATAACCGCGCTTTTTACGCCAGGCGTCAGCCGGGTTCCAGTTTTAAGCCTTTTATTTATGCGGCGGCCCTGGAAAAGGGCTTCCCGGTTTCTTCGATCTGGAGTGACGAGTCCTTATTATACGATATCGACAAGGGCAAGGTGTGGAAGCCATCCAACTATGACAACAAATACTTTGGTCACCAATCGCTGCGTGACGCCCTGGCCTATTCCAATAATCTCGTTACTATCAGGTTACTGGAGGCTATTGGCATTGCATCGGTCCAGGATGTAGCTGGAAGGCTGGGGGTTAAGAGCCAGCTTGAATATAATCTATCCCTGGCCTTGGGGACTTCCGAGGTGAGTCTGCAGGAATTAGTCTATGCCTATGCCGCCCTTGCCAATCATGGCCAGGTGCCAGGCCCGCTTGCCATCTTAAAAATTACTGACCGTGGAGGTAATGTAGTCTTTGAAGGGGCTCCAAGTATCTCTCAGGGCCTAAGCCCGGAAGTGGCTTATTTGATTACCGATATGCTGAAAGGGGCAGTGGACTACGGCACTGGCAAAAATGTCCGGGTATATGGCTTTAAAGATGTCTGTGCGGGCAAGACAGGAACCACAGATGATTGCAACGATGCCTGGTTTATAGGATATATCCCTGAGATAGCGGCAGGTCTATGGGTGGGGTATGATCAACCGCGGAGCATGGGAAAGGCCTTGACCGGCGGTGCTGTCTGTGCCCCGATATGGGCAGAGTTCATGTGTAAAGCCAAACGTTATGTCTCGCCTACTCCGTTTATAATGCCGGAGACATTAATTATGCAGAAAATCGATCCAGCTACGGGACTTCTGGCGGCAGAGGCCTGTCCTCAGAAGAAAATGGAACTTTTTATTCCGGGAACAGAGCCCACGACTTACTGTACCGAACATGGTTTGACACCGATAGAATCTCTTATTCAATTCCTTGCCCCCACCAGGGAATCCCAGCCCAAAGCCCAGGAGCCATAGCCTGTTAACCTATCAGGATTTTTAAAAAACTTTAAGATTGTTGTTAAGTATTTAATTTTTTTTCCGATATTAATATAAGGAAAGTTTGGAGTTGCCAGATAAAACCATTTTATAGATTCCAGGGCGCTTGTGATTGGAATATTGGGAATAATATTTAGTGAGAAGAGGAAATTTAAAAGGTTAGACATTGGCTTGCCGGTCCACTTGTGTGTTGTAGAAACCGCGCCTTTGAGGCCGGTTACCAGTAGTATTACCGGTAAGTTATGCGACTTGACGCCGGCGGGGGCACGCGTTGAGGTAAACGCGGTCATTATCAACGGGTTGCACCTTTTTTACGATGTCAACAACCACCCGTATCGCAGATTGGAATTAACCCTGGAGATGCCGGATAACAGTGGAAAGATCAGTTTTCAAGGCCGGATAAGTTGGTATGACCGGAAAGAAAATGATTCCCAATTTAATCATACTTTTGGGGTAGAGCTGTTTGATATTACACCGGAAGAACGCGAAAGGCTTTACAATTTTCTATTTAA
>DSAQ01000108.1 GCA_011046395.1 Pseudomonadota bacterium
GCCTAAAAAGCTGACGAACATGATTTTTGGTACGTAATTAGCATTATATAAAAAATATAAAACAAAAAGTATAATAAGTTTATTCTAGTTAGCAATGTTTTTTTATTTTTGATCGTTAAAATTCGGGCTTACTATTATTAAGGAATTATTAAATATAATTTGCTTGACGGTTGTCAAAAGAAATTTTATAAATACTTCTTTATGTTTCAAAAAGTCAGGGAGTAGTGTTTTGTTTGAAAACTTAACTGAACGCCTCGACCTCATTTTCAAAAAGCTTCGGGGGTACGGCAAATTAACAGAGCAAAATATCCAGGACGGCCTGCGTGAAGTACGCCTTGCCCTCTTAGAGGCTGATGTAAACTATAAAGTCGTTAAAGATTTTGTCAATACAGTTCAGGAACGAGCTATCGGACAGGAGGTATTAGATAGTCTTACTCCGGGACAGCAACTTATTAAGATAGTTCACGAGGAATTGACCGCCCTAATGGGTGGGCAGAGACAAGATGTCAGTTTTTCAGGGAAATGGCCGGTGTCTATCATGCTGGTTGGCCTGCAAGGTTCGGGCAAGACTACCACGGCGGGTAAGCTGGCTTTACACCTGCGGGGGAAGGGAAGGCGTCCTTATCTGGTACCAGCCGATATCTATAGGCCGGCGGCTATCGAACAGTTGCAAAAATTGGCCAATGATTTGAACATGCCCGCTTATCCGTCTGTGCCGGATATGAAGCCCCTGGATATTTGCCAAAGGGCGATGACCCTGGCCAGGGAGAAGGCCTATGATACCGTCATCATAGATACGGCGGGGCGTCTGCACATTGATACGGTACTCATGGATGAGCTTAAGGGCATCGGGGCGGCTATCGATCCTTCAGAAATTATTCTGGTAGCCGATGCCATGACCGGTCAGGATGCGGTTAATATAGCCGAGAAGTTTAACCAGACCCTGGGGCTAACGGGTATAATTCTCACTAAAATGGATGGTGATGCCCGCGGAGGAGCGGCGCTATCTATAAAAGCGGTTACTCAGAAGCCAATTAAATTTGTTGGTGTGGGGGAGAAATTAGATGCTTTAGAGCCTTTCTATCCGGATCGCATGGCTTCCCGCATACTGGGGATGGGCGATGTCCTGACTCTTATTGAAAAGGCCCAGGCCACCTTTGATGCCAAGAAGGCCGTAGAACTCGAGAAAAAGATCAGGAAAGAGTCTTTCACCTTGGAGGACTTCCGGGATCAACTACAGCAGATAAAAAAGATGGGGACTCTGGAACAAATTATCGGCATGATTCCTGGTCTAAACAAGATCAAATCATTGCAAGGACTGCGTCCGGACGAGAGCGAGTTAGTCAGAATAGAGGCTATTATAAATTCCATGACCAAGGTGGAACGACGCAATTATACAATCATAAATGGAAGCCGCAGGCGACGCATCGCTCAAGGCAGTGGTACCTCGGTGCAGGACGTAAATAAGTTGCTAAAAAATTTTGTTCACATGCAAAAGATGATGAAAAGGCTCAAAAAGGGTGGATTAAGAAATGTGCAAAATCTATTCTGATGATCTCGTAAAAGTCAGAGTTTGGACGGCACAGTAAAAAGCTCTCCGCCGCAGGCGGATCCGCCACGGCGGACAAATGGACTTTTTACGAGGCCGCCTATTCTCGTTATAGTAAAAACCAACAACCGGGGAGGTAAAAGATAGTATGGCAGTTAAAATTCGATTGGCGCGGCGAGGGGACAAAAAAAGCCCCTTTTATCGTTTGGTAGTAGCAAACTCAGAATCGCCGCGAGATGGTAAATTTATTGATAAAATAGGCACTTACGATCCTAAGCAGACGCCCCATGTCATCCAGGTGGACGAGCAAAAGTTGGCCGATTGGCTGCAGAAAGGAGCTAAGCCTACAGACACAGTAAGGAGTTTACTTATCAGCGGGGGATTGTTAAAAAAATAACTTCCACTTTGAACGGATAGTGTGTAGAATATTTTTTGTAGGGCATGATTGTCGAGCGAGCCTAATGATAGGGAGGTTTGGAGAGATGAAGGAATTGATCAGGTATATTGCACGTGCTTTGGTCGATAATCCGGATGCGGTGGAAGTTAATGAGATAGAAGGCGAGCAGACTTCAGTCATCGAATTGAAGGTGGCCAAGGAGGACCTGGGAAAGGTTATTGGCAAACAGGGACGTACTGCCCGATCTATGCGTACTATCTTAAGCGCTGCCTCGACTAAGTTAAGGAAGAGGTCAGTCCTCGAGATCATTGAGTAGCAGGCTAATGGATGAGGATTACATCCTCATCGGAAAAGTAGTTGGTGCTCACGGTGTCAGGGGACTGCTGAAGGTCTTACCTTACACCGAATCGCCCGCTAGCTTCAAGGCATTAAACGCTGTCTGGCTGAAAGATAAAACAGGTGGACTTCAAGAGCTTAGGTTGGAATCTGTCGGCGTGAAAGGGAGGGCCGTCCTTCTTGGTCTATCGGAAGTGGATTCCCGCACAAAGGCGGAGTCATTTATCAATTCAGAGGTCTATTGTCCAAGGAAGTGGCTTGGAGAGTTACCGGCTGACGAATACTACTGGCACCAGATTATAGGGCTGACGGTCCAATTAGAAGATGGGTCTGTCCTGGGAAAGATAAAGACCATTTTCCCGACCAACAGTAATGACGTTTATGTGGTCGAAAATGGATCGAAAGAATATCTTATCCCGGCTATCGAGGACGTAGTGGTTAATATAGACCTGGCGAATAAGATCATGACGATCCGTCTGCTGGAAGGTTTGTTGAATATGAATGATATTTGATATCTTGACCATATTCCCACAACTGCCATCTTCAGTACTGGCCGAGGGTATTCTGGGTAAAGCCGTCAAGGAAGGTAAGGTCACCGTTAGAGTTATAAATCTGCGGGACTACACCACAGACAAACATCAGGTAACGGATGATCGTCCTTATGGCGGTGGGGAAGGGATGGTGATGAAGCCCGAGCCAATCTACCAGGCCATCCAGGCCATGAAGGCTGAAGATGCCGGAACACGGGTGGTTTTGCTCAGCCCACAGGGTCGGCTTTATACACAAGCCGTAGCCAGAGAAATGAGCACATATAATCACTTATTCATTATATGCGGGCGTTATGAAGGCATTGATGAACGGATTCTTCATTTTGTAGATGACGAGATATCTATCGGCGACTATGTCCTTTCCGGGGGCGAATTAGCTGCCCTGGTGCTCATTGAATCGACAAGCCGGCTGTTGCCGGGTGTACTGGGTTCGCCGGATTCGGCGGCCAGAGATTCTTTTATGGACGGCCTCCTGAAGTATCCCCAGTTCACCAGGCCGCAAGTATGGCAGGAGTTGGAAGTTCCGTCTGTTTTATTGTCCGGGGATCATGAAAAGATCGCTCTCTGGCGCCGCAAAGAGGCCCTGAAGCAGACTTTGCTCAAGAGGCCGGATATGTTGAAGACCGCTAACCTGTCTGACGGGGATCGCCGCTTGTTGGAAGAGATTGAAAGGGAGCGCAAACCGAAGGCCGGCTGATGCAAAATAAGGTTCGGGTGGACATAGCGCTTGTCCACTATCCTGTGTATAATAAAAAAGGCTCTGTTATTGCCTCAGCCGTAACCAATTTAGACTTACATGATTTAGCACGGCTGGCGAAGACATACAGTCTGGGCGCCCTCCATGTTATAACCCCGGTTAAAGAACAACAGGTTTTTATAGGGCGGATACTTGACCATTGGCTTTTCGGCTGGGGCAGCGCGTACAATAAGGACCGGGTAGATGCCCTTAATTTGATACGGGTTAGCGATTCCATCGAACAGGCCCGGGAAAGTATTCAGGCCGGAACCGGTAAAGAACCCGTTGTCCTGGCTACCGGCGCCAAGGAAAGAGGGCCGGTGCTTTGTGTAGAAGAGGCGCGGAGACTGTTAGCGGGTGATCGCCCGCTATTGTTGATCTTTGGCACGGCTTGGGGATTAGCCGGAGAGGTGATAGAACAAGCCGACTATGTCTTAAGGCCGGTGCAAAAAAGCGCACAGTACAATCACCTTTCTGTGCGCAGCGCTGCGGCTATTATAGTAGATAGATTTTTGGGTGACAGAGGATAGGGAGGTACCTTATGGATGTAATGGAACTGATTGAACGTGAACAGATGCGGGGCGATCTGCCTGATTTTAGACCAGGGGATAAAGTAAAGATCCACGTTAAGATAAAAGAAGGCGAAGAAAAAGAGCGCATTCAGGTCTTTGAGGGGATAGTTATCCGTATGCGCGGTAGCCTGGCTGATACTACCTTTACTGTGAGGAAGGTTTCCTATGGCGTAGGCGTAGAGAGGACTTTCCTTTTACATTCACCCCGTATTGATCGGATTGAGGTCATCTCTCACGGCAAAGTACGTCGGGCAAAACTTTACTATCTCCGCAAATTGTCCGGGAAGGCGGCTCGCATTAAGGAAAAGAGGTAGGTATAGTTATGTGGGAGATTGCCTCGCCCGAATTTGAAGGAGGCGGACGTCTATTTTGGGAGAGAAAACTTCACGTTCAAGGTATGAAGTTTGTAGCCGGGGTAGATGAGGTCGGACGGGGACCGTTAGCAGGACCGGTGGTGGCTGCCGCTGTTATTCTGCCTCCTACCGGTGAGTTTACGGGGATAGATGACTCTAAAGTCCTTTCTGCCCGCCAGCGCGCCAGTTGTGATGATCTTATCCGTAGCCAGGCTATATCTATAGGCATCGGTGCCGTAGAGGCAGAGGAAATCGATCAGATTAATATCCTTCAAGCCACGCTTAAGGCTATGCAAATAGCCGTGGCCCAGCTCAATCCCAGGCCGGATTATCTCTTAGTGGATGGCATTGTGTCCATGCCCACCGCCGTCCCTCAAAAGACCATAGCCCGGGGAGATTCCCGAAGTGTATCTATTGCCGCGGCCTCCATCATTGCCAAGGTATATCGGGATGCACTTATGGATAAGTACCATGAGCAATATCCGGTGTATAACTTTGGCCGAAACAAGGGCTATGGTACCAGAGAACACCGCCAGGCCATTAAGAAACATGGCTGCTGTCCAATACATCGGCAGAGCTTTCGCGGTGTAAAAGAATACGTGGTCAGTATCTCTGACCAGGCTGCTGATACACTTTCGGACACTATACAATCCCTTGATTTATTTGCCATAGCCAAAGGCCACAACAAAGGATAAAAATAACGAATGTGCGTCAATGGCTCATTAATGGTTCATATAAAATACAAGACACATGGATAAGATACTCGCCGGCAAAAAGGGGGAGGACTTAGCCATAAAATTTCTTAAAAAAGCCGGGTATATTATTTTGGCCAGAAACTACCGGGACAGCATGGGAGAGGTAGACATTATTGCGGAAGAAGATGGGGCGCTGGTATTCATAGAGGTTAAATCCCGTGGCTCCCTCAGGTATGGAGATCCCAAGGAGGCTATTACTGCCCACAAAAAAAGACAGTTGTCCAGGACGGCCCTGGCATTTATAAATAAGAACGGGCTGTTCAGCCAGCGAGCCCGCTTCGACGTGGTGACCATCCAATTTGTAGGTGGCCAGCCACAGTTTGAACTTATCAAGAATGCCTTCGATGTTAGCTATTGAAATTATAAGCCCCACATTTCTATATTACTGCAAAAGCCACAGAAAACACTGAGAAATATATTGATGATAAGAAAAAAAATGGCTTTTATTTTCTCTGTGCGCTTTGTGGTTTCTGAGTGCAGAATTTAGGTTCTATGGAAGAGAATTCATATACAGGAAGATCACCGGGTGATTTGCTAAGGCTGGAGGCCCGTGAAGCAAGCCGTTTTCTGGATCGGTTACCTTTACCGGAGCGGGTTGAGTTCATAATGCGTGCTTCCGGAAAGGAAAGACAGGCCCTGGTATTACTGACAAGCCATCCAGAAGAGGTCGTGGCCCTTTTTCCGCCGGAAGAGTTATTTTTTACGATAAAAGAGATAGGAGCCACAGATGCCCTTCCGCTCATTAGTCTGACCACCTCTGAGCAACTGCACCTTATCCTGGATATTGATTGGTGGCAAAAGGACCGCCTTAGACCTGAGAAGATTTTTGAGTGGCTGCGCCTCCTCTTTGCCTGCAGCGAGGACAAGGTAGCCGCGTGGCTTAATACCGTGGAATTTGCCCTCCTGGTGAGTCTGTTTAAACATTTTGCTAGCGCCTTTAAGGTCGGCATGGAGGAAGATAGGCTTGAAGAGATTGACGCCTTCCCACCCTTTACCGTGGATAATTATTACTTTATTCGCTTTAAGAAGCCAGGCGTTCAGGACACGTTGGGTAGGATTGTAGAGATTGCCCGAGAGATAAATCCAAAGCTTTACTTTGATCTCATGGAATCGATAATCTGGGACGTTGAAGTGGAGAGTGAAGAGGATGCCTATAAATGGCGGCAGGCCAGACTGGCAGAGCATGGTGTCCCCACCTTTCATGAGGCCCTGGATATATACAAACCGCCTTCTATACCCGATCCCTCCCAGGTAAAGCCGGTTGTACCTTCATCTCTGATCGAATCCGATATTGAGTCAATGGCTCCGGCGCCTGTATATCCACTGTCTGTTTCCGAACGACCCTCTTTTGTACTAAAGGTCCTTGAACTCATAAGTGATCAAGAGCTTCTAGACCGCGTCAAGCGCGAGTGGGCCCATGTATGCAACCATGTTGTTATGGCAGATGTCCTTGAATTCGACGAGATGAAGGATATTAAGAGGGGGATCCAGAAGGCCTCCCGCTACTTTAATATCGGCCTGGAGTACCTCGGCCAAGGGCAACCCGAACGGGCCCGGAAAATCCTTCAAGCCATACCTCTAACGGAAATCTTCCGCTTTGGCTATGCGCAGGCTATAGCCTTGAAGAAGAAGGCCGTATCTATGATCGATAAGGGATATGTGGAGAAGGAACTTTCTCCGGCAGATGAACCCTGGCGTTCGCTTCTGGCCGGGGTGTTACGGAGGCATCCGCTTTATTACGACCCCTTTGGCGAAGATAGAATGGGTAGGGACGATGATTATCGTGACTTTGGCATACTACGCGAGGTGGAGGAGACCAGGGAGAGGCTGGAAGAGGCAGAACTCATCGGCCGGTTGATGAAAGAACGTTTTACCGATTATGGCCTGATAAAGGGTCTTCCTCTGGCCGCATGCAATATTCAGATGGCCATAGACCTCACGTGGGGCACAATGCTATTTACTATCGTGGCCCAGAAGCTATTAAATAATACCCCGCGTCTTTGGCCCCTTACGGTTGAGGAACTTCATGCCTTTTTCCCCAAGCTTTGGGCTGGAGGCAGCAAAGAAAAGAGACGAAAGCTCTACCCAGGCATAAAAGAAGAGATGGAAAAGATCCTGCTGGAGCCGCATTTTTCTCCGACACCCGAGGAGCAGGGACGTATTACCCGCTATCTTGAAGCCTGCCATGAACGCATAGAAGAAGACATGGGATTTCTTGATATTCACACCCCCATGGACCCGCGTTACATCCATGTCCTCCTCGTAGAGATTTGAGATTTCATACGCCACCTGGAAGTTGGCCGCTGATGGCTGATAGCTGTCAGCCTGACGCTGCGGCTTAAAATTAAAACAGAATACAGGCCGCAGAGCCGGAGGGGAGAAGTTGAATATTTTTTCTCCGCGCCCTCCGCGCTCTGCGGTGAACTAAAAGGAAAGCGGTAGATTTGGGAAGTTTGAATAGCTTGATTTTTTACCCTCTTGGACTATAATGGCCTCGCTTTGGAGGGCAGATGGTAAAAAAAGTGCGTTCTATTGTTATTTCCGGCAATGGCACAAATTGTGAGATGGAAATGGCCCATGCCTGCCGCCTGGCCGGTGCGGACGAAGTAGACATAGTTCATATCAGCGATCTTATTTATGGTGTCAAGCGCCTTGATGACTACCACTTTTTGAATCTACCCGGCGGTTTCCTGGATGGAGACGATCTCGGTGCCGCCCAGGCTGGCGCCAATCGTTTTCGCTATGCTACAGTCCGGGGCAGCGGAGAGCGCCTTCTGGAACAGTTGCTTCGTTTTATTAATGCCGGCAAACTCGTCTTCGGCGTTTGCAATGGTTTTCAGTTGATGGTCAAACTGGGCCTCCTGCCTGGCTTTGAAGGCCGCTATACGGAACGAGAGGTAACGTTGACCTATAATGACTCCGGCCGCTTTGAAGATCGCTGGACCTACCTACGGGTGAATAACCATTCTCCCTGCGTGCTTACAAAGGGCGTTGACCACTTCTACTTACCGGTACGGCATGGCGAGGGAAAATTCATTACCCGTGATGCCTCTGTATTAGAAAGATTACATGCGGAAGGGTTGGTGGTTCTCCAATATACGCAGGCAGGGGGTGATGAGCCGACCATGGAGTACCCCTGGAATCCTAACGGTTCCACAGATGCCATCGCCGGTATTTGCAATCCTACAGGGAGACTCTTCGGGCTTATGCCCCATCCTGAGGCCTATCTGCATTATACTAACCATCCTCGCTGGACACGGGAGAAACTGCCTGAGGAAGGCCAGGGGCTCATATTATTTAAAAACGCCGTCAACTTTATTCGTAAGCGCCTTTAATACAAATAAGCCCGGTCGCCGAGGACATAATTACTAAAAATCCGGAATCCTGATTTGGAAATGTGAATTTTACCTTGAATACCGTCCGTAGGAGCAGCATCCGTCCTCGGCCGACCTGGCGGCTTGCTGCGACTGAATCTGGTCGCACCTAGAAGGTGCTCCTACGGGAGATTCCACATGATCAAAACATAATTGAGGCTCTTGCAAAAATGTCTGTCATCCCCGAATGATTCTATCCCCGATACAGGCACTCGGGGACGGATATGATTTTTACTTGAATAAAACCAGATTCCCGCTCAAAAGCGTTGCGGGAATGACAAAAAATGGAGTTTTGCAAGAGGCTCAATTGTTTAGAATTTTGGGGGTTGGTCATTTGGTGTTGTTTAGAATTTCTTTATTCTCCGTGCTAATGGCATTTGCCTGATGGAGCAAGAAAAGTTACTACAAATTTTAACTGGATTACGTCGCAGCATCCTATGGATAATTACAGCCTTGGTTGCTGCTACCATCGGCGCTTACTTTCTCTCCGGCCGGATACTAGCCGCCCTCCAGAACCATCTCCATCAAGAACTGGCCTTTTTTTCAGTCGCTGAGCCTTTTATGGCGTTGATTAAACTTTCCTTCGCCATCAGTATCTTTGCGCTCGTCCCCTTTATTATGGTAATGCTCTGGCGCGCCGTAGCGACACCATTTGGGCTAACCAGGAAAACAGGGCTGGTGTTCGTGCTCACAGGCATGCTTCTATTTTATGCCGGGGCCGCCTTTTGCTATTTTGTTACCCTTCCCTTTGGTGTTCAGTTTTTGCTTGGTTATCAGACTGCGCACGTTAAGGCGGCCATCTCCCTCGATCGATTCCTTACCTTCTGTTTTGTCTTTATTCTGGCCTTTGGGGCGATGTTCGAATTGCCTTTAGGCATGGTCTTCTGTGCCAGGATAGGACTCTGCGGCGCCAGCTTTTTTCAGCGCTATCGCCGCTACGCTATTCTTATGGTTACTATTGTGGCGGCTATCGCTACCCCTACGCCCGATGTGTTTAACATGATGCTTATGGCCGTGCCTCTTTATGCTCTATACGAGCTGGGCATTGTAGCCTTACGGATCATGGGGGATTAAGCACATGTATATCGACACCCACGCCCACCTGGACATGTATGATTCTGCCTCAGACCAGGCACAGGTAGTCTCCAGGGCCCATGCGGCCCGGGTCAGACAGATAATTACCATTGGCATTAATCTTCCCAGCTCAGGGCAGGCAGTGGCTATTGCCGAACAATATGAAGGCGTATTCGCCGCTACAGGCATACACCCCCATGATGCGAAAGGGGCAACCAGCGAGACCTATGATGGCCTAAGACATCTGGCTAAAAGCCCGTGCGTGGTGGCCGTTGGTGAGATCGGGCTTGATTTTTTCAAGGAATACTCCCCGCGGCGAGAGCAAGAGATATGTCTCAGAGAGCAGATACAACTGGCGAGGGAGTTAAGATTGCCGCTGATTATCCATGACCGCGATGCCCATGATGAGATCATCCGTATCTTAAGGGAAGAAAAGGCAGAAGATGTGGGCGGAGTATTTCACTGTTTTTCAGGTAATTACACCTTTGGCAGGAAGTGTCTGGATATGGGTTTCCATATTTCCATCGCCGGTGTCGTTACTTTCCCCAAGGCTGCGATCTTGCGGGATGTGGTAAAAAATGTCCCGATGGATCGTTTGCTCATTGAAACCGACGCCCCATTTCTAGCGCCGGTCCCCTATCGGGGCAAGCGAAATGAGCCGGCTTATGTCGTCCATGTAGCCCGGAAGCTAGCTGATATTAAAGGATGTTCGGTTATAGAGGTCGCCCAATGGACACGGGAAAACGCGCAAGCCCTTTTCAAACTGCCGCCCCTCTGATTCTGGCCTCAGGTTCACCCCGGCGTCAGGAATTTTTGTGTACGTTAGGGCTTAAGTTTAAGGTGGCCGTTAGTCACCTTGAGGAGCCTCCATTTACCGATGGCGACCCGGCCCGCTATGTCCTGGAGATGGCGGAAGCCAAAGGCCGGGCGGTCTCCGGTAGCCATCCCCGGAGCTGGGTGGTGGCTGCGGACACTATTGTCATTATAGGCCATGAAGTCCTGGGCAAACCAAAGACTGAGAAAGAGGCGATTTCCATGCTAGGCCGCCTTTCTGGCCGCTGGCATGAGGTTATCACGGCCTTCTGTCTGTTGCACCACGAGAAAGGCGCGGCATATAAAAAGGCGGTTCAGAGTCGCGTAAAGATAAAGAAATTGACTATGGCCGAGGTTACAAGTTATGTAGTCACGGGAGAACCTATGGACAAGGCCGGAGCCTACGCCGTCCAGGGTATCGGCGCCTTCATGGTAGAGAAAATAGCGGGATCTTATACCAACGTGGTCGGGCTGCCTTTATCTGAAGTAATCGAGGCCATGCAGGCTGTGGGTATAATCCGGCCCAGGGTAGCGTTTAGCGTACAGGGTGTACCTTTGGCACGATATCGCACCTGGAAGGTGCTCCTACGGATCGCCTTTAGCCTGCTCGCCGCCGTAGGAGCAGCATCTTGCTGCGAATTCAGGGGAAGATATGCTTTCGGAAAACATTGACGCTGTCCAAAAGAGGATTTCTGAGGCGGCCGACCGGGCCGGGCGTGACCCATCTACGGTTAAGCTGCTGGCGGCTACCAAGGCTGTGCCGGTGGCCAGGATAAGGGAGGCTATTTCTTACGGACTTAAAGTTTTCGGAGAAAATTATGTCCAGGAGGCCCGGGCCAAGATCGAAGAGGTCGGCCCCGGGGTATCCTGGCATTTCATCGGCCGCCTGCAGACCAACAAGGCCAAGTATGCAGTCCGGCTTTTTGACCTCATCCACTCTCTGGATAACGAAGACCTGGCTATAGAGCTTAACCGGCGGGCGGCGGCCGTTCCCCGGATCATGCCCGTCCTCATCGAAGTCAATTTAAGTGGAGAAGAAAACAAGGGTGGGCTTGCACCGGATGCCCTTTTGCCTTTTCTGGAGAAAGTAGCCGTGCTGCCAAATCTTTCTGTGCGCGGGCTTATGACTATGCCCCCTTTCTTTGCCGATCCGGAAAAGGCGCGGCCTTATTTCCGCCGTCTTGAGGAGCTAGAAGAGGAGACCCAATCCAGGAAGATTCCCAACATTCGCCTTGAAGAGCTCTCTATGGGTATGACCGGGGATTTTGAGGTAGCCATAGAGGAAGGGGCTACCATAGTACGTATTGGCACGGCCCTGTTTGGGCCAAGAAGATAGCGTTTAGCGAATAGCGTTTAGGGTATAGTGATCATACCACTCGCTACACGCTAATCGCTACCCGCTATACGCTATCTTTAACTTTTTCCCAGACGGCGTCCATCTCCTCCAGGGTGAATTCTTCCAGCGGTCGGCCATCTTTTTCCAGTGTGCTCCGCATCTCATCAAATCGCCTGATAAATCTATCTACCGTAAGCCGCAAGGCCTCTTCCGCATTTATATGGAGATGTCTGCTTAAGTTAACAAGGGTAAAGAGGACATCGCCCATTTCATCGCTGATGTGCGTCGGGTTATTTCTATTGCAGGCCTCTTTTAGCTCCGACAGTTCTTCATCCAGTTTTTCCCAGACGCTGCCCGCATTCTCCCAGTCAAAACCGGTCCGGGCAGCCCGGGCGCCGATACGCTGGGCGCGAAGCAATGCGGGGAGATTACGGGGCACCGAAGCAAAAAATGACCCCTCCTCGCCTCGTTGTCTAGCCTCCTCCCGCTTGATCTTATGCCACCGGTCTCTGACTTCTTCAGCACCGGCCACCCTTTCAGCGCCAAATACATGGGGATGCCGCCGGATTATCTTGGCTGAAACAGATTCCATCACATCATTTATATTAAAGGCTTCTGGTTCTTCATACATCAAAGATAAGAATATGATAAGAAAGAGTAGATCGCCCAGTTCTTCACAAACTTGGCCGGGGTTATTGTCCTCAACAGCCGCTACCACTTCATAAGTCTCTTCCAGGAGGTAGTTTTTTACTGTCTCTACGGATTGTTTCCTGTCCCAGGGGCAGCCTTCCGGGGCACGGAGCCGATCCATGATCTGGACTAATCTGAAAAAATTTTTTTTGATTTTTCTATTATCACGCATTGGGGATGAGCAGGTTATTTCTTATTGGTTAGCGGATTATCTTTTATCCCCTTTTTCTTGTTTTTCTTTGGTATCGAATGACTTAAACAAGGCCTGTTGCTTTTCACGAAAGCTTTCCTTCAGGGTATGGGGAACCAGGCAAAGCATTATCTCCATAGGATGTTTCAGGTACTTATATGATTTCGATTTTTGTATAAAGGGGCCCTTTGGGGGAAGAAAGACGGTAATTAGTATCAATATCACGCAGACGATAAACGTCCCCTTGACAACCCCCAGGAGAGCACCGGCTGTACGGTCAAACCAGCCCAATAATGAGACCTTCATTATCTTTTTACCGGCCACACCGAGCAGGATGAATACCAGATAGACCAGGAGGAAGATGCCTACGAAACTTAACAGATGCCTAATACCGGCGTTTGTAATCAGCCCGGAGAGAAGATTTCCCAGCCTTATATAGTAAGCGCTGGCCAGAACAAAACCGGCTAACAGGGCTACAACCGAAGAAATTTCTCTTATAATGCCGCGAATCGCACTTTTGATGGTAAAAAAAGCTATGATTGCGAGTATAACTATATCCGGCCAGTACATAAACTTCTCTGCCTCCACTAAACCTGCCAGAAGATCAGATGCATTATAGGTGACCCCCTTTTATTTTTCAACCCTAATCATCCCACCGGCCTTTCCCCGTGGCTGTTCACCTACTTTTCCCTTGTCAAACCCCCACCCATGTGTTAGAAATAAATCCCAAACTCGAAACATGAGACCCTCCCGGCGGCGTAGCCAAGTGGCCAAGGCAGCGGTCTGCAAAACCGTTATTCACCGGTTCAAATCCGGTCGCCGCCTCCATTCCCTTAAATCTCAAATTTCAAATTTGAAAGCTCAAATCTGACGAACTCGTAAAAATTCAAAGTTTGGACGGCACAGTAAAAAGCTCCAGTTGCAAGGCGCGCAAATCCTGAGGAATGAGGCGTACTTATAGCTACGCCGCAGTGACAAAGGATGCCGCGCAACGCAGCAAATGGACTTTTTACGAAGCCGTCAAATCTAAAGTCCCTTTCCTTTATATTCATTCCATGCTAAAAATAAAGTAACTACTCAGGTTGTCAGGTTCACGGTTGGCTACTTTGCGCTTTTCATATTTTTCGTCACTCTCTAACCTTGAACCGTGAACCTTGGAACTTTGAACCTGAGTAGTTACAAAATAAAATTATAAGTTCGAATCTTGTCCTGGATGAGGTGAACTATGCGCACGGAACTCTTGGTCTATAAGACTCTTTTTGATGGCGAGGAGGAGCATGAGGTCTTGGAGGAATTGATGCCAGCCCTGGAACGGATTCGGAAAGATGAAGGAACGATTCAAGACTACCTGGATATAGCTGACCGCTACCGGGAAATTGAACGGCCGGACAAGGAGTTTGCCGCCCTGGAGCTGGCTTTAGACCTTGGCCATGATGACCTTGTCTTCTATCATCTGGCCCGGAATCGCGCCGGACAAGGGCAATATGCCGAGGCGTATCAATACATAAAGCGTATGCATTTCATGCATGGGACGGCCAGGCTCCTGTACCTGAAGATCCTGGGCGAATTGGGAAAAGCGGAAAAACTCAACCAGTTCTGGCAGACTAACAGGAGCGACTCTGAACTCAAGCAGCTAATAAAGCAGGAGGGTCTCGATCATTTTCCAAAAAACGTGCGCAAGTTGCTTCGGGAGGAGTTTTAGCCAGAGTTTTTCAGATGATAACCCAAAACGTACCCAAAAATCTCCCTCGTATCAAAGTGGGCCTGGCCCTAAGCGACGCCGGGTTCTACCATCGGGAGACTATGCGGCTTCCCGAGGATCTCTCGGAATTCTTTCAGCGCTACCAGGATAAATTTGAAACAGAAAAACTTTTTTTTGAATTACAGCCGGAAATGCCCTGGCTTAAGAAAAAAGGGGATTTCTCTTATGTAGCGGATGAGGATAACAGATGGCTCAAGCTGGGTCGGGCAGCGGAACAGGGGGCGACCGGAGAGCCTTATGCAAGCATTATTGAGGCCATGCGCCGACCGGGCCACATCTTTGGGGTGCACCAGTCCATACGTGATATGGACATCCTTTCTGAGGATATCCACAAAAAATTGGAGACGATAGAGAGCACCCAACAAGGCATGCTGTTTGCGCACCTTATATCTGCCGACTATTTTGTATTTCATCTGGCGCAAAGCAAGGATTACTGGGACTGGAATCGCAGCGAACAGATTGCCGTGGCTTTAAAGGCTTTTCAGGGCTGGGCGGATTTTTATAAGCAATCCGGGTTTAGCTTTATTCCCATTATAGAAAACCTTGAATTCCCGAAGTTCCCGGCCACACCGGAAGAGATGGTCAGCATCTTCAAGACCTGCCGGGAGTTTCTTCCCAATCTTAAAATCTGCTTTGACGTCTCCCACTTCTGGCGTTCCCGCGCCCTGATATTGGAAAACAAGGTCAGATTTGAACATCTTATCCCCAACTTTCGTATCTTAGAGGCATCATGCAGTGACTATCTCGATTATGCCATAGAACATATCTTTACCGCCGAGGCTGGGCTGTCTGACGGCGATATCTTCCTCTATCACCTGGGCGGATGCTGGAAGCACCTTACTCATGAGATACCCGGTCTTCGTCCGGGAGAAAGCCCGTTTTTGCATAAACTGAGGCTGGATGAGCCTGTATATGCTTACCATCCACAGGTGGAGATGAACCTGCCCAAGGTCATCAACCGCCTCCTTCGTTACAACATAGAACGACGGCAGGATGTACTCATTATGCTCGAAATCTATCAGCGGAATTACATAGAGATGCTGGAAGCGGCCCGGCTTATATACGACGATATTGTGAAAAAGGCCCGCCGCATTGCGGAAGACACACGAAGGTATGCGTATCTGTGGGAAGATAAATAGAAAAAATGCGCCCAGATACTGATAGGTCTCGACCATGGATATTGTACATTACTACCGTAATCCAGCTATCTTGACACGTATACTGGAATTTTTAGGTGTCCCTCCTGAGCTGCTTACTGACCTGACTACGTGTATTGATCTTTCCCGCCCTCTGGCCGATTCCATAGAGTTAAAGGAACTGCTCTGTGCTGCTACCACAGAGTACATATCTGCCTACGGACACAGACTCCTCGAGACAAATCACCGCGATCATGCCTCCATGAAGCCTTTCGGGCTGGGTTGGACCCTGGATAACGGCCTCGACATCCACCGCTCAATATGGGATCGGGAAAATGCCCTCGGCGTTCTCGATGTCGAGTATTTTTCCAAGTCATTTCCGGGAGAGCCCTATCTCGCCCCGAAGCGGACCTTTGGGCTCATGGAGCCGGTGTATCAGGGTATTTTAGATGTCTTTAAGTCTTATGGACTCGCACCCCTGGCTGTTATTACCGGTCAGGGCTATAATTTTGACGTACTCGTCAGCAAGGATAAGCCTGTTTTGGGCAGCCTGGCATCCCTGGGGCATGTGGAAGAGACGCTGAAATATGACTATAGCCACCCCTCGCCTAAAAGAGGACGGCCGGTGCCGGAAGAAGATGCCAGGGCCTTTGATGCCATGGGCAAGTTGTTTGAATTTCTTTGCCACCGGATCCTGACAGAGGTATCCGCCTGCACACCCCCTATTCCCGTAGTAGTAGGAGATGTGGTCTGTGGTAACGAGAAGCGTGAGGCCATATCCCTGGACCTTTCCCTCTACACTAATCCCCTCCACACCCGGAGTATTCGGTGTCCATTTTCTGCCTACTCCAAGCACATGTTAAGAGGGGACGTCCTTGGTGATATTGTAGCCAGGCGTGTAGGTTCCCTGTTTTCTGTTCCCAGAAGACTGCGGGATGCAGAACTTCCTCTGACCAGAGTTCTGGACATACGGACAAGCGCCGAGAAAGTCGCTCGATGGGCAAAAAGGGTCGCTACGTATATTCCTGATCAACCGGAGGGCATGGTCAGGTTGATTCGTGAATACAAAGAATCCCGTCTCTATGCCTTTCATCTGGAATACGACGCTGGCCAGCAGGATAACGCATCCGGCTGGTTCCAGGGTTATGATCGTTTTGACTTAAGCTCTATCCCGCCCTGTGTAGCCCAGCCGCTTCATTGCCCTAACCCTTTACTTCTTCAACCTACCAACCTGCGTACAATAGTCAGGGCGCTGATGGCTATCGGCTGGCATCCCAAGCATATTGCCGGCCTGGTCTATTCCAAGTATGCGCGCAATTTCGGTTGGGACGTCAATTTCAGGCGCTATGATGCCAACCGCTGGGCCAATGTCTGGGTGCGCATCTACGCCGGAATGATTGTAACCGGTGTGGATCAGCTCCTCGATCTCAACTGTATTTCGCAACAGGAAAAAGGAGATGCATGGATGGGAATGAGGTATTGTCCTGCACCAGACTGCGGGTGCAATCTGGCTGATTACCGGGATATGCTGGAGAGAAGGATCTAGATGCAGAGCACACAGCGCGGCATAGCCGCAACCAAAGAAGTTCACGGTTCCGAGTTCCACGTTCACGGTTTTTTAACCCTGAACTTTAAACTTTGAACTTTAAACTTTGAACTTTAAACTTTGGGCTTTGAACTTTGCCATGTCAATAATTCCACTATGCCCACAATGTCCGTGGGCTTAAAGCACGGGACTTTTGCTGCAGGAAAAGTATTGCTGGAAACCAGGGCCAGCAATAAGGGATCATTGACAAATAAAGGGGCCATATCGTCAGGTACAATCTCTATCTTTGGGAACCCCTCCTGTTTAAAGCCCTCGACGAGGATAATATCTAACTTCTCAGGCAGTGCGGAGACCACTTCCTTTAGGCCAAAGGTCCCATTCTCTTCAGTAAGTATAGAAAAACTATCTGGTGAAGCCAAAACTATAGTCTCTGCCCCGGCCTGCCTGTATCGGTAGGTATCTTTCCCGGGGATGTCTAGAGAAATATTGCGGTGATGTGTATGCTTTACCGTCGCTACCCTTAACCCAAAGCGATTTAACTCTGGAATGAGCCTTTCAATAAGAAGCGTCTTCCCGCTCTTTGCCGGACCAACAATGCAGACAGTCTTCAAATGCCAAAATCCTAAGCAATTAGTAACTACTCAGCCGCCGATCTACGCTGATCATCACTGATATTTTTTCTTTTATTATCATATACAAATCTTTTGAATTCTGGTTTTCTGCCAAAATTCAATAATAAGCCAACTTCAATATTTGTTGCCTTCAAGTAATTGATTAATTGAGCTTCATGTGCAGGGTCAAGGGTAAGAATAATATCTGTGATTTCTTTGTATTTAAACCTATTTGCGTTCATCTGTGTGAATCTGTGGCTGAATAGTTACAGCAATTATTATCTCGCCACTAAGAAGGCGCCCGGGAAGCCATTGCTTTCAAATTGCCGCTGAATATCCCTGGCCTTATCCAGGTTGGTGGAGGCAAAGACCTGGACGCGATAAAACAGGGCATCTCCACGGTTATGGGCCTCGATATCGACCTGGCCATAGTTTCTGTTTAAGGTGGCCCGCATGCGGTCAGCATTGTCCTTGCTCGTAAAGGCGCCAACCTGTATCCAAAAATTGCCTGCCCGGTAGTCCACGGTCTGGACGAACCGCTTAACCCGCCGTCCATTTTCAGAGACCTCCGTCGGCGCTCCGAGGGCCTCTACGCGCACAAAGGCCGTGCCGTTATTGTGCATCCCGATCTCTCTGGCCGCCGCCAGGCTTAGGTCTATAACACGTCCTTTTACGAAAGGGCCGCGGTCATTTATACGCACCACAGTTTCCTGGTTATTTTCGAGATTGAGGACGCGCACATAGGTGTGCATGGGCAGGAGCTTGTGGGCCGCGGTAAATTCATACATATCATATATCTCGCCGCAGGAGGTGCAATTGCCGTGGAAATCCGGGCCGTACCAGGAGGCTATGCCTTCTTCGGCGAAACCATCTGCTGAAGGTATAGGATAATAGACCTCACCAAAGATCTCATAAGGCCGCTGAGTGGGAGGGATACCTTTTGTATCACGAGTTATGCCGCGTGAGTATTGGTACCGGGGCGCTGTGGCGCAGGCCGTAAAGAGGGTAACCACAGAGACGCAGACGGCGCAGAAGACACATATTAAATTCGAAATTCGAAATTCGAAATTCGAAATTTTTCTATCTCTGTGTGCTTTGCTTCTTTGCGGTGATGCTTTTACCATGGCCGGTATGATAGGGGAAATAGGTACGGTTGTCAATGGCTTAAAACTATAGGCAACGTCACTGGTCATTAGTCATCGGTCATGTTAACTATGGAAGATCGATCAACTTTTACCGATGACTAATGACTATTGACTAATGACATTCATATAATCGTTTACTTGACGCATAGACTAAAAAGTTTTAGAGTTGCTGCATGTTTGGTATCGGTATCTCAGAGCTTATCCTGATCTTGATCGTGGCGCTCATTGTTATCGGTCCGCAAAAATTGCCTGATCTGGCCCGCTCTCTGGCCCGAGGCCTGGCCGAATTCAAAAGAGCCTCTTCTGAGTTCAAAGAGAGCTTTAACGCAGATGATCTGGACACCGCTGGAGGCCCGCCAGTAATAGACAACCCTCCCCATAATTTAGAGACGGAAACAACTAAAAAACCAGAAAAAGCCTCTGATTCTTCAGATACCCTGGCCGAAGGAGAAGGTGAAGGCCCCAAGGATCCCCTCCATGGCTGACTTCAGGCTGCCTTTTACTGCCCACCTTAAAGAACTACGCAACCGGCTCATCATATCCTTTTCAGCAATCAGCATCGGATTTCTCATATCTTACGCCCTGGCCGAAAGGATATTTGTCATCCTTGCTGCTCCGCTCCTCAAGGCCATGGGTCGGGGTAACAAACTTATTTATACCGGCCTGCCCGAAGCCTTTGTCTCCTATTTTAAAATCTCTCTGATAATGGGCCTCATCATCGCCTTCCCGGTCATTGTCCACCAGATATGGAAATTCGTATCGCCAGGATTACATAATAATGAACGAAGACATACCTTCATCTTTATCGGGTCATCTATATTTTTGTTTTTCGGAGGGGCTCTTTTCGGCTATTTTGTGATATTGCCTCTGGCTCTCAATTTTCTTCTGGGTTTTGCCACGCCGTCTATGAAGCCGCTTATTACCATAAAGAGCTATCTGGCCTTTGCCTCCAAGGCACTCCTGGCCTTTGGCCTGGCCTTTGAAATACCTTTCTTCCTGGTGTTTTTAGCAAAAATGAATATCCTCACTTACGAACAATTGCGGGCCAGGCGTAAATATTACATCCTCATTGTCTTCATTATAGCCGCCGTACTTACTCCGCCGGACATCATCTCCCAGATCATGTTGGCCGTCCCACTCATCATATTATATGAAATAGGTGTCCTGGGCGCGCGCCTGTTTGCAAGACCATCTTGACCCGGATTCACCATCAAAATGTTTACAAAGGGCAATTGGCGAGATCCGATTACTAGGCAGCCGGGGTCAAATCCGAATATCAAATATCGAAATCCGAAACAAATTCAAATGTCCAAATTCCCAATGTTCCAAACGGCAGCAGCGCCGATTGTTTTGGATTTGAATTTTGGTGATTCGATATTGTTTCGAGATTCGTGCTTCGGATTTCGGATTTGAAATCACGCTGCACGGCAACCATAGTGTATTTACGGTCAAGAGCTAACTCGTACTAAAATAGGCGGTGGATCAGGGCGTGATATAGGTCTTGTCCCGGCATAAGGTTTGTGCTATGAATGTCCCTCAAGAAATTGTGCCGCAATGATGTAGCCGCACCCTTTAGGGGTGCGTAAATACACTTGAACGGCTTTGAAATAAGGAGTGTTCTTCTAATCATGGTAAAATGTCTTATGCGGTGTCTGATGTTGTTTATGGTATTTGTCGTCTCCATTACGCCCTCCACTACCATAGCGGCTGAGCCAATACGTATCGGCGTCTATCTGCCCATGACCGGGCCGGCCGCGGTCTATGGACAGGTGGCCTGGAAAGGGCTGCAGATGGTGCACAAAGAGCGGCCAACCGTACTCGGACGACCGGTCCAGCTCATACTGGTTGATGATAAAAGCGATAAAGTGGAGGCGGCCAATGCCGTCTCGCGGCTCATCGAAAAAGAGAGGGCCGTGGCTATAATCGGCGAGCTTACCAGCTCCAACACCCTCTCCGGCGCCCCCATAGCAGAGAAGGCAAAGATCCCCATGGTTACCCCATGGGCTACCAATCCCCTGGTAACACAGAACCGCCGGTATATCTTCCGGGTCTGCTTTTCAGACCCCTTTCAGGGCTACGTGGCCGCAAAGTTTGCCCGTGAACATCTCAAGGCCCGCACGGCTGCAGTAATGATAGACATCAGCCAGGATTATTCAGTGGGCTTGTCTAATTTTTTCATGCGGGAATTTACTAAAAGGGGCGGAAAGATCGTTATCAAGACGGCTTATCAAAGCGGCGACCTTGATTTCACGGCGCAGTTAAGCGGTATAAGCGGTATGCGGCCCGATATTATCTATGTCCCCGGTTATTTTATGGAAGACGCCCTTATCGCCCGGCAGGCCCGCGAACTGGGGATTGCCTCGATTATAGTCTCCGGAGATGCCGCGCAGGCCGATGAATTGATAAAGATCGGCGGGAAGGCGGTGGAAGGGCTGTATTTTACCACACACTTCGATGAAAAAGGGGTTACCACCAAACGCGGTCAACTATTCGTAAAAAAATTTCGTGAGACAAATAAGGATGCTCCGGACTCCGTGAGCGCCCTTTCCCATGACAGTTATAATTTTCTGCTCGATGCCGTTGAAAGGGCCCGTTCTGCCCATCCCGAAAAGATAAAGGACGCCCTGTCCAGGACAACCAACTTTGAAGGGGTAACCGGAAAGATCGCTATAAAAGGCCGGGAGACCATCAAGCAGGCAGTGATACTAAAGGTGGAAAACGGCGGGTTCAGATATATAACTACTATTCAGCCTCAATAAGGACGCTACGGGTTGGAGGTAATGAACTATTTCCTATTCTTCCTTCTTCTTTTCATAAGCCCTGATAAAAGCCACTATCTCTGCGGCGAACCTATCAAAATCCTTTAGATTATTGACCACCAGGTGATGCAGTTCTTCAGAGGTGACTTCCCTATAAAAATGTACCATACGATTCCTGTATCCGGCCATAACGTAAAGGGTATCAGAAAGTTTTTTGGTAATAACTCCCTTCTCTCCGAGTTCCTTGGCTATGGTTTTGTATTCCAGCTCCTTAGACCCGTATGTCTTGGCCAGAATATGTCTGCCAATATCAAAGACCGCCTCCAGACTCCTTCTAAGATAACTTTCCACAAACGGAGGATTTTTTCTGTCGGATAGGAAGTCCTCGATGGCCAGCCCGGAAAAAGGCCTCAATTCTTTAAGACATGCCTCTATAAATCTCAGGAGTTCAAGGATTCGGGCTGTATTCAAATTCGATATAACCATCCTCTATGGCCTCCATAACCTCGTGGTCAAAAATCCGTTTCTTAAACAGCAAATCCTCGGCCTGTTTCATGACGTTTTCTTCAAATTCGTCTGCCAGTTGCTCGTCTTCCCGATATATCCGCGCACCCTTGATTATCTCGTACTGGAATAATGGGCTCACCTCATGCATGAATACGAGGTCTATAGTAAACGGTTCAAAAATCTTTGAAATTTCCTTGTATATATCCCCATAAATCTCAATGGCCCGGTTTGGAGGCTCCCTGAAAGTCACAGCCACGTCCAGGTCAGAAAAGGCATCCGGCGTTACGTCTTCGCCTTCGAGGCATCTCCTTCCCATGTCTGCCTGAGAGCCGAAAAGATAAATGAGAATACAATCAAACCGTTCGGCAATTTCTGTTAGGGCCTTATACATTTGTATGCCTCGGCCAGATATTCATCGTGTTGCTCAGATATATCCGGGCCCCCCGAACGGAATTTACCCACTACTCCGAGGGCACGTTTTTTCCTCTCTTCTGTTACCGGACCCAGATCCTCCTTGAAAAGGGTATCTATACCCTGGCGAATAACCTCGGCCATGGAGACATCCTTTTGTGCAGCCAGCCTCTTAAGAAGCTCTGCTTGTTTCTCGGTCAACTGGACCTGCGTTCTTATCATGCTTAATATCTCCATGCTTACATAATGTGTTGTTATGTTATCACAAGGGGACAGCCTCGTCAATTCATAAACCGCGGCTGAGAATTTGTAAGTTGACAATGCTTTTTACGATGTATATTATATACATTACTTAAATTTATCAGAGGTGATCATGCCCCCATTAAAAAGGACACAAATGTACTTCCCCAACGATATGCTTAGCAAACTTAAGAGAAAGGCTAATGAAGAAAATACCACCATTGCCGATATAGTGCGGAAAGCTGTTTCAGAGAGCCTCAAGAAAAAAAGGAGAAGAGACTGGGAGAAGGATCCACTATGGAACATGATCGGTGCCAGCAGTTCAAAGGATAAGGATCTTTCTATTAATCATGATAAGTATCTTTACGGGAAAAAGTAAATGAGACTCTTCGTAGATACCTCGACCTGGCTAGCGCTTAATGATAAAGGCGATCAGTGTCATGAGCAAGCAGTTGCAAAGAGCCTGGAGATAAAAACGAAACCTAAGGCTCCCCAAGGCATTTACATTTGACGAAGATTTCCGGCAGATGGGGATTGAGATATTTTAGGCGAACGGAGTATCTGTAATATCGCTCCTGCGAAAGCAGGGGCGGAAATGACGAAGCAAGGGCTTCGGAGAATTAGACCCACAGAGATTAATACGGATAGGGTGCGGATGTTTACAGTGGAGAGATTAAAAAAGGTTATGCAGGAGCTTATAGATCTGAAGCGTGATTTGATAAGGGCTGTCTATTTATTTGGCTCCTTTGCCAAAGGCACAGAAAAGGCAAAATCAGATATAGATATTGCTTTTGTCTTCAACGAAAGGTTTTATAAGGAGGACCCTTTTAGAGCGCTTCAGGAAGCCGAACTATTAGGCGCTGAGATAAGCAAGAAGATCCAAAGACCAGTTGATGTGGTCATCCTGAACGGCGCTTCTCTAAGCTTCGCCTATCACGCTGTAAGAGAAGGTGTATGCATTTATGAAAACGATCTTGCAGATAGAATCCTTTATGAAGTGACCTTGGACAACAAATATCAAGATATTTTACCCTTCATCAAAGAACTTAGAGATGAAAAAAGGAGAGTCCTGGTTGGAAGAGATTAAGGCCAAGATTGCCGTTGTACAGGAGAGAGTAAGAAGATTATCCATGTTTACAGGTCTCTCCTTTGTTGATTTTTGATTCGCAAAGTCGAACGAGTTTTTCAATCTCATTATAAGACAATTCTTTTTTGTTCATGAGCGCCTTTCCGGGACGGGATTTGCTTGCCGTATAATTCCATAAACTCTGACCGAGTAAATAATATCTCCACCTGGGTATCAGGTGCGTATTCCTGAATATGTTCCTTCCCCCCTCCTCCCGGTCAACCAATATCAATATTTTTTTAACCATCAGGCCGGAATCTGTCGCCCGCTGGACGGCTTGGATGGTGGAGTTACCGGTAGTAATCACGTCATCCACAATGGCTACTGAATCGCCGGGATCTACGTTACCTTCTATCCAATTAATGATGCCGTGATCTTTCAACTCCTTTCTCACTACAAACGGGTTAATCGGTTGCCCCTTCTGGTAGGATATAATGGCTACAGCGTTGGCTATGGGATCGGCTCCTAGGGTCAGCCCCCCAACTCCCTTTATACCCTGGCCGTGTAATCGTTCGAAGAACAAGTGGCCGATATAATGCATGCCTTCCGGATCAAGAGTCGTTCGTTTGCAATTGAAATAGTAATGGCTGTAGGCCCCGGAGGAGAGCTTAAATTCTTTTTGCGTGCTATACTGAAATGACTTGTTAAAAATGATATGTTTTAGACGATCGCGACAGACCGTCGCCTCGTGAAGAGAACTTGCCTTTTGAGTTTGAACCTGATTCATTTGCCACTTTTTTAACGAACAGAAGTGTTTTTGTCAAGATATATCGGCAAGCCAAAAACCCTTTGTTGAGGTGGCTAATCCCTTCATGCCGATAAAAAAGACAAATTCCTGAGCGGTAAAATTAGGCCAAACTTGAGATCAGATCAATATATAATCCGTCTGCGTTTCTTATGGCAATGGCTTCTGCCTGTATCTAAAGACAAAAGACTCCACCCGTCAAATCCAAACTAAACGCTGTTGCCCTAAACGCTAACCGCTATACGGTACTATACTCCATCCTTACTGGTATGACAGATAAAGCAGCCGGTTCGAGCCGTGGTTCCTGTAGTACCGGCAATCATGCCGTCATAATCCCAGCGCAGGATGTCTTTATAGGGGGTCCCGTGGGGACGGTGGCACGACAGACAAAAGACCTGGTCTGTGCCGGGGGTGACAGTGCTCGAAGGACCGGTGTACCCTGTCAAAACAGGGCGAGCCACAGGAGCCTGAGGATTATAAGGGCCTATGTTTGTGCCATCCTGGGTGTTGTAAAGGCGGTATTCTTTATTTGTATCGGCAGGTAGGGCATAATGAGCCGGGTGCAAAAACCACGGGCTCGATGTGCCAACATACGTAGTTCCGTGAAAATGTTGATGGCAACCAGCGCAGTAATCACTCATAGAGGAATCATCGCCACTCGTGGCCGAAGTGGTTGCCCCCTGGTATTCATTATGTTTAGTACTACTTACCAAATCGGCGCGTTCCCAGTCGGGATCCTCGATCCCCTCTACTCCGCCACCATCGTGCTTATGGGAACCGGATTTTAGAAATCTATACCAACCGCCTGTTTGACCTACTACAGTTGCGGAATCGTCAGCATGATGGGCAGGCTTGTGACAACTCGTGCAGTCATCTATCCTCCAGTGGCAGCCACCGCAATCTGCGCTATCCGCAGAAGACGGTATACCCGGGGCTTTGGTTAACTTTATATTAGGTGGCATCCCTGGTATGGTCAGGACATTATGGCCGTATTCTTCGCCCTTGTTTACCACCCAATAAAAATTCCCGCCGGCCAGTTCATTTTCCGGCTGGACGGTATTAAAGACTACCGGGATCTTTGAGGAACCGATGGTCTTAATGGTAGCGCTTTCCGTATTGGAATGGCAGCCCACACAGGTTCCACGTGTCAGAGCAGAAAATGGACCGGTTTCCGGTATGTTGCCAACTCCAGGCATGGGCGTGCCGCCCTGGCTGTTGTGCATGGTGTGGCAATTTACGCATTCGCCGGTGACTTTGGCTAAGACAGGGGTGGAAAAGGCAAGAACATAGAAAATGGAAAACAGGAAAATGGATAATAAAAAAATGCTTAGCCTGCTTAAGACCATTGATCTACGCTTCCATGCCATAGTTGGTCTCCATGAGAACATTTAACGGAGAGGGTGGTTATGCCTCAAAAAATATTAACAAAACAGGGTGTGGGTCAGAAACCCACACCCTATATCCAGTTACTATCTCTGCTTGTTATGGCAACCAAGACAGCCATAGTGCAATCCAGTACCGGCTGACTGGATATCCGCAGTCCCTGTATCCCCCGAAAGATAAGCAAATCTCAGGAGATCTTTATTCTCAGTTCCATGGGCCCGGTGGCATGATAAGCAGGTAACATACTTCTTACCTGTAGTATCCAATGCGTCAAAACCGAATGGATTATACTTGGCATCAACGTCGGTTTCCAGCGTATCTAGTTGCACGGTCCAATCCTCTGGCAACTTAACATCTGTGGGGTGTCGATGCCAGGGCGAGGCGCTTCCCACATCGCTGTGGAACTGCCCGTGGCAGTTAGCGCAGAGTCTACTGACAGTATCATCGGTCGTGCCAGCCTTGTAGATGTTGCGGGCTTTAGTAGCAGCAGAACGTCCGTATGATCCAGAAGGTGCCGACGTACCTGCAATCAGCGCCTTTTCGTAATCTGGCGCCCCTACTCCTGCAATACCGACCGGCGCTCCACTGTTATAATTCCAAAGGATACGGTACACGGTTGGGCTGTGGTGACCGCCTTTGATGGCGCCCATCTCGTCATCTACCGTCTGAGAACCATGGCAGCCGCTAGTGCCAGCGCAGGTGAGACCGTTGGTTTCACCTTTGTACCAGGTCTGATCGTATCCCGGCGGTGTTGCCTTCCCGGCTGTTGGATTGTCGGCTACAAGGGAATGGGCCCTTCCTAGGTTAGCGTCACCGTCAGTACCGGCATAGGGGAAGAAACCACCAGCAAGACAGTTATTGTCTGAAAAACCACTTCCCTTGACATACGGAAATCCTCCCGCTAGGGGATCCGACCCCGTTGTCGTATGGCAACCCAGACAGGTATTGTTCACCAACGCGCCAAACGGGCCATCGCCATTGACTTCATCTCCACCCTGGCTATTGTGCATGGTATGGCAATTAACACATGGACCAGATACCGCTGCCAAGGCCATACCCCCCATGGCCAACACAAAGGCCATAGACAGTAAACAAATTAATGCCTTTTTCATTCTATACACCTCCTTTCCTTTAGAAATTCTAAGTCTTGCTCTTGTATCCATAATCCCTACCTCCTTGAATATAGCGTTTAGCGTTTAGCGATTAGCGGGTAGTGGTTAGTTAGTATTTATACCCCCTCACCCCGACCCGCCAGGGGAGAGGGGACTATCCATTAGCGTTAAACGGTTCTGTGTTAGCCTTACTTTGCGTGCTTTGCGCCTTTGCGGTGAGGCGCACGGTTACGTTTAAAATACCTCCTTCAGATCTACCTTCAGGCCGGGGATGGAGGTCACCTCGGCCTCCTCATCCCTGAGATAAGCCTTCGGCCCGGTATAGCTCCCCTGCCGGAGGAGAAAAGACTCCACCTTTTTTTCCTCCGGATAGACCAACCAGTATTCAAAGACCCCGTGTCTCTCATAAAGGGCCTTTTTCAGTTTCGTGTCTATAGAAAGGGTGGAAGGCGAAAGAATCTCTGCTACAAAGTCCGGCGCTCCAAAGACGCCGTTTTCTTTTACTATACCGAATCGATCTTTAGAAATGCCCACAATATCAGGCTGTACGATATCAGTAGAAGTAAAAATTACATCTATCGGGGCATTATAAATCTTTCCCCAGCCGGTCTTTTTTACATAGTTCCAGATAATTAAGGTCAGATTTATCGCTACTTCCTGATGATAGGTGGCAGGCGCCGGGACCATATATAATTCTCCCCTTATTATCTGATAGACCTTGCCATCCGGAGGGAGTTCGAGATATTCCTGATAGGTCCAGATGTCGCTTTTTAATTCTACAGCTCCCGGCATCTCAGGTACGACTCCTTTTTGCCAGCGTGGAGGGATTAGTATTAGTATGCCCCCTCTCCCGCCAGGGGAGAGGGGACTATCTATTAGCGTCTAAGCAATATTTCCATAGCCTGTGACACTTGAGGCGATCTTTACCGCCCTTTTAGCGTCTTCCTCTGTTGGGTCTCCATAAGGCAGCAGCCCGGAACTGGCCGGGTATCTGCCCGTGTAGATACTGTCCAAAAACGAGATATCTTCATCCTTTATGTCGAAAGAGATACCATACTGTCTGGCATAATTTATCAGTCTTCTTATGCTGTGTATTTTTTCCAGGTCCCATCCTTCCTTTAAAAGTTGGGCCTTAATATGTTTCTCTACTGACTGGTGGGCATGAAAACAGGCGGTCTTGTAATATCCCAGTCTCAAAAGGGCAACCGCGGAGCCGTAGTCCTCCTTCGCATCCTGGATCCATTTCTCTACAAAATCCTTCATATACAGGGTCTTCCCTTCCCGTTGTATTACCCTTAGAAATGGTTCCCCGCCCCGGAGCAATTCCTTAACCCGCTGTGCCGAGGCCAAAAGATAATCAATCGAATAGTTCTCATAATATGGTTTCAAAGAGCGGCTGACTAAGCTGCGCGTTTCATTATCCGGTTCATCTTCCGTAACGATTAACAGATCAACATCATTGCCCACGTTGGCTTTTGCTACAGACCCAAATAAAACCACTGATACCGGCGACAGATGCCGCACCAGATCCGATGCTATCCGCTTAGTATTTTCAAGGGTTGCTTCCATAGCTTAAAAAATTTATTTAAAGTTCCTAACCTGCCCTGCCGATAAGCCAGTTAAGGTAAAATTTGCCTTTCTGTCTATCTAAGACGATAATTATTTTTACAACAGAAAACAGGGCGAAGTCAATGAAAAAAAGAGCGCCCAGCTATCCGCAATCAGCGTTCAGGTTAAAGCCTGTTTGTGACCTGAACTATAACAAGTTACAGCAAGTTCAATGCCAACAGACCCCCGAAATATATAACTGGTTGATATAATTAGCATTTTGGTTAGCTATTATTTGTAGCTATTGACTGATGTGGAAGTATTTTTCACATCAGAGAGGAAACAAAATGCCAATGTGGTATTTTGGTGCCCACTTATTAGCCACCAGTACACAGAGGACACAGAGATATAATTTTGGGTTACAGGAAAAAGGGTCCCTTAAGGGCCTGGAAGCCCCCGTCATATTTACGTTGACAGGTAGGTTATCGTGCCCTAAGATTACAAAAGGCAGCTTACGCAGGCTAAAGTCTGCGGCTACCTTAAACTTCCCCTCCCGTGGCGGGAGGGGATTAAGGGGAGGGGGGAAAAGAACCTGAATTTACGCACTTTTTCACCCCCACCCCAACCCTCCCCCGTCAAAGGGGGAGGGAATATAAGGTTTCCGGATGGAAGCTATTTAAGGAATAACAGCTTATGAACCGATTACATCGCATAATAATGGTTGGTTTGGCTGTAATCCTGGTCTCGGGTTGTGCCCGGTACGAGACCCGTATCGTCCCTTTTAAGATGCCGGGGGCATATCACAATGTCCAGGCTATAGATGGCGCTAAAGTGGCGGCCGTGGCCTACGATGACTCTAATACCGCGCAGGAGGCCTTTGGATTTGATATTCGTGGGGCCGGACTCCTGCCGGTACAGGTTGTCTTTGACAACCAGGGCAGTAAATCCCTTCTCATAGACCCCACGCATACCTATTTAATCGACCAGGAGCATAACCTCTGGCCGGTCATGGAGAGTAGGCTAGCCTATGAGCGGGTCGAAAAGAAGACCGAACTGGGCGAAATCGGCGCTGGTGCGGCCAAACATGCCTTCCTGGCCGGCGCTGCCGGTGCCATTATCGGGGCGGCGGTAGGCATCGTGACCGGTGAAAATGTAGGTGAAGCTATCGGTAAGGGAGCGGCTGTGGGTGCGGCTGCCGGCGCCACCCTGGGTGGGGCGCAGGCCTATGGCTCTCAGGAGACCCGCTACCGCATAATGGATGACCTGGAAAAGAAGACCCTGCAAAATAACGCTATCCCGCCCGGACAAATAGCGCACGGCTTTATCTTCTTCCCGGGAGAAGCCAAGGCAGCTAACGAGCTACGCTTACAGTTAAAAGAGATGGAAACAGGGAAGGTACATAGTTTGGTGTTGCCATTTTAAACAAAAATGTAACTATTCAGCCACAGATTCACACAGATGAACGCAGATAGGTTTAAATACAAAGAAATCACAGATATTATTCTTAGAAGTTTTTATGAAGTTTATAATGAGCTTGGTGATGGATTTCTGGA
>DSAQ01000090.1 GCA_011046395.1 Pseudomonadota bacterium
ATGTATTTCTTGTTCCATCACGATCTCTTTCTCTTGGTTTTTGTTGGGGAACTCTAACCATAGAAAGAGATCGTGATTTAATCAATTTTTAGACCATGTAAACACTTTTGAACGTTACCAATTATTTCTTGGGATAATGGAATGTGAAAAATGCTACGACGGCCTGGAAGTGTTCAAGAAAGCCTTTTGTAAAGTCCTCTTTATGATCCGGCCTTATGACCTTGATGTTTTTAATCACGAAGTCGTAAAACAAATCCGGTATCTTGCCTTTCCCCTTTGCCTCGGAAACAAACGGATCAAGCTTTTTCAGGTTTATGTAAACCGCTGAGAAGTTTTCGGTCATGTCAAGGCGGTTTGCAGCTGCACGGACATGCCCGTAAAACCTGCGCAACTGATGGTTGGTCATGGCAGGCCTTGCCCAACCTAATTGCTTGGCAATAATGTCCGCATCCCCATCTTTTGCTATGTACCGTTCCCTCAGATTCCCTTGCTCATCAAAATACCCGCCCGCCAAGTAGTCATCGGGCAATTTGGAAGGCTGCGGCACAGCTCCAGTACCTCGCGTCTTCTTACTACAGTCATAGCAAAGATCATACTTGGGATTATTAATCGTCTTCCCGCATTTACACTTTTTCACAGCGTCCCCCCTGCACTTCCCGAGTATTTACGCAGATCCGTCTTCCAGTCTTTCATGGTCAACTCCTGTTCATAGTCATGGAATAGTTCGCAATAAAGGCTAAATTATTCAGTTTGTGTTTCGGGTCTGCCGTATCCAGCAAATCCTGTGCCCATTGCGCTATCTCATTCTTTTTTATGTTCCGACTGATGTTATAGGCCAGTAACGGAACATACCTTAAACACCGGGTTTCTCCGGTTCGCCGGAACTGCCTATACATCTCGCTGCTATAGAGCAATTGGCGGATAAAGCCCATTGAAACGCTCTTTTCCGACTGCCAGTTCTTTAGTTTTTCCCCTTCTGCCATGATTGCTTCGGCTTTGTCCCATTTAAAGCAATCGTCGAGGACGGCCAACTGATTCTTTGGTTTATCCTCACCGAGTGCTTTTTCGTGCTTGGCCTTTTTGAGCAGCCTGTCCGCATTTGCCACGCATGCATAAACCGGCAGCTTCGGTTTAACCACTGCCGCTCCGGCAGAAAGAGTAAAATCCGGGTTATGGCAGCAAAATGCAGAAAACTCTTCGCGAAGCCTTATTCCAAACCTGATCACCTGATCCCACGGCCCAAGTACCAGGAGGTCGTCGCCACCGGCGTAAACGGTATAGATATAGTGAAACTCCTCCCGCAGTAATCTCTCTAAATGCCCCGTGAAAAAAGTGTCGAGCAAACGGCTAAGGGTAGTTATGCGGGAGATGGATTTTTCTCCTTTTCTGAATCCGTTGATGAACATCAAACCCAGATTGTCCACGTCCGCTTTAAAGACTCCGAGCATCTTTCGCCCCCGGCTTGCTTCTGCAATACAGGTGAAGAACCTGGGGGTCCCGGCATGAACGCTGCCTTGCTCCTTGCAATCATCCTTTTCACACCCCACACACCTGTTTTCGTCGAAGACCGGAATGTAATTGGCAAAGTATTTTGGCTTCAGAGCCGCATCATTACTGCCGAATTCCCAGTTATTGAATTGGTAGACTAAATAGGCATCCCGGTAAGGTTTCGAATTCTCTTTCATTACGGAGAAAGAGTAATCAAAAACCCTATATCGCCCGTCAGTGCTGCTCATAAAGAATTGAATGCCATGGGCATTTGTCAATTCCTGCCCCAATTTTACGTCATCATAGCAATGGTCACACATTACTATCTGCTGTTCGTCCCTATATTCCCCGGCGAATTTTCCGCAACTGACGCACAGACTTTCCTCGCTCTCAAACCTTCTGCCCTCGAATAGAAATCTGCTTTTTTTCCATCCCGCTTCTGCGGTTAAGTATTTTTTGAACGGTTCATTTTTAACCTGCTGCAGGCCGGCATTGACTTTTCTGATTGCTTCACTGAACTCCACAAACTCCTTGCAACTGAGATCGACCTGCGCAAGATTCAAACTGATTTCGCCATTCAGGGTATTAATACACCAGTCATCGAAGGCCGCTTTAAGCCCGTTTACAAGTTTCGCCGCACCACTGGTATTGGGCAGAAGCAGGTAAAACTTGCCGCCGGACGACATCAGCAGGTTTGTGATTGTCAGCCTAAATGAATGGAGCAACTTGTGACTCGCAATATCTGCAACAATCGAAAGATAAAAAGACCTGGCCCGTAGTCTTTTGGCTATCCCGCCGACACCGACATTCTTTATGTTGAAGATGTAGTTCTGAATACCAGATATATCTCCTGCCAGAAGAATAAACTTCCTCTGTTCATCATTAATGGAGAGTCTTGCTGTATCAATGTCCCCCTTGTCAGTGTGATAAAGGTAGAGCGCCGCAGCAATGGCCGCAGTTGTCTTGGCGTGATCGAAGAGCGAAATATCCGGACGTTGCATCGTCGAGCTTGGCATGCACCAGGTATATTTCTCCAAAAGGGAGAGAAGCGAGACAGTGAATCTGTCAGTGTTTTCAGACGTTAGACCTTCCAACTCCTCCCTGAAAGCATCCCAAAGTTCTCCATAAGAATTCGTGAGTTTCTCCCCATCCTTTGGAGTCAGGTCGCTCCTATGCCGGGGGAAGGAGTTCAATGCATTGTCGTCCAATTGTTTCAACTCATACCTGTACTGCGCTTCCGTCATCTTGTTTTCAGCAATGGACATATATTCGAGGATGCTGTGCATCCTGGCCTTTTTATAATTTTCCCGGTCATCAGAAGCCTCCTCGTCTTCAACTCTGTCACTGCCGGAAGAAAGCCAGTCCGCAAGTTGGATGACTTCCTGCAGCTTTGTATCCGGCCTGTGATGGAAGGAAGCCAGGTTGCAGATGGAATCCTTTTCTAATACCACGCCCAAGACAGGATGGGTCTGAAAGAGTTCAAAGAATTCGTTAGTCCAGAGAACGTGTTTATGAGTGTATCTGCCGTTATGAGAAACACGACAAAGGGTGTTTTCCATTCCTTTGCTGCGGGCGGACAATGGAACTTCAGCCCGTTGCATAAACTTCCCAATATCATGCAGCAGCGCCGCCAGAACCACGGTCTGATATTCCCTCTGATTGAAGCTCATTTTGTCCCTCGCTCTCAAAGCTTATGTCTTCCGACTCATGTTACAATTTCCATACGGCAGAGTTCAACCCTGGCAACGTTGCCGGAGTTCACCTTTACAGCACTATCCGTATCAGGCTCTTATCCAGCAGTATCCCATGCCTGGTGTCCGGCCTCTGGCCTATAGAGGTTATCTCGATTTTGGGCAGTATATGGAGACCGAAGCGCTGCCCGATCTTTTTCCTTATCTTGGACTTGTAGGCATTAAAGTCCTCCGCTTGAAGATTGAATATTCCTTTATCAGTGTGAACCAAAGATAGAGTGTTTCCAATCATACGGTGGTAGAGTTCGGTTATTTTTTCCTGACCGGCATAGACGTCCTGAATGCTCAAAAAGCAATCGTAGCACGCCCGGCAGGAGGTTTTCTCCAGGCGGCAGTCTTTCTTCTGCAAGGCAAAAAAGGCATATATGGTCAAGAGCGCCGGCGGCAGGTCAAGTTCCATGCCTTTGTAGATCAACTTCTTGTCAGGTATGTTTACGGTCAGAATCGGTTTTGCTTCGCGGACCACCGAAAGCATCAGCGTAGCCGGATCACACGGCGTCTTGAGCAGCCGGTCGGACAACCGGTCACGAATGGATACAAAAGGCATGGGAATCAGGCTAATCCGGGCGTATTCAGTGCTTTTGAAAAACGGCTGACCATCCTTGTCCTTCAGTTCGATCTGGGTCGGTTCCGGAGGCGGATAGAAAAAATCGCGGTTGCCCTCAAATTCAGGAGATACCAGCACGTGGTAGATACGGTCCTGATGTCGGCCGTACATTTGAGCGGCCAAGGTCAAACAGGAGGTCATGGTCTTACGGCCGCCGGCGACCAGGAAAAACACGGCGGTTTCAGGATCACGTGTAAGGTCGAATGTAATATCGAGGCATTTCTTAAGGACAAGCTCGTTGTCGTCCTCGTCTCCGATGTCGTCTATTTCCCGGCCGTTTTCGTCCGTTACCGTATAGACATGGCCCGCATGGAAGTCTATCAGTCCCGGGTCTATCCCGTATTCTCGAAGATACTGGTAATACCTGCCATCAACAGGTGAAAGCAGGGCGGCATTAATTATATCTTTTCCGCTCCGGGTGGTAATGACCCGAATAGCATCGACTCTCCGCCCCTCTTGATGTAAAGCGTAAAGCGCTTCCGTGATAACCTGCGGACTAAGACCGCATACGGCAAGCAGGATATTCTTCATTTCTCATTCACCGCAAAGGCGCAAAGGGCGCAAAGGCTGCGTTTTTCTTCAACTCTTAAACTCCTGCAACTTGAAACTTGTAACTATTGAAACTCGTCTTCGACTATCTTAATCTTCCCCAAACCAAAAGTAGTCTGCTTCCCCAAGTGCACCTCCTCGCAGATGCGAAGCACGGGCAAAAACTCTCGAAGGTCTCCTGAATATGTGATGTTTCCTGATATGCCGCCCATGAGCATCTTCGTTTCCTGGCGGTTTGAGTAGCGCTCCCAGTCCAACCACCTGAGATCGGCCTCGACGATCTCGACGGCCTGGGCCCGTTCAACCAGACCCTTATAGTCCAAATCCGGCTCGCCTGACCCGTAGTAAGTAAGCAGAGAAGAGATCCGGCGGAGCGCGGCTCGAATGAGAGTGTGAAAAGGCAGGTCGGCTGTCAGGTGATTCTCTTGTTTTACCCGCAGGGGGGTTTTAAGGTGTATGGTTATTCGTCGGATGTCGGCGGCTGGCGGCTCTGGAAGCATGAGTTCGGAGGAAAAGTTCACCCGCTGAAGTCGCCGGTCTTCAAAAGAATAGATCGTTTCCCCGCCAAGACCCGACCTAACCTCCTTGAGCACAAAGCCTGCGCGCCTTCCGTTGACGCGTTTCCCGATCCCGGTTTGTCCCATCTGGTCAAACGCATAGACGCAATAGGGTAGATACTCGACGGCACGCCCAAAAAGCAGGAGTGTAAAATCAAAGGCCTCGCCGGGCAAGAAGCGGGTCTGGGTGGTCAAAGGTGGTTCGATTACGAAGGGATTTGGAGGAGGGGACTCGAAAAAGAAGGCGTAGACGCAGCGGCTGTTCAGTAAGCAACTATTACAATCCTGTCTTTTCAGGGCACAGACTATCCGCTTCAATGCAGTTCCAAAGGCACCACGAAATGTCGAACCTTTAAAGGGCGGCAGAACTGCCTCAGTGTTCAATTCACTGGCAAAGGTGAAACGGCCGTATAGCATTGGCACTCCATGGGGACATATATTCCGCGTAATAATAATCCCGCCGGTTCTTATTCACAAGATGAGACAATGTTGCCGATACGGACTTTTATTATGTGTGGATCTTTGTAATATTTGAATAGCACAGCCGAAAAGCCCATGTCAAAACAAATCACAATTATAGGCATGCGTTTTATCTCCTGCCTGTAGAAGGCCATGGTCTGGCAGAGAGGAATATGGAGGCGGGCCTTTTGCTTTGACTTGCCTCGATCGTTTTGTTACAATTTAGCAGATAGAGGAGCTTGCTTGCACCTAAGGGGTCCCATACTAAATAGCAATAAAGGCAAGGTAGGGAAATAATTGCCAGAGCTAAGACAAAACCCGGCCACACGCTTCTGGGTGGTTATAGCCAAGGAACGTTCAAGGCGTCCGCATAACTTCATTCAGGCTAAGCCCGCCATGTCCACAGAACCCTATCTGACAGAATGCCCTTTCTGTGAGGGCAACGAACACCTTACCCCACCGGAGACCCTGGCTTATCGAAGGGGAGGCCAGTCCAACGGCCCGGGGTGGTGGGTACGGGCGGTTCCCAATAAATTCGCCGCCTTTGTCTCTGAAGGAAATTTAGAGCGACAGTATGAAGGGGCCAACTTCTTTAATCGCATGGATGCCGTAGGCCACCATGAGGTCATTATCGAATCCAATAAACATAACGAGCACATATTCCTGATGGATGATTGGCATGTGCAAGAGGTTATTCTGGCCTACCTGGAACGTTACGAGATACTGCACATCGACCCCCGCTGCAAATTTATCATCATCTTTAAAAATCACGGCCTTTCCGCCGGGACCTCCCTTGAACATCCACATTCCCAGTTAGTGGCCACACCTATTGTACCGACGGATATCCGCATCCGGTTTGACCGCGCCGCATATTATTACGACGACACCGGCAAGTGTGTTTATTGTGATATAATCCGGGAAGAAAAGCAGAGCGGCGAACGGGTGATATTGGAGACCGATAGATTTATCGCTGTCCACCCTTTTGCCTCCCAGGTGCCCTTCGAGACCTGGATTATGCCCAAGGAACACAGCGCCTCGTTTGGCCTTATCACTATGGAGGATGCCAAGGCCTTTGCCGTTATACTCAAGACCGTTCTTAAAAAACAATACATCGGCCTGCATAACCCGGATTTTAATTACATAATACATACCGCGCCGGTAAAGGATGAGCACGAGGATTACTTCCACTGGCACCTGCAGATCCGGCCCCGCCTGACCACCGCAGCCGGTTTTGAGATGGGAACCGGCATATACATTAATACCGCCATACCGGAAGAAACCGCTCAATTCATGCGCGGTGTACAGGTCTGAAGATATGCCTTTAACAAAAACTAAAGTCACACACTCAAAAAACAAAAATCCTTCAGCAGAGCGGCTGCAAAACCTCGTGAAAATTTTTGACAAGACTGACCGCGTGCTCATCGTCATTAGCGCCGATCCGGACTCCATAGCCAGCGCCCTGGCTATGAAAAGGCTTCTGTGGAGACGCGTCCAGAGTGTGACCATAGCCCATAACAACGAAATCAAACGCCTTGACAATCTGACTATGGTAAGGCTCCTCAATGTCCCCCTGCAACGCCTGCAGACGCTGGCGACCGATACCTTTACCCGCAAAGTAATGCTTGATTCACAGCCTTACCACAATCCGGATTTTGCCCATATTGACTATGATGCGGTGATCGACCACCACCCTGCTGTTGAAGCGGTCAAGGCCTCCTGGGTTGATATAAGGCCGGAATATGGGGCCACGGCCTCCATCATGTTCGAATATCTGCGCGCCGCACGCATCAAGCCCTCGGTACGCATAGCTACAGCCCTTTTCCATGCTATAAAGGTGGATACCGAAAACTTTACCAAACGGGCCACCAGTCAGGACATCGCGGCCTTTACCCGTCTCTTTGACCAGGTAAACCAGGCGCTCATCCGAAAGATCGAATCGTCCGATATTAAACTAAGCGACCTGGCATATTTCAGGCTGGCCTTAGATAACATGCGTTATTCCCGAAAACGTATTTACTGCCATGTAGGAAAAGTGGAGCACCCGGATATCCTGGTGCTTCTGGCTGATTATTTTATGCGTGTCTATGAGATTGGCTGGGGCATTGTTTCTGGTTTCTGCGGAGAAAAGTTCATAGTAATCTTTCGCTCTGACGGATACCGGAAAAATGCGGGCAAATTGGCCATGCAGGTCTTTGGCGCTATAGGCTCGGCCGGCGGACATCGCCAGAGCGCCCGGGCCGAAATCCCGAGAACTAACATGCCGCACTCCGGCCGGGAATTTTCCTCCCGGAGTTTAGAGAGATTAATCGTCCGACACTTAAAGACCTGAAAGGAAGTTATGCCGATTAAAGTATTAGGCATCATACTGGCGGGAGGTTTAGGCAGGAGACTTTTCCCTCTCACCCGGCAACGCGCCAAGCCCAGCGTTCCTTTTGGTGGAAAATATAGAATTATTGACTTTGTGCTCAGCAATTTCATTAATTCTGGAATCTACTCCATCTATGTGCTGATGCAATTTAAGTGTCAGTCGCTCATGGAGCACTTACGGGACGGATGGACGATAGGGCGTGCCATCAGCGACTTTTTTATTATACCGGTACCGGCCCAAATGCGCACCGGTGAAGACTGGTACCGGGGGACAGCGGATGCGGTATATCAGAACCTGCACCTCATCGAGAAAATTTATCCTGAAGTGGTGGCCATATTCAACGCCGACCATATCTACCGTATGGATATCAGGCAAATGCTGCAATACCACCGGGAAAAAGAAGCAGAGGTGACGGTTGCCGCCATACCCTTGCCTATAGAAAAAAGCCACCCTTTCGGAGTCATACAGGTTGACGATAACTGGCGGATCATCGGTTACGAGGAAAAACCGGAAAACCCGCATCCCATTCCCGGAAGGCCGGATACGGCCCTGGTTTCCATGGGTAATTACCTGTTTAATACCACAGTGCTTTGTGAAACATTGAAAAAGGACGTTGAATCAGGCGGCAAATATGATCTGGCCGGCGAGATTATCCCTATTTTATTCCAGAAAAGGCGAGTTTTTGCCTATGATTTTCGAATAAATAGAATCCCCGGGGCCCTTAATAATGGAGAAAATATCTATTGGCGGGATATAGGAACCATTAAGGCCTACTACGAGGCCAACATGGACCTTACAACGCCTGTACCGTCCTTTAATCTTTATAACCGGCAATGGCCGCTTAGAACCGCTACCTATGCCACGCCGCCGGTAAAGCTTATCTACGACCAGTATGGCCGGGAAGCCATTGTCAGAGATTCCCTAATCGCCGGCGGAACAATCATAAGCGGCGGCGAGATAAGAAATTCGATTGTGGGGAGACACGTTTTTGTGGGCAGCCGGTGTGTAGTTGAAGACTCCATTATATTCGATCACGTTACCCTGATGGAAGACGTAATGATAAAAAGGACGATTGTCGATAAGAATGTTACCCTGCCTCCGGGCACGCGTATAGGTTATGATATGGAACAGGATCGCCGACGTTACTTTGTCGATCCCTCCGGCATTGTGGTGGTGCCGAAAGCCGAGATACAAAAATGTTTGATACATAGTTGAGGAGAAAGTAAGGAGCATTTTGATGCAAAAGATTCTGGCTATGATTCTGGCCGGGGGCCGCGTGGACGAGCTGAATGTATTAACCTTCTACCGGCCTAAATCCGCTGTCCCCTTTGGCGGGCTCTATCGCGTCATCGACTGCCCCTTGAGCAATCTTCGGTATTCAAACATCGAAAACGTGGGCATCCTTTCCCAGTATCGATCTTACTCCCTGATAAACCACATCGGCCAGGGGGGCTCCTGGGATATGGTGGGCAGGCATCGCGGGGTCACCATGCTCCCCCCCTTTCAAGGACATAAGGCCTCTGACTGGTACAAGGGAACGGCAGACGCCGTATTCCAGAATCTGGATTTTATCGACTACCATAAGCCGGATCTGGTTATGGTCCTGTCCGGCGACCATATTTACAGGATGAACTACCAGCCTATGATTGCCTATCACCTTAAAAAAAAGGCCGATCTTACGGCAGCCTTCGTAGCGGTAGAAACCAGAGAGGCCCCGCGTTTCGGCTTGGCGCAGATAGCAGATGAGGATAGGGCGGGCGGGAGAATTTTATTATACCAGGAAAAACCGGCCGAACCAGCCTCAACGTGGGCCTCCATGACCATTTATTTATTCCGGCCCGAGGCCCTGAGAGAAGCGCTGCAGGAAAACGTTAAAAGTGATTCCCATGAGTTTGGCCGGGATATCATACCCGCTATGCTGGGGCGCTATAAGGTATACGGGTACAAACATACGGGATACTGGGGCTATAGCCGTAAGATCGAGGAATACTGGCAGGCTAATATGGATACGCTGGGCCGAAGGCCGAAGATCGTCCTCAGGGAATGGATGCTCAGGACCAATCTGGAGCATCAGGCTATTTGCGACCGTCAACCCGCCGTCATCGGGAAAACGGCGCGCATTAACAATTCCAGTTTTTACCACGGCTGCCGCATCGAAGGGCAGGTGGAAAATAGCGTGCTTTTCCCCGGCGTCAGGATAGCAAAAGGGGCCATCGTAAAAGACTCTGTATTGTTTTTTGATGCCGCCGTGGAAGAAGGGGCCTTCCTGGAAAAGGTCATATCCGATGTTGATGTCGTGATCGGCGCGCATACGGTCATTGGCAAAAAAAATGGTGCGGCCGCGCCTCAGGGCGGGATCACGGTCATCGGCCGCTCTACCCGGATACCGGCCGGCATGGCCATCGGACTAGGGTGCACTATCTATCCAGACCTCAGGCCTGAGCAGTTCACAAAGAAAGAAATCCCATCCGGTGAGGCCGTACAATGAATGAAGCGCTCGTCATGCTTCTGGCCGGCGGCGTAGGGAGCCGCCTCAATATTATGGTGGAGGCCCGCGCCAAGCCTGCGGTGCCATTCGGCGGGATTTACCGCATCATAGACTTTACGCTGAGCAATGTGATGAATTCCGGCATTAACAACGTGGCCGTTCTTACCCAGTATAAGCCCCTGTCCCTTATGGAGCACATCGGCACCGGCGCTCCGTGGGACTTTATCGGCCGCGGCCGCGGGGCCAACATACTCCCGCCGCGCACCGGCCAGAAAGATTCTGACTGGTACAAAGGCACGGCCGATGCCATGCGTCAGAATATAGATTATATCAATTCTCATCCCTCGCGGGAGGTCTTAGTCCTCTCCGGCGACCATATCTACTACATGGATTATCGTCCTATGATCCAGTTCCATCGCAAGAAGAGAGCGGATATGACCATCGCCATGATGACCGTCCCTATGGACCAGATAAGACACTTTGGCACGGCCATCACGGACCGGAAGGGACGCATAATGGAATGGGAAGAAAAGCCGGAAGTGCCCAGAACCAACCTGGCCTCTATGGGCATCTATGTCTTCAAGACCTCATATCTTCTCTCTGTATTGCAAAAAACCGGTGAACATGATTTTGGTAAACATATTATACCCATGGCCATCAAAGAAAACTCGGTCTATGCCTATCCCTTTCAGGGATACTGGCGCGACGTGGGCACCCTCGATGCCTACTGGAAGGCGAATATGGATCTCCTCGATCCATCAAGCGGGCTTACCCCCGAGGCCTGGGGAGTCAGGCCAAACCTGGAAGAAGCCGGTTTAATGTCTGACTGGCCGCCGGCCAGGGTCCTGCCCGGGGCGAAGGTCTCCAATTCGGTTATATCTGCCGGCTGCGTTATCGAAGGGACAGTTGAACACTCTGTCCTGTCACCGGGCGTCTATGTGGCAAGGGGGGCTAAAGTAAAAGACTCGGTGATCATGCACGAATGTCAGATTATGGCTGGTAGCCGTATAGCAATGGCTATCCTGGATAAGAAAGTAAAGATGGAAAAAAATGTTATCGTCGGGTCTGGCCCCAAAGACACACCTAATCAGGAGTTTCCCGAACAACTATTTACTGGATTGACCATTGTCGGCAAGAAAAGCCTTCTGCCGTCAAGCATGCACATAAGGCCGAATAGCATTATCTACCCAGGGTGCAGTGAGGCTGATTTTGGTCAGAAAGAGGTCTTGCCCGGGTCAGTGATTCGGCCGCTTACGCCATAGGACTCCGCCGTTTTCCCCCTGGTATTTCTCGACCATACCTGCCGTCTCCAGTTCGCCCAGGAGGTACGTCAACTTTTCTCCGGCACAGTTTATCTTTTCTCGCAGTTTGTCCTGATCGAGGAAATTCTCTGCATCAAGATGGGACAGGACTAATGCCGAGAGTGCCTTACATTCCTGCGCGAGGGCGTAAAGATCGGTAAGGGTTTTTATTTGTTTAGCAACTAAGCGGCCCGTCAGATGACCGCCGTAGCCACCCTGCCCGCCTAAGTCGCGCAGCCGCATCCACGCATCCCGGGACTGGAGCGCACTTTTCTCGGCCTGATCATAGACGGCCTGGCGCAGATAGCTCATGGCCTCTACATGATGGTGGGTCGCCTCCTTCTCCAGTGCGGATAATTCCGCCGATGGGGCCTCCGCCGCCGTGTTGCGCTCGGAATCAGGCTTAACCATCTTTAGCAAAAAACTAAACATTCCCCACATGCTACTTCTAGATAACCTTAATTTTTGCCGGCGGTCAATATCTTATCTACTCCTCGATAGGGTCCCGTCAAAGTCAACGTGCGTAAAGTTATATTGCCCTCCAGCCATAAGGCCATTTCTCCAAGTGTTGCACTTCCTCATTGAACTGGGAATATCAAAAATATCGTCTCAGCCAAAATAGCTTCTCTGGGTGCCTAGTAATTTTATCAGGCAAGCGTCCTCAGAAAATTAAATGTGTCTACCTTATCCCCTGGTTTTTTACCCGCCTTACCGTCTAAAATCAAAGAGGCGGACGGCCATAGACGGTCAGCCCCACCGAACACCCGCTGGCATGGGCCAATGCCTCTTTAAGGTTCCCCAGGTCTGTTTCTATAGAAAACTCCACCTCTGTGATCCCGAGATCGCAAAGGGCTCTGATGGACAGGGAGTTAAGCACGTTGGCTGTGTAACTGGCGGAAAGGTGTATGTCTCCGCCTTTATGTAAGAAAAATTGCCGCTGGCTTATATGGCCCAGGTGCCAATACTTAAACCCGGCCCGGCGCAATCCATCTATCGCCTTCTCATAAAACCGGCATTGTTTTTCCTCTATGACAGGCGGCAGCATCCAGGAGAATCGGCGCTGCATCTGCAAAACCTGTTTGTGGTAGCGCCTGTATTGGGCGAAGGTCTTCTCATCCAGGAGGACCAGGAGACGATCTATGCCACGGCCCGGCACATCAGACAGGTGATTCAGATCGCCCAATTTCACCCACCACTTAAGATCTTTTCTCTGCCTGGCCCCGGAACTCTTCTCCGGAAATAACTTTGAAACAGCCGGATCCAGGCTTAACCCTTTTTTTGTTGCCGGGCTGATAGTGCAGCCTTTGGTGGCGGCAAAGATGAGATTTCTTATCCGGCCTGAGCCGCGCACAAGCGCGGCGTCCTTCGCATCTACCTTAAAAAGCAGATCTCCCTTGCGGCCAGGGATAGGCATCTTAAGTGTGATCTCCTGGCCGTATGCTGCATTTATCAGTTCTTTCCCCTTGGCAATCATTTTTCCCAGAGTAAATGAGTGTCTTTCGTCATGGGCAGGCCTTACCAGGCGTAGCCGGTCCCCAACGCCGACATTAGCGGCGAGCCTCACCAATGCCTCATCTCCGCGTGCGGTTATGATCTTCCCCAAAAAAAGGCCGGCCGTGCCTGAAAAATGCGGGGTGACGATATCCATAAGGCGCGGATACCGAAAGTACCCGGGAGTCGGCTTTCGGCCCAAACACTGCCTTATTAAATCTTCAGCCCGGCCCAGGGCCTCTGTATCGCCTTCCGGCGCATCCAGTACCGTGCGGTAGGCTTCTACTATAGAGCTTACGTAGTGGGCGCTGCGCATCCTCCCCTCGAGCTTGATGGAGGTGACACCGGCTTTTTTTAGCTCAGGCAGCAACCTGATAGCCGAGAGATCATTCATGGAAAAAAACGAGCCGCGTTTTTTGCCGCTTTCGTACAACCGGCGGCAGGGCTGGACGCACCGGCCGCGCATACTGGACTTCCCGCCCAGATAACTGCTCATCAGACAGAGCCCGGAAAAGCTGTAACAAAGGGCTCCCTGGACAAAAACCTCCAGCTCAAGCGGAGAACGCCGGTGTATGGCGCTTATTTCATCTATGGATAACTCACGGGCCAGGACCACCCGCTGAAATCCGAGCCCGCGCAGATGCTCAGCGCCCGGGTAGTTGTGAATGGTCATAAGGGTGCTGGCATGGAGACGAAAAGCCGGAAAGCATCTTTTGATTAAATAATACAGCCCCATATCCTGAATGATCAGGGCATCGGGAGAAAGTCCCTCTAATATCTTGAGCCCCTCTACTATCTCCGGCAGGTCTCTTTCCTTGAGCAGGATGTTCAGGGCTATATAGACCTTTACGCCGTGCTTATGGGCAAAGGGGATCATCCGGCTGATGTCCTGCAAAGAAAAATTCTCGGCCTGGACGCGGGCGTTAAAGTCACTCCAACCGATGTAAACGGCATCGGCTTTTTTCTCCACAGCCGCCCAGAATGCCTCCAGATTCCCGGCCGGGGCTAAAAGTTCGGTTTGTTTTTGCATAATTCCCAAAATAGGCTATAATGCCAAACTATCCCGTGGCCATGGCGTGATAAGAATTATTATATCCACAGCGGATATATGCTAATCGCTAAAGAACGGGAAGTCAAAAGATAGTATGCGTAAGACATTATTATGTCGGTCGATAGCCATCTCTTAAACATAATTAAAGTAATCAGTAACGTTACCGACGCCTTTACTACTGCCTTGTTTTTGGCCGACCCCAAAAATGAGAGTCTAACTTTGCAATCTTACTACAGTTTGAGCAAAAATGTTATCCCCCGGGTACAATTCGGCTACGGAGACGGTATGGTGGGCTGGGTGGCTAAAAACAATAAGCCTATTATTGCCAACCAATTTGACAGAGACACCACTACGTTGCAGTTCTACTCGGCAGACGAGGATATCAAATCCTTCATGGCTGTTCCCCTTCCCCGCGGGAAGGGCGTTCTTTCCGTGGACAGCAAGCATAAATACATATTTACTGAAAAAAGCCAAAAACTGCTTTTAGGATTTGCTGATCTTGTCGTACATGAAACAGAAGTCTCCGTCTTACAGGCCAAGGAGCGCCTCTATGACCGGATACTCAACCTCCACTACCAGGCTGACCGTATAGGACAACAAACCAGAGATTTTAATGATTACCTCATTAACATCCTGACCCTATGCCTTTCTTTTACCCGGGCCGAGATGGGATTCGTGGCCTTTCTTTCATCCCCTGAACCAGACGCTAAATACAGCCTTCCGGCCCTGATCGGCACGATAAAATCTAACCTCCAAAGACAGCAGTTTTCAGCGGAGAAGGGTCTGGTGGGCTGGATATTTAGAAAAAGAAAGCCGCTGGTTCTGGAGAGGATAGGGCAAGAACCGAGGAAATCCTACCTTTTTACACCAGAAGAGCCGTTTAAGGGTTTTAACGCCTTTTTGGGTATCCCCTGTTTATTGCAGGATTTCATACCCGGAGTAATGGGTTTCACCAGTTACAGCAAATGTACGTGGGAGACAGAGGAGATCGATGCCCTCTTGAGTATTGGACAAAGGATTGTCTTGACGAAAATGTCCATGCAAGGCTAATCTGTCTTCTGCAAGGCATGGGGATATCCGGCGTGAGAAAAGGGACATTTTGTAAATCAACCTGAATATATAGGCAACGTCACTGGTCATTAGTCATCGGCCATGTTAGTGGAAGATTGATCAACTTATACCAGTGACAAATGACTATTTGACTAATGATATTCAACTATAATTAGGGAGGATACAGCTTATATGCTATTTGATCGCTTGTTCGGCTTTCTGTCTAAAGATGCCGCTATGGACCTGGGTACAGCCAATACCCTGATTTATATGCCGGGGGAAGGTATCGTTTTAAGCGAACCTTCCGTTGTGGCTATAAATAAAGATACAGACCAGGTCATAGCCGTCGGCCGGGAGGCTAAGGAATACCTGGGGCGTACACCGCAAAAGATCAGGGCGGTCAGACCTATGAAAGACGGGGTCATTGCCGACTTTGAGGTCACCCAGCAGATGATCAAGTATTTCCTCCGCAAGGTAAATATAAGCCGCTTTATTCGGCCCAAGATGGTTATCTGCGTCCCCACCGGCATCACCCAGGTAGAAAAGCGGGCGGTCGTCGAGGCAGCAGAGGAGTCTGGAGTCCGCAAAGTGTTTTTGATAGAAGAGCCTATGGCCGCCGCCATAGGCGCCGGGTTAGAAATTGAGAAACCAAGCGGCCAAATGGTAATAGACATCGGCGGGGGGACGACAGAGGTAGCCGTAATATCTATTTCCGCCATAGCCTGTAGCGAATCCCACCGGGTAGCCGGAGATGAGATCAATGAGTCTATTGTCCGTTATATGCAAAAAAAATATCAGATACTAATTGGTGAAAATACATCCGAACATATCAAAATAAACATAGGTTCTGCCTATCCCCTGGATGAACCTCAGACCATGCTTGTATCCGGCAAGGAAATCCTTACCGGATTTCCCAAGGCCATACCCGTCACTGATGCCGAGATTCGCGAGGCCATAGCCGATCCGGTAAGTGGCATTATTGGGGCTATCAGGCGCACCCTGGACAATACACCCCCGGAATTGGTGGCCGATATCTACCAGACCGGACTTTACATGGCCGGTGGAGGCTCCCTCCTTAAGGGATTGGATCGCCGCATCACCGAGGAAACACGCCTCAAGACCACAATGACCGAAGACCCCTTAACCACAGTAGTTATGGGCTCCGGCAGGGCCTTGGAAGAAATCAAGGATTATGCCAGGGTCTTTATTAACTGATACAGAGAGCTTTATAGAAACGGCCATAACCGTAGCACGGGAAAGTGGTCAATTACTGAAGGAAATCTTCGGCCGGAAGCGAGAGGTCTATTTTAAAGGGGAAATCGATCTGGTCACTGACGCCGACCTCCGGGCTGAAGAGCTCATTGTAAAGACTATTCACGCCAGATACCCGGAACACACTATTGTCAGTGAAGAAAAGCGGTCCCGGACAGGCCTGTCACCTTACAAATGGATCATTGATCCCTTAGATGGGACCACCAACTATGCCCATGGGTTCCCATGGTTCTGTGTCTCTATCGCCCTTGCCATCCATGACGAACCGGTTCTCGGGACGGTCTATCATCCTCTTCTGAACCAACTTTTCTGGGCCAGGAAGGGCGCAGGAGCTTATTTGAATGAGGAGCCTATTTGCGTCTCCGCCACCAGCAAGCTCAGATACAGCCTCCTGGCTACCGGATTTCCTTATAACATACACACCGAGCCGGAACCGGCGGTTTCCCGCTTCAAGAAATTTCTTACACACTCCAGGGGCATAAGACGGGCCGGATCAGCCGCGCTGGATCTATGTTATGTGGCCTGCGGCTGTTTTGATGGTTTCTGGGAGGCCAATCTGAAACCATGGGATACAGCGGCCGGGGCACTGATGGTCCAGGAAGCCGGCGGATTGGTAACGGATTTCCAGGACCGCCCCTTTGCCCCTGCCATGCCTGAGATATTGGCCAGCAACGGCCACATACACGGGCAAATGGTTGCTGTCTTTCAAGAAGAAAGGGCGGGCTGAGCAACTATCACTTTTCTGATTTCCTCAATAGAGACTCCTTCCATCTCTATAAGTTTCAAACGGGATTTATGCCCGGTCTTGATGGATAGGTTTGTTTGAGGCAGGCCAAACAGAGAGGCAAGAAATCGAATACAGGCGGCATTCGCCTCTCCTTCTACCGGAGGTGCCTTTAATCTGATTTTAAGGGCATCACCGTGATAGCCGGCTATACCCTCGCGCGAGGCCTTTGGTTGTACGTAAACCCTCAAAAGGACGCCGTCAGTGGATGGTTGGAGAAACAGGGTCACTTTGCCGGATCTTCACCCTCTAAATCTACTCCAGAGATAATTTCGTTAATAGCGCTCATAGATTGATGTGCTTCGTTCGTATCGGTTTCCTCTTCTTCCGCCACTTTTTTCTCTGAACAATCAGGGGGCTCTGTCTCTGAGACCAGCCATTTCGAAAGGCTTTCAATAAAAGACTTAACCCGATACTCCATCTGGGCCTTTTGACGTTTCAAATGGTTGATCTCTTCCTGTATCTGGGCCGCCTGAACATGGGCATTTTCCACCATCTTTTTGGCTTCAAGTTCGGCTTGAGTTACTATAAGCTTAGCCTGACGCTCAGCATTGGATTTCATCTCATCCACTACACGCTGAGCAGAAACAAAGGCCGTTTGAAAAGTCTTTTCCTTCTCTTCAAAATTAGCCTGGGTTTCCCTGAGCCTTTTTACCTCATCCTTAAGGGCGCTATTTTCGTGGGATGCCTCTTTGAGTTCTTCCGCTACCAATTCCAGGAAAGAATCTACTTCCCGCGTATCAAAACCGCGGAAACGGACCCGAAACTCCTGTTGTTGAATGTCCATAGGTGTAATACGCATATACAATCACCCTCTTTGGATGGGTTAATCAACCAAGCTGTCTGGCTATATCGGCCAGAGTTGGCACAAGGAAGCTTTGCAGGAAAACAATGATCAATATGATAATTATTGGCGAAAAATCTATGCCGCCAAGGCTGATGGGAAGAAGCCGGCGCACCCGGTATAGGACGGGCTCAGTCACCCCGTAAAGGAAGCGAACAATGGGATTGTACGGATCAGGACTCACCCAGGAAAGGATGGCCCGGGCAATAATGATCCACATATAAAGCGATAATGCTATGTCGATTATCTTGGCCAAGGCGTTCAAAAAATTTCCGAAAACGAACATCGGCACATCCTTAGGCACAGGGACTGGCCCCGAATTAAAAGTCTGTGGATTATATCGGCATTTCTGGAAAATAGTCAAGGAGTAAACAGAAATAAATATCTCAGGCCAGATTACAGCAGGCCGCCACTACTGCTTTGGCCACTCTGGACATAAAGGTGAAGTCCAGGGTCTCCAGTCTGTCATACGGCGTGTGATAGTTAGGGTTGCGGAACATAGCGGTATCCGTAAGCATCAGGGCCGGATACCCCTGATCCCAGAAGGGGGCGTGGTCGCTAAACCTGGTTTCCGGTATCAGGCGGCCTGAAAAAGGTACCTTATAGCCCACCACCGGAAGCTCCGGGACGCATTTTGTTGCAGACCCGCAGAAGCTCTCTAAAAGACCCTTTGATCTCCGGTTGGCGATAACCGCCAGGAAATTTCCCGTATCCGGCGCAGTGATCCTGGCCAGGGGTGGAATAGATTGGCTTTGCAGCCTTTCACTTGTGTAGCCAACGGACTCCAGGATGAGCACGCCCTTATATCTCTGTCCCTTTTTTCCGGCCTCCCCGGCAAAATAACGGCTTCCGATGAGAAAGGAGAGGGTCATTACCGGGAGCTGGGGTTCTTCCAGGGTAAAGGCTACGAATTCCAGGGTACGGTCAAGCTTAGCACTGGATAGGATACGCGCCGCCTCCAGAAGCACGGCCACCCCGCTTGCGTTGTCGTCCGCCCCCGGGCTGCCCAGGGCTGCATCATAGTGGGCGCCAACCAGGAGTAAATCAGTATCCTTCTTTCCTTGGAGCGTGCCGATAATGTTCCGGTAAGTCCTGCCGTGAAACAGCACTACCTGGCTCTGTACGGCAAGTCCAAAGGAATCAAAGGTCCTTTGGACAAAAACCGCCCTCTCCTCCAGCTCCGATGGATTCTTCCAGGCATGGCGCAGGCCGGTTATGGACGAGGTGTAGCACCTTAGATTCCCGATATCTACCTGAGTTATTAGATTCTCTACGTCACAAGACATCAAAACTATGTTAATCTAAAATGCCGCCCTTTTGTCAATAAAATTAGCAAACACTCCAACAGTCAGCCATCAGCGAAAAGAAGATAAGGAATTTCAAGTCTTTTTTTTGATAGCTGACTACTGATAGTTAGTTTTCACCCGAAAACATCCCCTCCCCTGGCGGGAGGGGATTAAGGGGAGGGGAAGTTTTTGAGGACTTTTCGGATGGAAACTAGCTAACAGCTAAAACGGTTGAATTATCCACGCCTTTCTGATACTGTCCGCTCTGTATGTAATCTGTCAAGGAATTAGATCTTATGTCAGACTGGTCAAAAGGAAGGGTAAAACGCAACGAGCGGTTGAGACTCAACCTTCACGAGAGCGTGCTTATCTGGTTCACGGGCCCGCCTGGGGCGGGCAAGACCACCTTGGCCTATGCCCTCGACCGGTCTCTATACAATAAGGGGTTCCACACCTATGCCCTGGATGACGACAATGTCGGCTACGGTCTGTGTGGCGACCTCCGATTCAACTGGGAGGAATATAAAGAAAGTGTCCGGAGAGTTGCCGAAGTAGGCCGGCTCTTTGTGGATGCCGGGATCATAACCCTGGCCGCCTTCTTCTCTCCTTACCGCGAAGACAGAATTTTTGCTCGAAAACTTTTCCGTCCCGGTGAATTTGTCGAGGTCTATGTAAAATGCCCCGTAGCGGAATGTGAAAAAAGGGATAGTAAGGGGTATTATGAAAGAGCCCGCTCCGGCCGCATCAAAGGGGTTACTGGTGTGGATTCTATTTACGAAGAACCGGAGAATCCAGAGCTGATCCTGGAAACAGATAAGTACGATGTAGAAACCTGCCTGGAAAACATATTAGCCTACCTGAAGGAAGAGTTGATAATATGAAATCACCTTTCGTTCCTTTTCCTGCTTTACTTTTTTTACCATTTTCATCAATAATGCGGAGAAAGAAACGATAACAAGGCGGGATTGTTGCAGCATGGAGGTGTGCTATAGAATTTATTTCCTTCTGTCAGGCATTTTGCAACGTAAGAAACAACCCCCCATCGGTTCCTTCTGTTTAAAGAGGATAATTTTATTCTGTAATTTGTAATCTGAGGTAAGATGCAATTTAGGCATTTACTTTTTTGATATTTCCGGCTGAAATCAAACCGTGATGCTTTAAAATGTTGGCAAGAATTATAAGGAGCAGTGCATGAGCACAGACCTTACCTTTTTCACAAACGAGCCAGACCAGACCCTTCTTGACAGGTTCAGGGTTACTATAGAACAAAATACCCGTTTCTTTGATGTCCTTGTGGGATTTTTCAGGACAAGTGGCTTCTACAAGTTATATAAATCCCTTGAGAAAACAGAGGGAATTAGAGTCCTTGTGGGTATCAGCCTAAATAAGTATGCCTACCAATTGATACAAAAGGCCGAAGCGGAAAAACGACTGCCCTTACGCCTGTCTCATAGTGAGGTAAAGGATGACTTCAAGGAAAATGTCATTTCCGAAATGGAAGACTCTCCTGACAAGCCCGAAGTCGAAGAGGGTGTATCGAGATTCATAGAATGGATAAAATCAGGGAAGCTCGAAATCAGGGTATATCCCCACGCTTCAATCCATGCAAAAGTTTATATTATGACTTTTGGAGAGGGTGACAGGGATGTCGGGAGAGTTATTACCGGCTCAAGCAATTTTACTGAAGCGGGGTTGGTAGATAACCTGGAGTTCAACGTAGAACTTAAAAACAGGACTGATTATGACTTTGCGATAAAGAAATTCAATGACCTCTGGGAACATTCGGTCCCTGTCTCAGAGGATTATATTGAAACTATCAATACAAAGACATGGCTTAATGATACAATCACGCCCTATGAACTCTATCTGAAGTTTCTCTATGAATATTTCGGCGAAAAGATAAGCAGAACTCCAGAAGAGATATCTTCTGCGTATCTGCCTGAGAATTTTGTCGAATACCAGTACCAGAAAGAGGCTGTGGCTGATGCGAAATCAAAGCTTGAGGAGTATGGCGGGGTGTTTTTAGCGGACGTCGTTGGTCTTGGTAAGACTTACATATCCGCGCTTCTGGCACAGCAATTACCGAGAAAGCATCTCATTATTGCCCCTCCGGCTCTTTTGGATGAACAAAACACCGGCTCATGGACAAACATATTCCGTGATTTTGGCGTCAGGGGGACGTATTTCAGGTCTCTCGGCAAGCTGGATGACATCATTAAGGAGGGCACAGATAGGTATAGCAATGTCTTTATTGACGAGGCTCACCGTTTCCGCACAGAAACAAACATCAGCTATGAGAAGCTTGCACAGATTTGCAGGGGCAAAAGGGTAATACTGGTCTCGGCCACCCCTCTTAACAATACCCCAAAGGACATCCTGAGCCAATTGAAACTATTCCAGAAGGCGCGCAACTGCACCCTGCCCAATCCAAAAGTCCGTGACCTTGAGCGGTTTTTCAATCGCCTACAGGACAGGTTAAAGAAGCTTGACAGGGTAGCAGATTATGAGGAGCTTATAAAAATCACCAAAGAGAACGCCAAAGAAATCAGAGAGAATGTCCTAAAGTATCTGATGGTAAGGCGCACCAGAAATGAGATTGTCAAATACTATGAAGATGACCTTAAGAAACAGGGATTGAGGTTTCCCGATGTAGAAGATCCAAAGCAGGTATTTTATGAGTTTGACGAAGACCTCGATAAAATATTTACTGAGACTATCAAACTCATAACCTCTCCAGCTTTTAAGTATTCCCGTTATATGCCTCTTATTTATCTCAAAGAAAAACTGAGCGATTTTGAAAGGACTTCCCAGATAAATATGGGGAAGTTTATGAAGATTCTCCTCGTTAAGCGTCTTGAAAGCAGTTTCCATGCATTCAAGAACACGCTTGGCAGGTTTATCCATTCTTACGAGGCATTCATCAGGGAATATGACAAAGGGAGAGTCTTTGTAAGCAAGAAGCATATCAACAAGATATTCGAACTATTGGAAAACGATGACGCAGAGGCAATCCAGCGCCTGATTGAAGAGGATAAGGCAGAGGAGAGGAACTCTGGAGAATTTGAAGAGGGCTTCAGAAAGGACATGGAAACCGACCTGAAAATCCTAAAGCAGGTCAATTCCTTGTGGGTAAACATCAACTATGACCCCAAGATCGATAAATTCTTTTTCCTGCTTGAAAATGACAGCATTCTTAAAAAGAACAAGCTAATTGTATTTACAGAGTCCAAAGAAACAGCCGATTATTTGAGAGACCACATAAACAAACGCTTTGGTGAGATAGCGCTCGGTTTTTCAGGGGCATCCGGGGCTGCCGTAAAGGGAAAGGTTATAGAGAACTTTGATGCCAGGGCCCGGAACAAGAAAGACGACTACAGGATTCTGGTGACAACCGAGGTCCTCTCGGAAGGCGTCAACCTTCACCGGTCGAATGTGGTCATAAACTATGACATCCCTTGGAATCCCACAAGGGTTATACAGCGTGTGGGAAGGATAAACCGTGTTGATACTAAATTCGACAGGATTCATGCGTATAACTTTTTCCCGACTGTCCAGTCGGAGGATGAAATAGGATTAAAGGCCGCTGCTGAGTCCAAGATAAACGCCTTTATCGAGATGCTCGGCGCCGATGCAAGACTCCTTACGGATGGCGAGCCGATTAAATCCCATGAGTTATTCACCCGCTTAAGCTCGAAAAAGATACTCACTGGTGAAGATGAAGAGGAAGAAAGCGAACTTAAGTATCTCAAGATTATCAGAGAGGTAAGGGACAGCAATCCAGAGCTTTTTGAGAAGGTTAAGAGGCTTCCCAAGAAGGTAAGGACGGCAAGAAAATATAATCCTCCCGTCCCCCCTTTAGCAAAGGGGGGTGAGGGGGGATTTGGCGGAGTTATAACCTTCTTTAGAAAAGGTAAGCTCCGCAAGACCTTCCTTGCGGACAAAGATAACGTTGAAGAGGTGGACTTCTTCGGGGCTGCCGAAATACTAAAAGCCGAAAAAGACACACCAAAAGCAACTCTGCCAAAAGATTTTTACGATTACCTGGATAGGAACAAGAAGGAATTCGAACTGGCAACTGCGGATGAGGTTAGGCAACTGAAGGCTCCGGGAAGCAGAAGCTATGAGTCGAGGCTTCTACAGACCATTAAGGCAATAAAGTCCTATAAAGGCTTCACTGAAGGCGATGAAGAATACCTCAACAAGCTTCTTAAGATGACGGAGGAAGGGGCATTGCCAAAACAGACCGCCAAGAAACTTGTAAATACAATTGTCGGAGAAAGAAACCCGCTAAAGATACTGTCTGTCTTAAGGAACGGCATACCGCATGAATTTTTCAAGGAGCACATATCGGAAACCGCCGCAGAAACCTATGGCCCGAGGGAAGTTATCCTCTCGGAATACCTTTTAGGCGAGTGAGCACATGAACCATATACTGGTGAAGACCTTTGAGAACGAGTTCAGGGAAGGTAACTACAAAGACCTCGTGGTCAATCTTTTCAACCGCTTCGATTTTTCCAAAGAGTATTCCCTGAAACAGTATTTCACCGAGGACGAAAAGCAAAAGATAAAGGATTTGACCTATCTCGGAACATTCGAAGATACCGAAAAGAAATCACTCGATGTCCTGATAGTCGAACTGAAGGGCGGAAGCAAAGTAGAACGGGCAAGGAGCCTTCAACGAAACCTTATCGGCAAATACCTGAAAGGCAATCTTAAGGACTCCGCCCTTGTAGCCTTTTACTCAAAGGACAATCCTGACTGGAGGCTCTCCTTTGTCAAGATGGACTACAAGATAGGAGACAGGGGAGTAAAGGTTGAGATAGGAATCCCTCCAAAACGGTATTCCTTCCTTGTCGGGAAATATGAGCCGAGCTATACCGCAAAGAAGCAGTTACAGCCTATTATCTCCCCTGATGTAACCCCTACGGTTTTAGATGTCGAAAAGGCATTCAGTATCGAGAAGGTTACAAAGGAATTCTATAACAGGATTGCTGAGATGTTTACAAAGCTGGTGGGCGGCGAAAGGAAAATCGGCTCAAGGAAGATTGCCGAAACAGGCTCCCTAAAGCTCCCGTCAACTACTGATGATACAGTCAAGAAAGAGTTTGCGGTGAGGCTTATCGGAAGGCTTCTATTTTGCTGGTTTCTAAAAAAGAAGAAATCGGATAATGACATCCCGCTGATTCCGCCTGCGATATTGTCCTCTAATGCAATAGAAATGTATCCTAATTACTATCACCGCCTCCTGGAGCCTTTGTTCTTTCAGGTGCTAAACACGCCTGTCGAGAGACGGGATAAAAGGGTAGGTAACGACCCTTGGCTTAAAATTCCATTCTTAAACGGTGGACTTTTTGAACCTCATCAATATGATTTTTATGACATAGATGTGTTAGGGACATCGAAATTCCTGAATACCCTAAAAGTCCCGGACGAATGGTTTACAGAGCTTTTCAGGATTTTTGAGGAGTACAACTTCACCATTGACGAAAGCTCCACGATTGATATTGAAATCTCTGTTGACCCTGAGATGCTTGGAAGGATATTCGAAAACCTGCTCGCCGAGATAAACCCTGAAACAGGTGAGACAGCAAGAAAATCCACCGGAAGCTACTACACGCCAAGGCCGATTGTGGAATACATGGTGGACGAAAGTCTGAAGCAATATCTCCTCTCCCAAATCCCCACTTTGGCAAAGGGGGGCGAGGGGGGATTTTTAGATGAAGATAAACTCTCCAGACTTCTCTCCTACGGCGATTGGGAGATAGAACTGACAGAGACAGAAAAAGACTCAATAATAGATGCCCTTGATAGGGTAAAGATTATTGACCCTGCCTGTGGAAGCGGTGCGTTTCCCATGGGGATACTGCATAAGATGCTCCTGATACTTCAGAAAATAGACCCGGAGTCCAAGAAGTGGCTCTCAAAGAAGCTGCCCAAAATAGATAATAAGCTTCTGCGGCATGAAGTCGAAGCGGAACTGAAAAAGAAGAACTGGGACTATATCCATAAGCTCGGCATTATACAGTACTCCATTTATGGCGTAGATATTCAGCCCATTGCAGTAGAGATTTCAAAGCTCAGATTTTTCTTGTCTCTTATTGTCGATGAGAAGGTTGATGATAGTAAGCCTGACAGGGGAATTGTGCCACTGCCGAATCTTGAATTTAAATTTGTAGCCGCCAATAGTCTTATAGGTTTGCCGAAATTGTGGGATCAGAGTAAACAGGGAAAGTATGAGCAGAAGACCATGTTTGAATCTCACGATGATATAGAAAAGCTCAGGGAACTTCGAGATGCCTATTTTACTGCTTACGGGAACGAGAAAAGAAGGATAGAGAAGGAATTCAAAGAGACCCAAGACAGAATGTTTATGCATGCCCTGAACTGGAAGGCGACCGGAAGCCAGACCTATAAGCTTTCTGAATGGAATCCGTTTGAGGATGAGGCATCGTCATGGTTCGACCCGGAGTGGATGTTCGGGGTAACAGGCGGCTTCGATATTACCATCGGCAATCCTCCTTATGTCAGGGCCGATGCGGGAGAAGAACATTTGGCACTTCGAAGGCGCATTATTGAATCAAAGCGCTATGAAACTTTGTGGGAAAAGTGGGATCTCTTTATTCCATTTATCGAGCTGGGGTATAAGCTCCTCAGAGAGAACGGTATTTCTACTATGATTGTCTCCGATGCCTACTGCCATTCCAAATATGCCCAGAAGTCTCAGAATTGGTTCCTGCAAAACAGTTGGATATTGCGTTTAGATTTCCTGAGTAAGATAAAGGTGTTTGAGGCAGGCGTGCACAATCTTGTCTATTTCTTCCAGAAGCGCGACGGAACAAGAAACAAACCTGAACGCAGAGTTCATGAAGACGAATTCGGCAAGATAACGTTTCTGCCTACTGATGAACAGCACAGGTTAAGTTATAGAGCTTTCTTCCCGGAAGAAACAAAAGATGACGTCCATGGTATACCATTGGAGCGGATTTGTTATATTACGTATGGCTTAAGGCCAAGTAGCGATGAACATGAGGCAAAAGGGGAGTTCGTCACTGCCGATTTAGTATCCCAGAATAGCGATAGCATTCATTGCAAACCATATGTAGAGGGAAAGCATCTTGATAATTGGTATCGTGTCAAACATCTTTGGCTTGAATGGGGCACTGAACGTGCGCCATCACGTTTTTGTCGGCCTACATTTCCTGAACTTTATTCAATAAAAGAGAAGCTGCTTGCTCAAAGAAGTCCAGGGCCTGACCCAGTAGCGTGTTATGATGACGAGAAACTCGTTTTTACACCCGCCTGCGTTGGCTTTATTCCTTGGCATAGCCTCACAAAAGTCCGAAACAATTCTTTGAAGAAGGTCGCGCGTTATAAGGATGAAAAACCGCCACGCCCTGATCTGCCAAGGCGCGAAGAACTTGAAAAGACAAGCCGACAATTTTCTGTAAAGTATCTACTTGCTGTTATGAATTCCTCTGTAGCCCGTGAGTTTCTGCGAGCCCACCGCCGTAGCAATATACATCTCTATCCCGACGATTGGAAAAAATTACCTGTTCCCGATGTTCCGATGGAGAAGCAAACGCCAATAGTGAAGCTTGTTGACCAAATCCTTGCGGTTAAACAAAAATACCTTCAAGCTGATATCTCCGCTCTTGAACGCCAGATTGATAAAATAGTCTATGAGCTATACGGCCTCACCCCGGAGGAGGTTGAGATAGTGGAGGGGAAGGGATAATGTTGATAGGTACTTCATATCCTATAGAATTATGGGGAGATATATTCAGAGATTTTCGGCAGGTCGAAAAGGTACAGGTCAATACCTCGGCTGAACGATTGGATATAGCCATTAAGGAGCGGAAGGATATTCTGCAAGCCACGCGAGAAGAACTTGACGACACCCTTTATAAATTCAGTGGCAACCCAAAGGAAGTCGCCTCTTCTTTTCTCAAAAAGCACAACGTACTTATCTATTATCAAGAAACACTCGTCGGGTTCTTCGACATCATAGGCTATTCGTCCTTTATCGATGGGAATACCGTTGAACAGGCCATTCAAAGAGTTAGCCATTTTTTAAATGAAGCCATAAACTTTGCTAAGACGGATATACTTGCTGTAAAAATTGATCACTGGATATTATCTGATTCCATCATAATTGTGGTTGATACCAACCGCAATCCTCTTTTTGAAGGCTCTCTTGAGATGTTTTTAGGAATATGCTCTATGGTAATGAGGTATGGTATGCAACATGGCTTTCCCCTGAGAGGAGCCATTGGAGGAGGCGACTTCTACAAGGACGGTGAGGTCATGGTTAGCTCTGCATTGGTGGATGCCGCTCGTTATGAGAAAGAACAAGAGTGGTTAGGAGCGGTCTTGACGCCGAAGGCACTTGCGATGGTGGAAAAGGCAAAGGAGTTTGAAATTAGACATAAAGAAAAATCGCTCATAGACTTTTCATCGGATAGATTCATGCATTATGTCAGATACGGGATGATCCGATGGAAGCGGAATGAAAGCCTTAATAAACGCCATATCGAAAAGCCTGATAAAAGCTATTACATTAAGCCCTTCGACATGGCCGAAGTGGACTGGGTTTCAAAATACCTTCCCGATCATTTCGATAAACTCAATAAAAGAAAGATGATTGAAAACAGTCATTGTCTTTACGCACAAAAATGAAAGCAACTATTTAAAGAGACAGGCACATTATCCAAAAGGCAGCGGGCAGGAGATTGAGATAGTGGAGGGGAAGAGATGAGTCAGAATAAAATACTTGATAAATTACATCATATGTCTGAAATTCCCAAGCATGGGACAGCCAATTATGTGCAATGGCTCGAACAGGAAGAATTTTTACAGTTCCTTTTAGATACAAAGCATAATGAAATCCCCTTATATGTCTCTTATAAAGGTGCTTATATTTATTCTGTGTTCCTGCCGCAAAACTGCTTACGGGGTAATTACATTGATGATTTAATGAAATGGGACTGCCGTCCTGACAGTTCTTGGGGATACAGTTATTCTTATAATAAAAAGGGAGAGCCCCAAAACATCTCTCTTACACCTCCCTTTGACTTTTCCAGCTCGAAATTGTTAAGGAATGCTACTCCCATAACTTTCTTGAGAAGTTTTGAAGGCAGAATAGGACAAAAAAGTTATATAGAGGTCCTTCAACTGCTGACTCATCTTAACGATTTACACTTTGTGGAAGAGAGGAATGCTTATTGCCGCTTAAATGAGGATGGCGATATTGAAGAGGTTATTAAAATTCAGCACACACCGGGAGAAATCTTAGTAACCATAAAACAGAATACACTTGATCATCATTTGTTTTTATCTAAATCAGTATTGTTGCGACTTTTTGATAGAACTCTTTGTAATGATTGGATAAGATTTAGTGAGAAAGGCCGGCAAGAATCTAAGCTTCATGACAAGAAGAATAAAATTTATGCTCGGCAAATTATAGCCTTTAATAAAGAAAATTTGCCAACCGCAGGTTTATTAAGAGGTTTTCAAATTATCAATAATCATCTGCCACGTAAAAAGATGATAAAGATTTTGACCATTGGAAGCATAACAAAATTGTTTCATTCTCTTGCGACCCCAAAAAGCTGGGCAACTATTTTGTTGAGTCAGATAAACCATATGAAACCTCGCCCGCATTTTTTAAACCAGAGGTCTTATTAAAATACAAACAACATCCCGAAAAATATACCCTTGAACAAAGGAGTATTAGCTGTAGAGGGAGCTGGAGGCTAAAAACATACGATATTAACGAAGCGGGTCAAGTTCATACATACTTGACTTATTTAGGACAGCTCCCGCATTCAGAACAACTTTATTGGAAGTCGTACAATGAGAAACCAAAAGGAAACATCTCAAAGAAAGCCTACACAACTGATTTTATGGGTATGTGGGATTTATCTTACGAGCCATTATCTGCATTAAAGAAAGCCCTGCAAGAATTAGAACAAACAAGAGCTGAGCTTTGGTCTTGTGCCAACAGGAAACTATACCAGCAACTCAATTATCCAGTTACCGATTCAGTGAAAGAATGGGTAGACGAAATTCATACATTGGACAAACTTGTAGTTGAGGGTCTTAAGAAATCATTCTTAAAGGAAATTGCCACATCAATGAATTGTTATGACAGTAAGCTTGGCACAATAAAATTGCTAAAAAAGATTCTTGAAGCAAAAGGAATCGATGGTCATGAAATCAATGAAATCATATCTCCATTGGAAGAGATTCATTTTTTGAGAACAAAGTCAGACACCCCCCGCAAAGCGGGTGGCTTGATGAGTAGGACTGCCTCAAAGGCAGTCATCCCAAATTCCCTAGACGCCGCGCTAAAGCGCGTCTTTGTTAACCTTAAAAGCGGTCGCC
>DSAQ01000246.1 GCA_011046395.1 Pseudomonadota bacterium
AAATGGCAAAATCCAAATGTCAAATCAAATCCAAATGCTAAATGTCAAAGTGTTCCCCGTTTGAGCTTTGGGATTTGTCATTTATTTGAACTTTGAACTTTAAACTTTGAACTTCTTTACGCGATCACATCGATAATCTTGCCCTGCTCTTTCTCCGGATCTTTTTTCTCCTCGCCCGTCTTTCCCTGACCGTTCTCGGCTTCAGCCTCGTCTTTGCGCTCGCGCGGTTTGTCCCGTATCGCCTGCTTACGCTGTGTAGATTCCTTTGGGTTAGGAGATTTTTCTACGGGCTGAGGCTGCCTGATCCCCGGAGCAGGATTAATGGAATATTCATCCATCCCCATCCCTCCCTAAAACTTTTAGCTTTCAGCTTAATATGCTTGCTGTTTATCTTAGGTTTTTCTGACGGCTGATGGCTGACCGCTGAAAGCTTATTAGGATGTCAGGTAAAAATATAATCCACAAACAGTATCTTCTGTATTTTCTTCGGTTTTAAATAATTATTTAAAACCCGGCACAGCTCATCCGCAAGGGCCTTATCTTTTTGCCCCTGCTGCACCGCATCGAGTTTCTTGGAAAGGAAAAAAGCATAAATCGCCTCACGTAACATCAATTCTTTTCTCCTGATCTCCGGCGCTACGCCCTCCTCTGTCACAAAATCAACCCGCACTCTCAAGAAAACATCCGTCCCGCCTTCGTTAAATGGAATCAAAAATGGTTTTAAACTATATCTCTCCCCTTTGATTACAGCTTGAGCCCTTTTCTCCCCCGATAGGCTGAACTGGCTATCATATCTCCTGCCTAACAGGAAAGAGGATACAGCCGTGCCCAGGATCAAAAAACAGGCCAAACTGATAAATACTACTCTCTTATTTTGGCCTGCAAACGTCCAAATAGATGGAGGAACAACACGGGCAAGAAATGGCTTACCCCTTCCCCAAACGGTCCTGGAGAAGTTTAATATCTTGCCCGCCAAACCGCTATAAACGACCTCAGCCGATGTTTTTTCTTCGCCTTTTCCTTCGCCTTCCTCTCCCTTTCCCTCTTCCTCTTTGCCCTTGCTTTCGTCTCTGGCCCCGGCCTCTGTCTCAGCTTCTGCGCTCTTTACAGATACAGTTGTCCCGACTTCGGCCGCCGTTTCTTCTTCTATAGAGTTCTGGCCGGGTTCTGGAGGCTCTTCGTCCCTGGTCTCACCTTCCCCGGACTCAGCGACAATAGGAATATCGCCAGGGGCAAGGTCATGACCTTCCTCATGTTCTTCAGGCTGGTTGTCCGGATCTTGTGTTTCTTTTTCCAGATATTCTTTGTCTGTATCGCTCATATCAGTCACTGATGGAGCAGTCAGCTATCAGTTTTCAGCTCTCCAGTTTCGGGTTACTTGTTACGGGTTTCGGGTTAAAAAACTCGCAACCCGCAACTCGACACCCTTCTCCCGACTCATCACTCAGTCCTTAGTCCCTTATGCTCACCGGTTGAAATGCCCTAGGAGAGCGCCGCGGAGGCGAAGGGTGGCCTTAGTATGCATCTGTGAAATCCGCGACTCGGTATACCCCATGATCTCCCCTATCTCCCGCATAGTTAAGTCCTCATAATAATAGAGCGAAACCACCAATCTCTCCTTTTCCGGCAGTTCATCAATAGCGCCGGCAATTATATCCCGCAGTTGCGCCAGGCCGAGTGAAACAAAGGGGTCGCTCTGCTCCCCATCCGCCACGATTTCAAAAAAATCATCGTCAGAATCCTCGGATGTCCTCCGGCGTACTATGCTCAGATTAGTTAACGATACTCCCTTTACCGTATCAATCAAACGATAAAAGTCCGCCAGAGAAAGGCCTAATCTGTCTGCTACTTCCTCGTCCTCGGCTGGCCTACCTAGTTCTTTTTGCAAGGCGTTGTATGCTTTTTCTATATCGGCAATCTTGCGACGCACCGAGCGAGGCACCCAATCCAGAGAACGCAACTCATCCAACATAGCCCCGCGTATGCGAAACTCAGCATAGGTTTTGAATTGAATATTCTTACCGGGGTCGAATTTATTTATAGCGTCAATAAGTCCTATCGTCCCTGAACTGACAAGATCATCCATAGACACATGCGCGGGCAGGCGCATGGCCAGTTTGCCGGCCAGATATTTAATTAAAGGAGTATATTTAATAATCAATTCCTCCCTCTGTTTGGCATCTACAGCCTTTTCACCCTTGAAATAATACTGAGTATAGTCTTTTAATCTGGCAGCATTAGCATTATACTTTTTCATAAGGCCCCCGGCGCTTGTAATAAATTTTTCCAGAAAAATTTGATATTTCCGTCCGACCGGTCTTCGTAGTTCCGGTTGCAGATACTTTCGGCCAGCTCCACAAATCGTCTGCTGGAAGAGGCCTCCGGATATAAGTCGACCACCACTCTTTGCTTTTTAACGGCCCTGGGGATACACGCATCGTGAGGTATAAGGCCCCAGTAATCCAGAGACATGCTCCCTAGAAATCTGTCCGTCACCATACTCAACCTCTTAAAAACTGACTCGGCTTCGGCCTCTGTAACAGCCAGATTTACCAGGATACTAAATCGCTTGATGTCATGTTTAGTGGAAAGAATCTTGATTAAGGCATAAGCATCGGCGATGGATGTGGGCTCGGGGGTGACTATAACCACCCTCTCGTGGGATGCTAAATTGAAATAGACCACATTCGAAGAAATACCGGCGGCTGTGTCAATAATCAGGATATCTATACAATTGCGCAGCCCTTCGAGTTCGTTAAGCAGATACAGTTTCTGACTCTCCGAGAGGTCGGCCAGTTCCTGAACCCCGGAACTGGCCGGCATAATCCGCATGCCGCCGGGCCCCTCGACTAAAATCTCATCCAGCGTCTTCTCACCGGAAAAGACATGGCGCATGGTGTACCTGGGCGCTAATCCCAGCAATATATCAATATTGGCCAGGCCCAGATCGGCATCCAGCACCAACACCCTCTTGCCCTGCCTGGATAAGGCAAAGGCCAGGTTAGCCACCACATTAGTCTTGCCTACGCCGCCTTTCCCGCTGGTAAAGGAAATTACCCTGGGGATATGGCCCTCCGCACAAGAATTAGACTTACCTATATCGGACGGTATATAAGGTGATGACTTCAACCTACTTCTCAGACCCACAGCCTGATCCATAATTATTCTCCCTAAACCTCTTCACGTAATTCGCTCCATAATAGATGTATCAGTCTCTTACGCGTAGCTGCCTCTATATCCTCAGGTACCCGCTGGCCGGTAGTAAAATAAAAGATAGGCACCTTGAAACGTACCGCCTGATTAAATATTGGGCCATAAAAGCGGGACTCGTCGATCTTGGAAAAAATACAACCCTTAACCGACAGGGCCAGGTACTTCGCAAGTATATCCTCTATGACGGCGTTCTGCGTGGTGGCGCTGACCACAAGCTGTCCTTCGATAGCCGGGTGGGCATAAATATATCTGGCCATCTCCTGCATGTGTTCTTCATGATGCGGGCTTCGGCCGGCCGTATCAATCAGGATTATGTCTTTATCCTGATTCCGGTTAATGGCCCGTGACAGATCCAGGTCTTTAAAGACAGCCGTAAAGGGCACCCCCAGGATATGAGCGTAGGTTTTGAGCTGTTCGGAGGCCGCGATACGATAATTATCCGCCGAAATCAGGGCCACCCTTTTCTTCTCCTTTAAAGCAAAATGGGCGGCCAGCTTGGCACAGGTAGTGGTCTTACCCACACCCGTAGGACCGATAAAGGCCCAGACGCAGGGACGGTTTGCTTTTTCTTCATCCCATCGCCCCAGAACGATTTGATCCAGCAACCGTCCGGTTATTATGTCTCTGAGCCTGGCAGATGATTCAGCCGGATCGGCTCTCCCATCCAACCCCGCGCCCTCCAGCAAAGAACAGACCAGAGCGGATTCCAGGCCGATAGATTCGAGATAGGCGGTCAGGGTATCTACTGCCTGATTTAATGGCCCGCTGGCCTGTGCCGTCACGGCAGACAGGCCCGCCTGCCCGCCACGGCGCATCTCCGGCCGGGGCCCGACCGCCGTCTGGATCATCCTTTTCAGACCGGCAACCTCGGCCCGAAGAGCGGATACTTCCGGTAATTGACTATTTATTAACTGATTGTTTATCGGCCGGGGGAGATAATCAGCGCTGCGTTTTTCAGGCAGGGAAGCGGTATTAACCATGGGATCCCGGGGCTCGTAGTCTATGGCCGCCACTACTTCTACCATGGATTTCCCCGCGCCTCCTAACAACCCGTTACCCTTCCTGAGTCTCTTTGTAGAAAGGATAATCGCCTCCGGTCCCAGCTCGCTCTTGACCATCTGCACCGCTGCGTTAATGTCCCTGGCTTCGTACCGCTTAATCTTCATGGCCGAGTTCTATTATCCCCACAGATTGGACTTTCATATCAGATGACAACTCGTTATGTGAAAGAATAAGTACGTTAGGAATAAACCTCTCCACCAACCGCCGCAAATGCCGCCTGACGATGGGTGAACAAAGAACAATGGGTTGATAATTGAGCACCAGGCATTGCTCTGCGCCCCGGTTGATATAATTGATGATACGCTGGGCCAGATTGGGCTCAATGGAAAGGAAGGTGCCTTGCTCTGTCCTCTGTATCCCTTCCCGCAACACATCTTCGATATTCTGGCTCAACGCCAGCACCGGTAATGTCCCCTCCGGAGTCAAAAATTCCTTGGTGATGGACCGGGCCAGTTTCTGGCGTACATATTCGGTAAGGATGTCCGGGTCTTTGGTAATCGGGGCATGGTCCGCTATGGTCTCTACAATAGTGAGCAGATCCCGTATAGATATCCTTTCCCGCAAAAGATTCTGCAGGACCTTCTGCAACCCGCCCAGGGAGAAAACGGTATTGGCTTCTTCCACTGCCTTGGAATTGGTCTTGGCGAGATTATCCAGTAACTTCTGAACTTCCTGACGCCCGAGCAGTTCATCGGCATGGCTGCGGATGACTTCGGTTAAATGCGTAGCCACAACCGTCGCCATATCCACTACCGTATAGCCCGCCAATTGCGCCTCCTCCTTGACTTTGTCCGTAATCCACAGGGCGGGCAGATTAAAGGCCGGCTCGGTAGTGGGGATGCCCTCTACTTTGCGTTTTACTTCTCCGGCATCCATGGCTAAATGGTATCCGGGCAATAATTCACCGCGCGCCACTTCAATCCCTCTGATAAGCACGGCATAGTTCCCGGGTTTTAACTGCAAATTATCCCGTATATGGATAGGCGGGACAATAAGGCCCACATCCAGGGCAAACTGCCGGCGGAGTGCCCGGATTCTTTCCAGGAGATCACCGCCTTGTTTTTCATCCACTAAAGGGATGAGACCATAACCAACCTCTAAAGAGAGCGTATCCAGAGGAAGAAGACTTTCCACAATCTCCGGCTCCCTCGTTGGTTTGGCCGCTGTGGCCTCTTCTCTGACCCGGACTTCAGAGAGTTGCCTGCTGCGGTAGAGAAAAAAAGCCAGAGAGCCGATTGCTGCGGAAAAAAGAATAAAGGGAATGTGCGGCAGTCCTGGTATCAAACCGAAGAAAAAGACGATGCCTGACGCAACGCCCATGGCCTGTATCTGAGATCCGAACTGACTGGCGAATTCCCTTCCCATGCCTACTTCAGACGCCGCCCGGCTTACCAGTATGCCCGCAGCGGTAGAAATGACCAGGGCCGGTATCTGCGCTACCAGGCCATCGCCGATAGTAAGTAACGTGTAATTCTGTACTGCGCCTACCACCGGCAAGCCCTTCTGAAAAACACCAATAAGTATGCCGCCCAGGATATTTATAAATATAATGATGATACTGGCGATAGCTTCCCCGCGTACAAACTTGCTGGCGCCGTCCATAGCCCCATAGAATTCCGACTCCCTGGCAATCTCCGCCCTTCTGCGCCTGGCCTCGCGATCATCTATAAGACCGGCGTTTAAGTCTGCATCTATACTCATCTGTTTTCCGGGCATGGCGTCCAAGGTAAAACGAGCCGCTACCTCGGCTATGCGCCCCGCGCCCTTGGTGATTACCACAAAATTAATAAGCACCATGATAATAAAGACAATGGCCCCGATGACGTAGTTCCCTCCGATTACAAAGGTCCCGAAGGCCTTGATGACCCGTCCGGCGGCCTCTGCCCCCTCATTGCCATAGGAAAGAATGAGGCGGGTCGAGGCCACATTTAAAGACAGGCGAAAGAGGGTGGTAATCAGAAGCAAAGACGGGAAAACAGAAAAATCAAGAGGACTGGTGCTATACATGGCCATGAGTAGAATGACTAGGCCAAAGGTCAGGCTGAAGGTGAGAAGGATGTCCAAAACAAAAGGCGGCAGGGGAACGATCATCACCAGCAGGATGCCCACTACCCCGACAGCCATAACGAGATTCCCGCTATCTAATGATGGCAGGCTCACGGCGGGACTTCGGACCTGATCAGCCATAATTACTCCTTATCCAGCAGCAAATGCCTTATTCTTCAGCCGATATACATAGGCCAGTATCTCTGCTACCGCCTGATACAAATTAGGCGGGATCATCTGGCCGATCTCCACTGTCTTATATAGAATCTGGGCCAGCGGTTTGTCCTCAACCAGCGGCACATTATTCTCCATGGCGATCTCTTTGATTTTTTCTGCAATCAGCCCGGCACCCTTGGCTACCACTTCCGGCGCATCTGCCTCTCCTCCCCGATACTGGAGAGCTACGGCCAGATGGGTGGGGTTGGTTATAACTACGTCCGCCTTGGGCACAGCGGCCATCATCCGGCGTCTGGCCATTTCTCTTTGAATGCTTCTGATCCGTGACTTAATCAGAGGGTCGCCTTCGGTCTGCTTGAACTCTTCCTTGATCTCCTGCTTGGTCATCCTGATCTTCCTTTCAAATTCCCAGCGCTGAAAGGCGTAGTCCAAAGCCGCCAGGATCAGCATCACCAGACAAGTGTTTAAAAAAATCTTAAAAGAAACCATGCTTACGTAACCGAGAATCTGCCCGATCTCGGCATCCATCAGAGGGAGAACGCGCGGCATTTCTCCCTTGACCGTACGATACGCCATGTATCCCACAATAGCTATCTTGGCCAGGGACTTGAAAAGCTCCATTACCGCCTGTATGGAAAAGATGCGCTTAAGTCCGCTCCAGGGGTTGATTTTGGATAGCTTTGGCTCTAGGTTTTCAGTGCTAAGGACGAATCCGACTTGCAGATAATTCGCCAGAAAGGCCATCAAGAACACTGCCAGAAGGATCGGCCCTGCGATCAGGCCCAGATATTGAACGGCAGTAAGTCCGAGCGCGCCTATGGTTGCCCGGTTAATCTCTACATCTGCGGCCTGCCTTAGAAAATAAACCATCATCCCCCGGATAGAGTGGTAAACATAAGTGTGACACGCATACAGGGTAATAAAACCCGTCAACATAACCAAAACCGCGGAAACCTCCCGGCTGCGGGCCACCTGTCCTTTCTTGCGGGCCTCTTCCCTGCGCCGCGGGGTTGCCTTTTCAGTTTTTTCCTGGAAGGATTCCTCGGCCATCTAGCCTTTAAACCCCCGTATCAATAACGGCAAAAGATTTCCTGCTTCATGTATAGTTCGGATAAAAAACGGCCCCATAACCTGCATGGACAGGCCAAAGAAAAAAAGGCCTATGCCGATAGTAAGAGGGAAGCTGACAATCAGTAAGTTCATCTGCGGGACGGCCTTGGCCAGGATACCCAGGGCTGCCTGCGTAAAGAGGAGGATAGCCATAACCGGCGCCATCACCTTGACCGCTATAACGAACATCCCCCCGCTACTCAGCAATATCCGGTTATAAACCCCCTCCGTAAGATTCATTTCACCGGGCTGGAGGATACTGAAGCTGTACGTCAAAGTTTGAAAGAACATATGATGCCCATCCACAGCTAAAAATATCAATAAACTCACCAGGTACCCCAACTGGGCCAAAACAGAAGATTGCTGTCCCATCTGTGGGTCCATAACCTGGGCCACACCAAAACCCATCTGGAAGCCGACCATCTCCCCGGCCAGTTGGATTCCGGCAAAGACCAGTTTAAGGACAAGGCCAAGGGTAAATCCCACAAACATCTCTTTGACCAAAAGCAACCCCATGGAAAAGACGTCATCAGGAAAAACCTTGGGCTCAACCTGGACCACAGGGAGTAGGACCAGACTGACGATCAGACAGAGTCCGGCCTTCGCCAGGTTAGGCACGCCCTTGGCCCCGATAACAGGCATCATAAATATAATAGCCGCCACACGTACCAGGATCAGGATAAGCACCTGAAATTGTTGTAACGTCCAATCGAGCAGGAAACCATCTACCATAGAGTTTTTACCTGATATATTGTGGGATATTGATAATTAAATTTTCCGTAAAAACGGTCAGTTTATTCATAATCCATGGGAAAAAGGCCAGTAGCGCCACCATGACCGCCAGTATCTTAGGGACGAAGGAGAGCGTCATCTCCTGGATTTGAGTAACGGCCTGGAAGATACTAACCGCCAGGCCCACGATCATCCCGACACCCAGGATGGGCAGGGAAATAAGTAGAGTGACCTCAATGGCGTCCTTGGCTATACCTATGGCAAATTCCGGAGTCATAACTCACCTCATACAAAACTTTTGACTAACGAACCCACGATCAGATACCAGCCATCTACTAATACAAATAAAAGGAGCTTAAACGGCAACGAAACCATGATCGGCGGCAGCATCATCATGCCCATGGAAAGGAGCACGCTGGCTACTACCATATCAATGACCAGAAACGGGATATAAAGAATAAAACCGATCTGAAAGGCCGTCTTCAGTTCACTGATCATAAAGGCCGGTATCAAAACCGTGGTGGGAACATCTTCCTTATTCTGCGGCCGTTCTATCTTGGCAATATTGACAAATAGGGAGAGGTCCTTTTCGCGAGTGTGCTTGAACATAAAGTTACGGATAGGCAGCAGCGCCTGATCCAGGGCCTCGGCCTGGGTTATCTCTTCAGCCAGATAGGGCTGTAACGCCTGCTCATGCACAGTTTGCCAGACCGGCGCCATGATAAAAAAGGTTAGAAAAATAGATAATCCAATTATTATCTGGTTCGGCGGCGTTTGCTGGGTGCCAACCGCGTGCCGGAGGAATGAAAAAACTACGGCCAGCCGTGTAAAGGACGTCATCATAAGCAAGATGGCCGGCGCCAGTGAAAAAACCGTAAGCAAGAGCAGTATCTGGATCAATACCGAAACCTTCTTCGGGCTGTCGGCTTCCTCCAATCCAAACTTGAGCGTAGGAACGGAGACGGCATGGGCAGTCTTCTCAATAAGAAGAATGGCCAGAAGGATAACTATTACTAATGCTATGAGCTGTCCCGGACGTCTCATGATGACCAGACCTTCCTTAAACTTCCGCATAGTTAGCGAGGCATGAGAAAACGAAAAAGGGCTTTTTTATCGCTCTCATCTTTGTCCTCTCCCGGCCCTCCTGAGGAGGGAAGGAGTTGTGCTCTGTCCATCTTGGTCAGGAGACTAACGCTGCTTTCCGACATGCCTAGCACTATTATTTCACCGCCCACTTCAATAACCGAAACGTACTTCTTCGGTGCGATACCCTTGGTCGCCAGAATCTTGATAAGATTACTGCCGCAGGCCTTTTCCTGCAGGGCCCTTAACTTTCGCGCGCCGTGCAAAGCCAGGAAAAACAGGCCCAAAACCATGGCCAGCGCAAAGATCATCTTGAATAGGACGCCGATCAGACCGGGCACATCAGTGCCACTGTCGGCGGTTGAGGCAGGGGAGCCTAACGCCATGGAGGGCAAGGCCAAAACCAAAATCAAAATCATTAAGATTTGCCTGTCTCTCTGGAACATAAACATCTCTTTACCCTAGGTTCCTAACCCGCTCTGTCGGGCTGATAATTTCCGTTAATCTGACCCCAAATTTATCGTCAACCACCACTACTTCTCCCTTGCCGAGCAGCCTTCCACTGACATACACCTCTACCGGTTCACCGGCCAGCTTATTTAATTCGATAATGGCGCCCTGGCCCATCTGAAGAAGATCATTAATAACCATGCGTGTCCGGCCCAACTCCACGCTTACTTCGAGCGGAATATCCAGGAGAAAATCCAGGCTGCGGTCACCTCTTTGCATGGATCTCTTGCCACTAAAATCATCAAAGCGTGGTGACTCAATGTTATCCGCCGGTTCTTCTTTAGATACGGGCGCAGTCTCTTCTGCTCCTGTTTCTCCAGCCTGCTTTTTCCCGGCTTCTGCCGCCTTTGCCTCTGCAAGTGCCGCATCCCAGTCCATGTCTGCCGAAGCGCTCCCGCTCTCTGCTTCGGCTTTATGAGCTTCATCAGGTGCGGCATCCGGATCTTGAGAAGTTAATTGTTCAATATCTTCTTCGCCCATTTTTACCTCCGTATTTTCAATCGGCAGAAACGTCTTCTAATAGTTGAAAGGCCTTGTTACCCTTACATATCCCGGCATAGGCATTGAATTTTGGAACCCCTTCCACGTCAACCAATAGAGGTTCGCCCAGGTCTTTATTCAGGCGGATTATATCCCCCGTGGTAAGCTTCGCCACATCGTTGCCGCTCATAGTGGTTTTGCCCAGTTCAACCCGTAATCCCACCTGGATTTTTCGTATCGAATCGCGCACCTGTTGAAACCAATAGGGATCAACCTCCTGCTGCTCTTTTTGAAAAGAAGCCATAAGCTTGGTCTTAATGGGTTCTATGTTAGCAAAAGGTATGCATATAGAGATCTGCCCGGAGAGCTCATCCATCTCAACCGTATGGCGGGAAACAATCAGAGGATCGTTGGGATGGACTATGCGCGCAAACTGGGGATTTATTTCACTGCGCACATATTGAATCTTCACCGGGTGGACCGGATGCCAGACCTTTTCCAGATCAGCATAGGCCAGATGAACTACGCGGCTAATTAATTTCTGTTCAATAGGTGTAAACTCCCGGCCTTCAACCTTGGTGCGGCCCTTTCCCGAACCGCCGAGGAAACACTCCACCAAATGAAATACCAGCCGGGAATCAATAACGAATAGGGCATTGCCGCGCAAGGGCTCCATCTTGAAGATATGAAGACTGGTGGGTACAGGTAGATTTTTGGCGAAATCGCCAAACTTAAGTACCTCTAGGGGCTGGACAGATATATCGACTATACGTCTGAGGATAGTGGTCAGGGTAACCCGAAAATTCCGGGCAAATTGATCATTCAGCGCATCAAACGTCGGCATTTTGCTCTTGATGACCCGGTTCTGATTTACAAAATCGTATAATTCATACCCGGACGGGGCAGATACTTCCTCGAACTCCGTCTCAATTTCCCCGCCCGACATTCCCTTTAAAAGGGCATCAACCTCTTCCTGGCTTAAAACTTTACTCATTTGTTTAGTAACCTTTTCTTCAGAAAATATTTACTGAATAACAAATTCGCTAAAATAAACCCCTTTAACCTTATTCTTTCCCAGATAATGGTTAGCGCGCATTATGATCTCATCGCGTAACTTGATCTTTCCCTCCAGGGTCATTACCTCTTCATACCTTTTGCTTGTAAGAAGCATAATGATAGTATCCCGCAATTGTGGGATATGTTTCTCGGCTTCAGCCTTAACTTTTTCATCTTCGCCTTCAAGCTCCAGGTCTATCTTCATCTTTAGATATCTCGCCCCCTCTCCGTCTATAAGAAGATTGACGATAAAGGGATCCAGAGGCACAAATACTCCCACCTTCTCCGCCCCTTCTGTCTTCTTTTCTTTAGCAACAGCGGCCTTTTTCTCCTGGTGTATAAATTTAGGCCCGATATACATGGTATAGGCAAGGTATCCGCCGGCAGAAAGGACTAAGACAATGACAACGATAATAATCAGTGAAAACAGTTTTCCTTTCTTTGGTTTCTCTTCTCCAGCCTCCTCCATTTCCTCGGCTTCTTTTTTCTCCTTCTCCGCCATACTCATGTCTCCCCGGATAAAAAATTTACCCATAAGTGAGCAAAGAATATGCCAGGCATACTATTCCGGCCTAACTTGCTGTTTTTAAAAGTAATTAAGCTCACTAACCAGGAATGGGCTTCCGAGATATTGGGACGTCAAAGTTCTGTTAACCGTCAAGTCTTTGACAACTACACATAAAGTTGCCCTTAAATCAATCTATTAGCATTGGCTCTATCCAAAGAAATGCAAAAGACTATTTATCGTGGTCTTTCTTTCAGCCGAAACGATAAATTAGGAGCAGTAAAAAACAGCGGGCATATTTAAGGAATGGCATCGACAATCACAAGGAGGTGATGATGGTGTTCATGGGCAAGAAAGAAAGGAGTTGCCCGCATTTTGTAGCAAAGGTCGTAGTTTGTACCCTGCTTCAATACGGCTGTGGTACCTTTGACTGCGGGCATACGCAGGCGTCGGACAAGCCTTTTCACTTACTGGAGCTCGAAGACGGCCAGTTCATTGCTATATGCGATGACTGTAATAAGGGTGAAAAGGCAAAAGAAACGATGTGCCACTAAGTTAGCAGACGATTGATTCTAGCAGTAACCCCGGACCTAAGCGCATAATTTTCCCAATTTGCGAAAGCGGATAACTCTCACCAAAACCCTCCTCTCAACAAGCCCCTGCTGACCCGGCGCTCTTGCTGCGGATCAATACCCCACAGAATCTCCCCGGTTGAATTTTCTCCTGAACTGGCCAGGCCGTTGCCAATGCGCAGTGATAATCTCCACGGTCACATCACCAACAGCAGAATTTGGTTGACATTTTTGCCCATATGCCTTTAATGGGATGCCTTTGTCCTTAGTTGTACAAAGATGTCCAGACTGAGAGAAATGGCGGGAGTTCGATGTACTATGAACCTGATGGTTCGTGATGCAGCCCGGTTGCTGAAAGTCTCGGAAAAAACGATTTATCGCTGGATAACCCAGGGGAAACTGCCTGCATGCTGTGTTAACGAGCAATATCGTTTTAACAGAGTCGAGCTGCTTGAGTGGGCTACGGCCCGCCGCATAAATGTCTCGCCTGAAATCTTCTCCGAGCCTGCGAGCGAATTACCTATGCCGGGTCTTGGAGCGTCCCTTCAGGCCGGTGGCATTCATTACCGGATCAGTGGAAAAAACCGGGAAGAAGTACTACTGGCTCTGGTTGAGCATATGCGCCTACCGGAAGGCGTAGACCGGGATTTTCTATTCCGGGTCTTACTGGCGCGGGAAGAGCTGGGCTCAACCGGTGTCGGCGACGGCATCGCCATCCCGCATCTGCGCAATCCCGTCATAATCCACGTAACGTCTCCGATCGTGATGCTCTGTTTCCTGGAAACACCCGTTGATTTCGGTGCTCTGGACGGGAAACCGGTTCATACCGTCTTCACCGTGGCCAGCCCTACGGTCCGGGTGCACCTGCACGTGCTCTCGCGCCTTTCCTTCATCCTGCGAAACGATGAGTTCAGAGAACTGCTTCGCGTTCAAGGCTCGCGAGAGGACATCTTCGCCGCGATCGCGGAGATTGAAAACGGTTTCGTGAAACCCCTCAGCGCCGACAAGGCTCCAATTCAATCGTCATGATGCTCCTATTGATGGCAGTCACCATTATGGTACTTGGTGGACTGGCGGCGCTCGGTGTAGGGCAACCACGTCTGGCCGGGCGGCTGGGGGCCGGCGGCGTGGTCGTGGGAAGTCTCATGGGTTTGGTTCCCGCACTCCGTGTCCTTTGGTCCGGGTCTGGCGAGTCCCTCTCTTATGCATGGAGCGTCCCCTACGGATCCTTTGCCGTCGGCATTGATCCGCTTTCGGCGTTCTTTCTCCTTCCCGTTCTGGGGATATCGGCACTGGCCGCGGTATACGGCACCGAGTATCTGATTCCCTACTGCGGTAAGTATTCGGTCCGCGGGCACTGGTTTTTCTACAGCCTGCTTGTGGCCAGCATGACTATGGTGCTGGTGGCGCGAAACGCCGTGCTCTTTCTCGTGGCCTGGGAACTCATGTCCGTGGCTTCCTTTTTCCTCGTGACTTTTGAGCATCACAAAGAGAGCGTTCGAGACGCAGGCTGGACGTACCTCGTAGCCACGCACGTGGGGGCTGCATTTTTGCTGGCGTTCTTTGTCCTGCTTGGGAACGAGGTGGGATCATTCGACTTCGACCGCATCCGTGCCTTTGGGGTACCGACATCGGCCGGAGTGCTTTTTCTCCTTGCCGTGGTCGGGTTCGGGGCCAAAGCCGGTTTTCTGCCTTTGCACGTATGGCTGCCCGAAGCCCATCCGGCAGCGCCGAGCCACGTCTCGGCCCTTATGTCCGGAGTTATGATCAAGACCGGGATTTACGGGATCCTTCGGACGCTGACCTTTCTGGGACCTCCCTCCCCTTGGTGGGGATACGTGCTGGTGGGCGTCGGGTTGACCTCGGGCATTATCGGTGTGCTCTTTGCCTTGGCGCAGCATGACTTGAAGCGCCTTCTGGCCTATCACAGCGTGGAGAATATCGGGATCATCGCCCTTGGATTAGGCGTGGGGGTCATCGGGGCAGGCATAGGGTCGCCCGCGCTGATCGTCCTGGGACTTTGCGGCGGCCTGCTCCACGTGCTGAACCACGCCATATTTAAGAGTCTTCTTTTCCTCGGAGCCGGCTCGGTTTTTCACGGTACGGGGACCAGGGACATTGATTTTCTGGGTGGACTTCTGAAAAGGATGCCCTGGACCGGTGTGACATTTCTTATCGGCGCGGCGGCGATCTGCGGGCTACCGCCCCTGAACGGATTTGTAAGTGAATTCCTGATCTACCTTGGCGCCTTCCGGGGTGGAGCGGTGAATGATGCAGCCGTGGTCGGCACTCTGTCTGCCGTCATAGCCGGCCTAGCCCTGATCGGAGGACTGGCTGCGGCCTGCTTTGCCAAAGCCTTCGGCATTATCTTCCTCGGCGAGCCGCGGACCGACCTGTCCCGGACCCACGAAGGGGGGTGGGCCATGCGCCTTCCGATGGTTGTGCTGGCCGCCGGTTGCGTTCTCCTCGGGCTTCTGGCGCCGTTGGCCCTCAGGCTCATGGCGCCCGTGGTCGCACAGCTTGCGCCGCTGGCACGTAACGTAGTGCGGACGGAACTCATGGCCGCTGCCCAGCCGCTGGCCATGGTGGCCCGGGGCGGTTGCGGGCTGCTGGCCATGATTGGTGCGCTTGCTCTCCTCCGGCGCCGGCTCCTGGCGAGGCGTACCATAGGGGAAGGCGTTACCTGGGACTGCGGGTATGCCCAGCCCTCGCCGCGCATGCAGTACACCGCGTCCTCCTTTGCTCAACCCCTGACGGATTTCTTCCGCATTTTTCTCTGGACAGAACGCCGCATCTCGCGGCCTTCCGGTCTTTTCCCGCGGAGTGCGGCCCTCCATACGTTTACTCCGGATACTTACCCGAGATGCTGTACGCTCCCGTGTTTCGCGGCATCGTATGGGGCCTTTCGAGACTGCGCTGGTTACAGCACGGCCGCGTGCAATTGTACATGCTCTATATCGCCGTGGCCCTCATGGCGCTGATCGTATGGAAACTGGGGTGAATGCAATGAACACTGCCGGATCTGTCTCCTGGTTCCTGGCCCTTTTGCTGGCCCCCTTACTCCTCGGCATCATAAACCGGACTAAGGCGTTCTTTGCCGGACGCCAGGGGGCACCTCTCGTGCAAGCCTATTTTGATTGCTGGAAGCTTCTGCAGAAAGGTGCGGTCTACAGCCGCACAACCACCTGGGTCTTTGTGAGCGGCCCCGTGGCCGGACTGGCAGCGGTATTGGCGGCAGCGGCTCTGGTGCCTCTGGGCGGTATAGGTGCGCCCGTGTCCTTTGCCGGTGATCTGATCTTGTTCGCGTATCTCTTGGGCTTGATGCGTTTTCTCACGGTACTTGCGGCCCTCGACACCGGTTCCAGCTTCGAGGGCATGGGTGCCAGCCGCGAGGTTTGGTTTTCCGCTCTGGCGGAACCGGCCCTCTTGCTGGGACTGGCAGTGCTGGCGCGGGAAACAAAGAGCCTTTCCCTCTCGGGCATGATCTTCGCCCTGACGGGCGAGGTCTGGACGCGGTCCGGCATCATCCTGCTGCTTCTGGCGGTGGCCCTATTTATTGTCCTCTTGGCGGAAAACGCCCGTATCCCGGTGGATGATCCGAACACGCACCTGGAACTGACGATGATCCACGAGGTCATGGTCCTTGACCACAGCGGCCCGGATTTCGGTTTCATTCTCTACGGAGCGGCCCTCAAGCTCTGGGTGCTAAGCGCTCTCCTGGTGGGGGTGGTAGTGCCGGTCCGGACGGGCAATCCCTGGCTTGACGGAGCGGCCGTCCTTGCCGGGATTATGGCGGTCGCCGTGCTGGTAGGGATTGTGGAATCGTGTATGGCACGCCTGCGCCTGTTTCGCGTGCCGCAGCTCCTGGTGGGGGCGGGCGCATTCTCCACCCTGGCTCTGATTCTGGCTTTGAGGTAAGGATGAATACCTGGTTTGACACCATTACCCTGCTGTTGATCCTGAGCAACCTGGCGCTGCTTGGATCGAGCCAGCTCGGTTTTTGTATCCGGGTCGTGGCGGTCCAGGGAATAGCCCTGGGCCTTCTGCCCATTCTGTTCGGCTCTGCGGAATGGAGCGTTCATGCCATAATACTCGCCACAAGCGCTCTGGCCCTCAAAGGTGTGGTCTTTCCGTGGCTGCTCTTCAAGGCATTGAGGGCTGCGGACGTCCGGCGCGAGACCGAGCCCTTTGTGGGGTATGTATTGTCCCTCATTTTCGGGGTAGTGGCCCTCGCCGTCGTCCTCTGTATGAGATCGCGTCTGGCGCTGCCTGTTTCAGCGGATTTGCGGCTCATGGTAGCCATCGCCTTTTTCACCGTCCTTGTGGGATTCTTCCTTATCGTGACCCGCAAGAAGGCGCTGACCCAGGTCCTGGGTTATCTCGTGCTGGAGAACGGTATCTATGCCTTCGGGACCACCATCTCGTCCGAACAGCCGTGGCTGGTGGAAATGGGTGTCCTGCTCGACGTCTTTGTAGCCGTCTTCATTATGGGAATCATGATCTTCCACATAAGCCGCGAGTTCGACCATATCGATACCCACAGGCTCGCTCGTCTCAGCGACTGGAAACAGGGCGCAACTGAGGAATCCAACCCATGACGCTTGCTCTTGTCCTTATTCCCGCAGCAGCAGCCCTTGCCTGCTTTGTCATCCGCTACGATGCCTTGCGGCGCGCCTTGCTTGTTGCGACGGCACTGGCGCATCTGGCGATGACCGCGGTCTCATGGGTGGCAAAACCGACTCCGGCCCTGGGCGGGTGGCTGGCCGTGGATGCAGGCGGCCTGGTCTTCTTGAGCATTACGAGTGTGCTTTTTCTGGCCTCCGCTCTCTACGCGCTGGGGTACCTGAAGCGTGAACCCCACGGCGAGCGGAAGGATTTTGAAGAGGGCGTACTCTTTACCAATGCCCCGGAGGCGGTATTCACCGGGTGCCCCCTCTTCTTTCTGGCCACCATGACGCTGGTGACCATAAGCCAGCATTTCGGGCTTCTGTGGGTGGCGGTGGAGGCTACGACCCTGGCCAGCGCACCCCTGATCTATTTCCACCGGCACGACCGCTCTCTCGAGGCCACCTGGAAGTATCTGCTGCTCTGCTCGGTCGGGATCGCTCTGGCCCTGCTCGGCAATTTCTTCCTCACGGTAGCCGCATCGGCTCCCGGTGCCGGTTCCATACCGCTCGTTGTGGCCGATCTCATGGCGCAGGCTGGCAAGCTTAACTTGCCCTGGCTGAAGGCCGCTTTCGTACCGCTTTTGATCGGGTACGGAACCAAGATGGGCCTGGCCCCCATGCATACCTGGCTTCCCGACGCACACAGCGAATCCCCATCGCTTGTTTCGGCGCTTCTCTCGGGCGCACTTCTCAACTGCGCATTCCTGGGCATCCTGCGCATCCAGCAGGTGTGCAGCGCAGCCGGTATCGAGGCCTTTGGCCGGGAGGCGTTTGTCGCCTTCGGCCTCGTGTCTATGGCCGTTGCCGCCGTGTTCATCATTGCCCAGACGGATTTTAAGCGAATGCTGGCCTACTCAAGCGTAGAGCACATGGGCATCCTCTCCCTGGGAGTGGGCCTGGGCGGGGACGGAATTTTCGGCGCCGTTTTTCACGCCGTCAATCATTCCCTGACTAAAGGGATGCTCTTTCTCGTAGCCGGAAATCTGCTGACAGTGTACGCAACAAAATCTACCGTACGGGTCCGGGGCATCCTGCAACTCGTACCGGCATCAGGCGTACTGTGGGTCGCCGGATTTCTGTCCATTACGGGCGCGCCTCCCTTCGGTACTTTTATAAGTGAACTCATTATTCTCAAAGCAGCATTCGACAAGGGATACACCGCTGTGGCCATAACATATCTATTGCTCCTTTCTACTATCTTCGCCGGAATGGCGGCTATTGTGATCCGCATGGCCCAGGGCAAATCGTCTGAAGAGCGGAAACCAGTCAGCCGGGAACCGGTACTGGCGCTTGTGCCGGCAGCGGCGCTCGGGGCGACGGTCCTGTTGCTGGGCCTGTACGTGCCGCCTTTCCTTGGCCGCGCCCTGCATGAGGCGGCCATAATGCTTGGAGGATCTTAAAAAGTGGAGTCAAAGCGCCTTCTTCGCGCCTATAATAGCTGCCCGGTGGGTCTTCGCGATATACCGCTCGTTTCCATTTCGGAGTTTCGGGAAACGCTAATTCGTAACGTAGCCCAGGGGGCACGCCTTGCTGCCCTTTTTGGGAGGCCGCATGAGCCGAACACACTTCGCGTTCTGGCCGTACTGGCCCGGGGCAGCGAAGGGACGCTCTTTATTGTCGAGACCGAAGTCTCCGATTGCTATCCGGCGCTTACCGTTGACTGTCCGCAAGCTCACTGGTTCGAGCGGGAGGTAGCCGAACAATGGGGGGTGCGGCCGGAAGGGCATCCCTGGTTGAAGCCGATACGATTCCACCATTCGTACCGCCTCGGCCGGGATGCTTGGGCGCGTGCCGCCACCGAGGTGATTCAACCCTCCATGACGGATTTTTTCCAGATGGCCGGGGAAGAGGTCCACGAAGTCGCAGTCGGGCCGGTACATGCCGGAATAATTGAACCCGGCCATTTTCGTTTTCAATGCCACGGCGAAAACGTCTACCACCTGGAAATATCACTTGGGTATCAGCACCGCGGAGTCGAACGGGCCATGATCGGCGGTCCCAACCATCGCAGTGCTCACTATATGGAAACCTTGGCCGGTGACACGTCTATCGGCCATATGACCGCATATTGCCAGGCCATGGAAGCCCTGACGGGCTATACTGTACCGGGCCGTGCCCACGTGTTGCGTGCTGTTGCGCTCGAACTCGAACGCCTTGCCAATCATACGGGAGATATTGGTGCGCTGGCCGGAGATGTCGGGTATCTGCCCACTGCCGCTCACTGCGGGCGTCTGCGCGGCGATTTTCTCAACCTGACCGCACTCCTCTGTGGAAACCGGTTCGGCCGGGGATTTGTGCGGCCAGGCGGCGTTGTTTTTGACCTCGATACTAACCAGGCGGGGATATTGCTGGACAGAATAGGGAGAATTTACCAAAATGTGACTACGGCCGTGGATCTCCTGTGGAAGACGCCATCCGTCGTGGCCCGGTTTGAAAAGACGGGAAGGTTGCCGCGCGAAACCTGTGAAGAACTGGGGCTGGTAGGGCCGGCCGCACGCGCCTGTGGTATTGAACGGGACGTCCGCTACGAGTTTCCCTCAGGGACATACACATTGAGCCACATCCCTGTTGCAACGGGGGAAACGGGCGATGTCTTTGCGCGCGCATACGTAAGGTGGCTGGAAATCCAGCGTTCCGTGGCCTTCATTCAGGAGCAGCTAGAGATGCTCCCGTGCGGACCCATACGGGTGGGGACCGGGGATCTGCCCCCTGAGCGGCTCGTGGTTTCCCTTGTGGAAGGCTGGCGCGGGGAAATCTGTCACGTGGCGCTCACGGATGCGCAAGGGCATTTCGCGCACTATAAAGTGGTGGACCCGTCCTTTCACAACTGGATGGGACTGGCCATGGCCTTGCGTGACCAGCAGATCTCGGATTTTCCGCTCTGCAACAAGAGCTTCAATTTGTCGTATTGTGGACACGACCTGTGAATCGGGAGATGGAATGCTCAAGGAGCTAGTTGCTCGATGGAAGCTGGGATACGGCACGATCCCTTTCCCCGCGAAAGAACCGATATTGCCGGACCGTTACCGGGGATGCCCGGTAGTGGATGCAGCGCGGTGCCCCGGACAGTGCCGGGTCTGCGCGGAAGTCTGTCCCACGGGCGCGGTAAAGGTATCAGCAGATGGCCTGCACCTCGATCTCGGGCGATGTCTCTTTTGCGGGGAATGTGAAACTGCATGTCCCGTGAATGCGATCCGTTTTTCCCGGGAATACCGCATGTCTGCCAGACGGCGGCAAGATCTGGTTCTCTCGGGTACGGGTATGGCGACTGCCCAGGCCCTTGATGCTCAAATGAAACGTCCGCTCGGCCGTGCACTGCGGCTGCGGCAGGTGAACGCCGGCGGATGCAATGCCTGCGAGGCGGACACCAATGTGCTCACTACCGTTGTCTTCGACCTTGGTCGTTTCGGCATCCAGTTTGTCGCCTCACCACGCCATGCGGATGGAATCCTCGTGACCGGCCCGGTGACGGAGAATATGAAGCCGGCTTTAATAAAAACCTATGAAGCAGTTCCTACACCGAAAATTGTCATTGCCGTGGGCGCCTGCGCCATTGCGGGCGGGCCGTATGCCGGACACAAAGAAGTGCATGACGGTGTGGAAAGTATCCTTCCTGTCGATCTGTACATTCCCGGTTGCCCGCCGCATCCCATTGTGATCCTGGATGGCCTGTTACGCCTTCTGGGGTGTATCGGAAAGTAGAAACTCAAAGCTGAAAGAGTATTCAGGGCGTCCCCTTATTTCTCCCGTAATTTTCCCAATTTGCGAAAGCGGATAACTCTCACCAAAACCCTCCTCTCAACAAGCCCCTGCTGACCCGGCCCTGACCCTGGGAAACTAGATTACCTTACTCACCGGCCGAAGTAAAATATCAGTTCTCCGAAGCCCAGGTGTGGGTAAGCGCCAAACTCGCTCCGAAGGCTGTCATCGGGTCTCTTCCCGAGGGCCAAGATGGCCCCCAGACGAATTTCAGCGTTATTGCTGAGGGAGTAAATTAAGGCCGGCTCCAGTAAGGCGCTTCCATCGTTCAGGTTTATAATAGCGCTTCCGTGGAGGATAACGAGCGGAGTGAATTGATATCGGCCGTTGACTCCCAGGTAATGGTGGGCGGTGTTAAATATTTCGCCGCGTAAAAAGCGGGGCGCGGCACTAACTTCAGAGTAGCGGTCAGGATCACTAGTCCCGAAACCGTTATAGTAATACTCAAGCTGCAAAAAGAAATCTGAGGTGCATTGATAATCAAGGCCGAAAAGGGCCCTTACAAAGCGGCTGCTGTCCTCCGGCCAGGTATGGGCGGCTTCCATCCTCATACCTATACCCTTTATATCAGCATTTATCTCGCCCCCCAGCACGTAATCAGAAATTGTCCAGCCCCCCATAACGGCTACATCGACGGCACCGAGGCGCAGGCGATGCCTAGCCAGGAGGGCTGAATCATCCCAATTCTCTTCAGGCGCATAGGCCAAATACGACTCCTGAAATGGACCAAGGGGAAGATCGAAAAACACGGCATCCACCCCGGCTTTATAGTCGCGATTAATCTGTAAGGGCGAGAAGGTGGTAAGCAAATCGACCGGAGACCAGAGATACCCTACTCCCCAGCTTATAGCCTGACGTCCCAAGGTAATATCTGCAAAACCAAGGTCAATTTTCGCATTAAGCCGATCAAGCTGGTGATCCCAGGTGAAATGCTCTTGCGTCTCAATATGCCAATCCAGGTCTAAATACCGAAAGGCGGCCGAAACCCTCTCCACCCGACCGGAAGTCCCGATGGCTTCTGCTGATGTACGCCTAACGGCCATGAGATGTTCATAATGTGCCTCGTAGGAAAGCCTCTTCCAGCTTCCTTCCCACATCAGCCGCAGGCGCTGTATATCCGTTGGTTGCACCCGATCCTCAATGGTAGGGTGGGAATAATAACTTTTAAGGGTGAAAAGGTTGTCAAAGTATCCGGTAAAGTCTGTCTGAAAAGCGTCTTCCGCCCGAGCAGGCGAAATGATAACCAAAAGCAGGAAAACCAACCAGCAGGGAATAATCAGTCTATCAAGGTGAGGCGCTATTTTGAGCAAGGCTCTCACCAATACGTACATCTGAACTAATCTGGCCATCTCTCAGCAGAATAACTCTCCGCGCTTTATCCATAACCCGGGTATCATGGGTAGAAATAAGAAAGGTTACTCCCCTTGTTTTATTCATGTCCAGCATCATGTCGATCAAGGCCAGGCCGGTTTTTGAATCAAGGTTAGCGGTAGGCTCATCGGCAAGCACAAGGTCAGGATTACTGGCCAAGGCCCGGGCCACGGCCACACGCTGCTGTTGGCCGCCACTCATCTCATATGGTCTCCGGTTCTCAAGGCCCTTGAGGCCGACCTCTTCCAGTAGCTCCATTACATGCTGCCTTCGTTTCTGGTAAGGCATGCCCTGGAGTAATAAAATGAATTCAGCATTCTCATACGCAGTAAGGACCGGTATTAGATTATAGCTTTGAAAAACAAAGCCTATTTTGTTGAGTCTCAGGTGGCTCAGCCTGCCCTTGCCCAGGCGGGTAATGTCTTCGCCCGCCAACAGTATTCTGCCTTCCGTGGGCCGGTCGAGACCACCGATAAGATTGAGGAGGGTGCTCTTCCCGGAACCAGACGGACCGGCTACCACCGTAAACTCTCCTGATTCGAGCGAGAGATTGATCCCGGAAAGTGCCTGAATTTCCAGGGCATCCTGGTGGTAGATTTTACGCAGGTTCTCGACTTTAACTATCTCCACATGAACCTCACTCAGTATTGATAAATTGCCTTGACCGGCGCCAACCGACTGGCTTTCACGGCCGGATACAGTCCAGTCGTGAGAGTAACTAAAAAAATTATAATAAGAAGCCCAAATATCCGCATGAGTCTCAAGTGAGAATAGAGGACGGGACTTATTATCGTGCCGGCAAGGGTAAGCCTCTCCGGCGTAAGCCCGGTAAGATCAAGGCCAACCGTAGCAAAATAGTGGTGACCACCAAAACCCAAACCACCGCCCAGAACCATGCTCAGCAGGGCCAAGAGCGTGGTCTCAAAAATAATCATAAGAAAGAGAAAGTGAGGGCTCAGCCCCAGGGCGAGCATCATTCCGAACTCACGGGTACGCTCCAGAACCGACATCAGGATAGTGTTAAGAATACCCAAAGCAACGATCACCAATATAATCCCCAGAAAAAGGTAATTCCCGGCGTCGTCGAGCTGAACAAATCGCAAGAGATCAGGCATCACCTCTTGCCAGGGAAGCACCTCAACCGGCAGGGAACCCAATCTTGAGCGCAAAATAGGAAGCGCCTTTTCCACCTCAAACTGACTGTCCAGATAGACCGCGACCTGGGTAATCCCCTGTTCCAATCCTAAAAACTGTCGGGCCCCCTTTAGGGAAATAAGACAAAAGTAGCCGTCTAGGTCCGATACGCCTGTTTTGTAAATACCTTTTACGCGAAAAAGGGCGCTGCTCACCTCCCGGGAGGCATCCTGCCCCATAAGGACCACCTTCTTACCCACGGAAACTTTCAGTTTCTGAGCCAGCCCTTCGCCGATGAGGATGCTCCCGGCCTCCCCCACCGCGAGATAATCTCCGGAAATAAGATGGGGAGCCAGGAGAGACTTATCCCTTGCCTTGCCGGGATCGACTGCCCGGAAGGCAATCCCGGAGGAGTTTGCGGCGGAACTAATCAATCCCTTACCCACAATCCTTGATGAAACCTCCCTGACATGCGGAATATCTTTAAGTGCCTCCATTATAAGGGCGTCATCGGTAATTATCTTGTCATTTGAGGGATTCTTCTGATAGCCCAAAGGTTGCACGGTTATGTGTCCGGCCCCCATACGCACCCCGCTTTCTATCATCTGTTCATGACCCCCATCCCCCAAACCAATGGAAATCATGGCCAGGGCCAGCCCCAAACCGATAGCGACCATGGTGATCAGTGTACGCCGCACATTACGCCAGAGATTACGCGAGGCCATCTTCATTAAAATCCAAGCGGTTTTCATCTATGACTAACCCACGGTACTTAAGGCGCTCACCGGTTCAAGCCGGGCGGCCTTGATGGCCGGGTAAAATGCCGCGACAAGAGATACCAGAATCATACAAATAATGGAAGCGAATACCCCTCCCATGCTGAGATGCGCATAGATAGTGGTGCTCACGGTAAGCCCGGACATACTAAATCCCTCCGAGAAGCGGCTTAGGTTCCAGCCGTGCGCGGCCAGATACGAGCTCAACCCTATCCCCACCGCTGCCCCAACCACAGTGCTCACCAGGCTCAGAAGCAGGGTCTCCAAAAGAATCATGCCTACAATAGATAGCGGCCGGAGGCCAAGCGCCATAACTAATCCAAACTCTCTGGTGCGTTCAAAAAGGGCCATGAGCATAGTATTGAGCACTCCCAGCGAGGCCAACCCAAAAACGATCAGCAGCATGATGTACATCCAGACCTGGTTCAGTTCCAGCATCTCTTTTATCTGGGGGAAAATCTCTTTCCAGGAGCAGACCTCGACACCCTTGCCTTCCAGGATTTTTTCTAATTGAGCTTGAATCCCATCAACCATCTCCGGGCGGCTCAGCGATATGGCAATCTCGTGCACCTTATCTGGAAGGACCAGGAGCTTTCCAAGCTCATCAATGCCCATGATTACTGCGCCCCGGTCGATTTCATCACCAATGCTCTGGAGTACGCCACGCACAGAGAAAATATCGTTTCCCAGCGAACCGTCCGCGGCCTGGGTCAAAATAACCAATTCGTCACCGACATCGACCTTGAGATTTTCTGCCAACATCTTTCCAAGTACCACCTCTTTGCCGGAGCGGCTCGTGAGGAAACCACCCTTCAGAAGATGGCTACTCAGCTCGGTTACCCGGCGCTCTTGCTGCGGATCGATACCCCACAGAATCGTCCCGGTTGAGTTTTCTCCTGAACTGGCCAGGCCGCTTCCAAAAAGTCTGGGAGAGGCATGAAGGCCGGGTCTTCTTACGGCCGCTAATGTATCCGCTCCCCCACCGCTGAGGTAATCATAGATATCCTTGCTTTCAAAGTACCCCTTTTTGTGAATTTGTATGTCGCCGGCAAAAAGTCTCGTGGCATAGTGCACCATCTGGCGGTGCATGCCCTCAACCAGAGAAAGCGTAAGGATCATGATACTGAGCGCAAGAGACATGGCCGAAATGGTGATGAGGGTACGCCGCACGTTGCGCCAGAGATTACGCCAGGCAAGTTTAATGATGATCATAAGTAGCTACCGTTTCAAGTTCCTCAAACTGAAAAATCCCTCATTTACATCTATACCGAATTGTAAGCGGTTATAGGTAATCCGGGTTAGTTCGTCTGGTTTGTCCGCCGGGACTAAGGTGGTTACCGATGGGACCGTCCTTCGTCCAAAGGACCGGACCTCGCTAAAGGTCATGGTGCGCATGAGCGTGCCGTCTTCATCATAGAACAGTTCTTCGAGGGGGATAAGGTCTTCTTTTAGGACAATAATGACCACCTTTCCCCAGACCACTGCTGCCTCGGGTTTGGGGATACACTCAATCTCATAAATAAACTGTCCCCAGCGCAGACCGCTAAAGGAAAGTCTATAGGTATAATCATCCACAAAGGTGCTCTCTTTTACCAAATCGTCATTGGTAAAATGGCTGCCCATCCAACTGGCCATCATCATAGAACCGGGTATCTTGATCACCCGATTAATCTTGGGAAGGTAATTCCACATATTTTTTTCTACCTTTAGTGTGGCCACCCCTTTTTCCTTAAGCGGTGCGGTAATCTTTACCAGGGAATGCTCCTTGCCAAGAGACCACACGTCCATAGTAAGCGACCGCTGCCAATGCGCAGTGACAATCTCCATGGTCACTTCACCAGAACTGGATTCGCCCCGCCACATCTTATCGATCCGGTCCAGAATTTCTTTCGCCGTAGGTTCACCAGTAGCAGTTGTTCTCATGGAAATACCTTCTTTGATAAACTCGGCTCTCAACGCTTACGAACTCCTTAGCAACGTGATGACTTGCTGCAATACCTTAGTCGATTCAACGGCCAGCGTGCTTTTCATTTGCGATGAAAAAAAAGAAAATTTAGCAACAAGTTTCTATGCCGGTGGCGAAGAAAGCCTTGAAGTGAAGGCATACCCGACGGGCAGTGTTGCTGCATGGGTGATAGCAAATAATGAGGCCATTTTGATAGATGACCTCAAGTTGGACGCGAGATTCTCGGGGAAAGACGACGATTTTCCTGTGGAGACTATCCGTTCCGTGGCATGCATTCCTGTCCGTAGCAAAGGGCAAACCGTAGGGGCTATTGAGGTCATAAACAAGAAAAATGGCGGCACTTTTTCACAGAAAGACTCGGGGTTTTTATCCATAATCGCCAATCAGGTTGGCATGGAGCTTAACAACATCAGGCTCCTGGCCGAGTTGGACCAAAGCCTCCGCGACCTTAAAAAGGCTCAGAATCGCATTATTCAGATAGAAAAAGTGAGGGCACTCGGAGAGATGGCGGGTGGCGTAGCGCATGACTTTAACAATCTGCTGGCCGGAGTGCTGGGAAGAGCACAGCTTTTGCGCCAAAAACTCGACAGGAATGAAGATCCGGCCGTCCAAAAAAGCCTCGACGTAATCGAAAAATCTGCCCTGGATGGGGCCGCCATGGTGCGTAGATTGCTTGATTTTACTAAGTTTCGCAGGGACGCAGAAGGTTTCACCTCCCTAAATATAAATGAGCTGATCAAAGATGCCGTGGAATTTACAAAAACACGGTGGAAAACTGAGACTGAGGTTTTCGGCAAAAAACTAGACCTCCAAATGGAACTGAACGAGGTGCCACCTATCGCAGGTGAAGAAGCGGCCATACGGGAAGTTATTGTTAACCTGATTTTCAATGCGATTGAGGCTATGCCAAGCGGGGGTAGAATATGTATAAGTACCCAGAGCAACGAGCGAGAAGTGTTTATAAAAATCAGGGATACCGGCATAGGGATGCCGGAAGAATTTAAAAATAAAGCTTTTGATCCTTTTCTCACAACCAAAGGACCAACCAATTCCGGCCTTGGGCTGAGTGTTTCGTATGGCATAGTCAAGAGACACGACGGCAATATAGAAATCGAGAGCACAGAGGGTAAAGGTACCACGGTCAGCATAACTCTACCCATCAGTAGCATCAAAGAACACAACGCAGTGCCAGAAGCCCAAAAAGTACAAAGGCAAAAAGCCAGGATATTAATTATAGACGATGACGAGACCGTAAGGGATCTGCTGAATGAGGTACTAACAGATGCTGGTCACGAAGTAATAACGGCCAGCCATGGAAGAGACGGTACCCAGCTTTTCAAAAACCAACCTTTTGATCTAGTTATCACTGACCTGGCCATGCCGGAGATAAGCGGATGGGATGTCGCGCGGAGCGTAAAAGAAGAAAAACCGGCCACTTTAGTCGCTCTAATTACCGGCTGGGGACTTGAAACTGATGATCAGAAAATGAAGGAATGCGATATAGACTTGCTCATCAAAAAACCATTTCAACTCAAGGAGATAATAAACCAAATTGACGAACTATTGCAAAATTAGGACATCCCTCTTGGGTTCCCCGATATTCTGAGTCTTGGTCCACATGGCAAGCCACTGTAGAGGCAGGTCTATTTATCGATGTTAATGGAATTATCGGAACTACGTCCACACCTCCCTATCTCATATGAGATTTCGCCCACACTCTCGACATGTAGGAATATTTTCATCTGGAAATAATCCAATATCCATTAGATTGTCAGTCTGGCAGTAGCTACACGGGAGCCATCGAGCTTTGATGAAATCGCTCAAAGATGACGTTCTATGTATCAGTCGAACTACCGCGGGATCTACAATACAATAGAAATTAAGCGGTCTCTTGGAAGTATCCACAGTGATTGTGCCAATTTGTCTTGTTAGACCAAGCTTGTTCCAGCCTGTAATTTTAGTTCTTGCTGCATTCTGGGATATCTTAAACACATCATTTGCAGCGTAATTGACAGTGAATAACTCCCTTCCAACTCTTTGAACCTCACGTAATGTGTCTTCGCTATATGTCTGCAAGGAGTATTGTTCACAGTAATTCAACACACCTTGATCGAGCGAATTTACATCAATGTTCGACGCATCAGAGTTGTTCTCAGCCTGAACAGCAAACACCCTCTCACATATTCGTATAAGATTTCTTGGCGATCCATATGCCATGAGGCCTAAGGTTACATCGATGTCAAAGCCTGGATCTTCTGCAACGAGTTCTCGGAAGGAGGAGATACTTCCCCCACTGAAGAACTGTAGCCTTAATGTAAGGACCTTCTGCAATGCCATTCGTTTCCAATTAAGTTGGTACTGCGGAACACGATCGGGACGGGCATCGTCACGATGGTATTCTTCAACTTTATCCCAAAGAAAGAACTTGAAGCCGTATCCTTTTAAGCCTAACAGTTCCAAGTCCCTTACCATAGGTTGGATCAGTCGGTATGTTGCTTGCGGATCGTTGCCTGTTTGCTCTGTTTCATCAGGCTTATCGATAAGCACATATATAGAACGGAAGCCAAGCTTATTGACGAGGTTAAGGAGACTCTCCATCTGATACTTGTATGTTTCGGAAAGACGCTTCTCCTCCTGTCGAACGTCAGGAAAATCAATAGCCTCTAAGCCATAGTTCTTCAGTAGAAAATTGATGACAGGCTCAAAGATGCCAACGTTTTTCTGCCAAAAATCTCGGAACCTCTCGGGTAAACTCCTAAGTTCCTTCAGCAGCTCCTGCAATGAATCACCTCTCATGCTACCGAGATAGGAAGATGCAAAAAGAGACAACTGTTGCTTCTCGTTTTTGCTGAGGTTCTTGAGCAGATCGGGATATTCTGCGAGATACGACAGGTAAGAAACCAGAATGCGAGTAATGATATTCCG
>DSAQ01000202.1 GCA_011046395.1 Pseudomonadota bacterium
GGGGATGAAGGGGAGGGGGAACATGTTGAAATTGCACAACCTTTTCACCCCCACCCTAGCCCTCCCCCGTCAAAGGGGGAGGGGATATAGGGCTGAACGCTTTTTACGGCCTCGGCAAGGCCGACACAACCAGATCGCCTACCTCAGCGGTAGTATAACCCATCCTGCCGGCGGCCAGGCTCTTCAGCCTTGTCACGATCTCCTTAATGCCAATTTCTATAGCCCGCGCTGCCTTCTCTTCGCCCAGATTATCCACCATCATCTGCCCGGCCGCTATAGCCGCCAATGGATTAATAACATTCTTCCCGGTGTATTTGGGCGCTGAGCCGCCGATAGGCTCAAACATGGATACACCGCCGGGATTTATGTTCCCGCCTGCGGCAATGCCCATGCCGCCCTGGATCATGGCCCCCAGGTCAGTAATTATATCACCAAACATATTATCAGTTACAATGACATCAAACCATTCCGGGTTCTTGACCATCCACATGCAGATAGCATCTACATGGGCGTAATCCGTTTGAATATCCGGATATTCTTTAGCTACCTCATGGAAGGTCCGCTCCCATAGATCGAAGGCAAAAGTAAGCACGTTTGTCTTGCCGCACAGGGTCAATTTGCGGCGCTTGTTGCGGCGCCGGCAAGAGTCAAAGGCAAAGCGGATGCAGCGTTCCACGCCCTTCCTGGTATTTATGGACTCCTGTACGGCCACCTCATCCGGCGTCCCCTTTCTCAGCACCCCGCCGGCGCCGGCATAAAGCCCTTCCGTATTTTCGCGCACCACCAGGAAATCAATATCCTCCGGTCTTTTATCTTTAAGGGGCGTATCCACCCCCGGATAGAGGATAACCGGCCGGAGGTTTATGTACTGATCAAGGGCAAAACGGAGTTTAAGTAAGATACCCTTTTCCAGGATGCCGGGCTTGACCCCCGGGTGCCCGATAGCGCCCAGATAGATGGCCTGAAAGCCTTTTAACTCCTCAATAGCCGTATCCGGCAGGGTCTCGCCGGTACGCAGATAACGCTCTCCACCAAAATCAAACTCCGTAAAATGGAACGCCATGCCATACAAGTCCCCAGCCGCCTTAAGGACTTTGATCCCCTGGGCAATAACCTCAGGACCGGTGCCGTCCCCCGGAATAACCGCAATGTTGTAATTTCTAGTTCCCATAATGTGTATTTATCTCCCTTTTGATTTAGCCGCAGAGGGCATCGAGCTGGTAAAATCAGTTGAGTAGTTAATTGGTTGAGTAGATGAGTCGTAAAAACAGTTGAGTGGTTGACTAACTACTTAACCACTCAACCACTCAACCACTCAACCAATTGACCACTCAACCAATTGACCGCAGTTTTCTTTGCGCCCTTTGCGCCTTTGCGGTGAACAGCTACCTTTTCATCCTCTTCATAATATGCGGAATGAGGCCGCCATCTCTCAGCAATTCCTGCATAAAGGGAGGAATCGGCTGGGCCGCAAATGAAAGCCCCTTCCCCGCGATAGAGATTTTCCCCGAAGCCACATCTATCTCTATGGTATCGCCTTCCTCTACGGCGTCAACCACTTCCGGACATTCGAAAATTAGAAGCCCCATATTGAATGCGTTCCGGAAAAAGATGCGGGCAAAGCTCCTGGCTACCACGCAGCTCAGGCCACAACCTTTAAGGGCAATGGGGGCGTGCTCCCGCGAAGACCCGCAGCCAAAGTTTCTGCCAGCCACTATAATATCCCCAGGCTTTACTTTCTGTGCAAACGATGGATCTTTGTCTTCCATACAATGCCTGGCCAATTCTCTGGAGTCAAACGTGGTCAGATGCCTAGCCGGTATAATCACATCGGTGTCAATATTATCGCCGAATTTCCAGACCTTACCTGTAAGCCTCATATCTCCCCCTGATCCTCACCTTTTACCGCTGAGCACGCGGAGTCTGTATAGTTGGTAAAATCAGTTGAGTAGTTGAGTAGATGAGTCGTAAAAACAGTTGAGTGGTTGACTAACTACTTAACCACTCAACCACTTAACCACTCAACCAATTGACCACTCAACCAATTGACCGCATAATATGTTATGCCCGCGCCCTCTGCGCGCTCTGTGGTTAATCTTTTGACATTACCCCGAGTTCTTCCGGCCCGCCTATGCGGCCCAAAACAGCCGATGCCGCGGTTACCGCCGGATTGGCCAGATAGACCTCGCTCTCCGGATGGCCCATACGGCCAACGAAATTCCGGTTAGTTGTGGCTATGGCCCGTTCGCCCTTAGCCAGAATGCCCATGTGCCCGCCTAAGCAAGGACCGCAGGTAGGCGGACTTATGATGCCACCCGCCTCCAGGAAGATATCGAAAAGCCCTTGATGCATGGCCTGCCGGTAAATCCAGGGCGTAGCCGGAATAACGATCAGGCGTACATGGGAAGCGACCTTACGCCCTCGAAGAACATGGGCTGCAACCTCCAGATCCTCCAGACGGCCATTGGTGCAAGAACCGATTACCGCCTGATCGATGGGCACATCTCCCACCCCGGAAATGCCCCTGGTATTTGACGGCAGATGCGGGAAAGCTACCTGCGGCTCAATCTTTGAGACGTCATACTCAATAGTCTCGACATATGTGGCATCTTTATCACTGGCATAAAACCGGTGCTTTCTCTGGCTGCGGCCACGCACGTATGCCTCTGTGGCCTTATCCGGCGCTATGATCCCGTTTTTACCGCCCGCCTCTATGGCCATATTGGCCATGGTAAAACGGTCGGCCATGGGCAGATTGTCTATGGCTTCTCCGGTAAATTCCATGGCCCGGTAAAGAGCCCCATCCACGCCGATCTGCCCAATGGTATATAAAATAAGGTCCTTGCCATAGACAAAAGGCGGGCGTTTACCATGAAAAATGAATTTTATGGACTCAGGGACCTTGAGCCAGACCTTGCCGGTAATCATCGCAGCCGCCAGATCGGTGCTTCCCACGCCCGTGGCAAAGGCACCCAGTGCGCCATAGGTGCAGGTATGGCTGTCCGCACCGATCACGATGTCCCCGGGTAGTACCATCCCTTTTTCCGGCAAAAGGGCGTGCTCAATTCCCATCTCGCCCAGCTCAAAGTAATTCACAATGCCAAACTCTTTGGCAAAATCACGCAGGATTTTGACCTGAGTGGCGGCCTTTATATCCTTGTTCGGCACAAAGTGATCGGGAACCAGGGCTATCTTCTCCCGGTCGAATACGGATTTAACCCCGGCTGATCGCACTATATCAATAGACAGAGGGGCCGTGATGTCATTACCCAAGGCCATCTCGATTTGGACCTCAATGAGCTGGCCTGGTTTGACCTCAGCCAGTCCCGCCCCCTGGGCCAGTATCTTCTCTGTAATAGTCATACCCATATCCCTATACCGCCTTCCTTATTGTCAAAAGATTAACCACAGAGGACACAGAGAAATAATAAAATATCAATAAGTTCTAAGTTCAAAGTTTAAAGTTCAAATCAATGACAAATGTCAAAGCCCAAAGCTCAAAACGTCACTCGTCACTGGTCACTGGTTAAGTTGGGGGAAAGATAGACTCCTTTTACCAGTGACAAATGACTATTGACTAATGACTTCTACTTTTGTCATTTGGCATTTCCGCAAAGCACTCTGTGGTTGCCCGCCTTCTTTAATACAAAGGACAGATCAAGTTATGACCTGCCCTTTGTAGCCACCAAGGCACCAAGACACAAAAGAATAATTCTCTAATCTTGGTGCTCTGGTGTCTTAGTGGCTGAACAGTTACCGGAATTTTAATAAAGCGACTTGACCGGATTTTTCTTGAGATATTCCAATCTGTTTAAGGCGTTCAAATAGGCCTTGGCGCTGGCTATAATAATATCCGCATCTGCCCCCTGACCAATAACCACCTGACCATCTTCCTCCAGCCGCACGGTAACTTCTCCCTGGGCATCCGTGCCCCCGGTGATAGAGTTCACCGAAAAACGGAGCAGCTTCGCCTTAACCTTGGTTATCTTGGTAATGGCATTAAAAGTCGCATCAATCGGGCCAACCCCAAACTCGGCCTCCCGGTGAAGCTCCCCGTCAATGTCAATCTGAACTGTAGCCGTAGGAACAGCCTCAGTTCCGGTAACTACCCCCAGATAGACCAACCGGTATTTATCCTTACCCCGAAATATCTCATCCGTAACCAGGGCCTCGATATCGTCATCGAAAACCGTCTTTTTCTTATCTGCCAGGTCCTTAAATCTCTCGAAGACCCGGTCTATGTCGGCCTCTCCCAGCTTATACCCAAGCTCTTTCAGTTTCTGCTTAAAGGCATGCCGGCCGGAGTGTTTCCCCATCACCAGGCTGCTCTTGGCCAAGCCAATGGCACAGGGATTCATAATCTCATAGGTGGTCCGTTCTTTTAGCACACCGTCCTGATGTATCCCGGCCTCATGCGCAAAGGCATTCGCCCCCACTATAGCCTTGTTAGGCTGAACGGGTATGCCGGTAATCATGGTAACGAGCCGGCTGGAGGCACAGATGTGCTCGGTAACTATATCCGTTTGCACTTTCAGGGCATCCGCCCGCGTCCGGATAGCCATGATCACTTCTTCTAAAGCGGCATTGCCGGCCCTCTCGCCGATGCCGTTTATGGTCACCTCTACCTGACGCGCCCCATGGACTATGGCGGCCAGAGAATTGGCCACCGCCAGACCAAGATCATTATGGCAATGTACACTTAGCCGGGCCTTCTCTATACCCGGAGTATGCCCCATGACATATTTAATCTTTTGCCCGAATTCATCCGGCACAGCATATCCGACGGTGTCCGGGAAATTGAGAACCGTGGCCCCTGCCTTTATCACCGAGGCAAAGACCTTACAGACAAAGTCCAGGTCACTGCGTGAGGCATCTTCGGCGGAAAACTCCACGCTGTCCGCATAACGCCGGGCGTGCTTTACAGCCTCCGCCGCCATTTTCAGCACTTCTTCCCGGCTCTTTTTCAGCTTATACTTAAGATGGATATCCGAAGTGGCAAGAAATATGTGGATACATGGGTATTTGGCTACTTTAAGGGCCTCAGCAGCCCGTTCGATGTCTTTGGTATTGGCCCGGGCCAAGGCCGCCACCTGAATATTTTTTATCTCCTTGGCCACGGCCTTTACGGCTTCAAAATCGCCCCTGGAAGACACGGGAAATCCCGCCTCTATGACATCCACATTTAATTTTTCCAGTTGATGCGCTATGCGCACCTTCTCGCTGATATTCATGCTGGCGCCGGGCGATTGCTCGCCATCCCGCAAGGTCGTATCAAAAATAAAAATCTTATCCTTCATAACTTTGCCGTATTGTCAAAATTAGCTATCAGCCTTCAGCTTTCGAGTTGCGAGTTGCGAGTTGCGAGTTTTTTAACCCGAAACCCGTAACTCGGAACCCGGAACCCTCCCCCCGACTCATCGTCCTTGTATCGTCCCTATGGTTCGCTTTCTATAAGACTTCTGCCTTTATCCGTTTCACCATTCCATTCAGTGGGTTTGGCCTTGTTCGGCCAGGAGTTTTTCCGCTTTCCGGCGGCGGTAAAGGGCTACAAAAAGGACCGGCCCGGAAGCAACATAGAGTGCCGTCAATATAAACAGGGTGATATGGGGCTCCATGGCTATAACCATGATGAGCAAAATGGCCGCTACCAGGACATGAAAAGGTTTCTTCTGAAAGATTTGTGAACTTTTAAAACTATGATAGGGTACAGCGCTGACCATAAGATAAGAAAGGATATATATCATTATGAGCACACCCGGATGCTGAAACGTTCCCGTATTACCTGATAATTCATGATGCAGTAAAACACTCGTAGACACCAGGGCGGCGGCGCTCGGACAGGGAAGGCCGTTAAAATAGCGGCTGTCAATATTATTAACCTGGGTGTTAAACCGGGCCAGCCGCAATGCGCACGTTGCCACATAAAGAAAGGCTGCCAGCCAGCCCAGGCGGCGATACGGCTGCAACGCCCAGAGAAATGCCAGTATGGCCGGGGCTACGCCAAAGGCCACGAGATCCGAAAGGGAATCGTACTCCAGCCCAAACCGGCTGGTTGTCCTTGTCCAACGGGCAATTCTGCCATCCAGCATGTCAAAGACACAGGAGATAAGGATGGCCACGGCAGCCGTGTAATAATGGCCTCCAATAGCAGAAATAATACTATAAAACCCGCTAAACAGACTGGCCGTCGTAAAAAGATTGGGCAGGATATAGATGCCCCGTCTCCTCTTATCCCTCTTCTTTTTCCTTCTCCTAATCATGTCAGATACCCCAAAATAGTCTGACCAGCCGCAACGCGCTGGTCTATCTCCACCTCTACCTGGGTGCTTAAGGGTAAATAAACATCGAGGCGTGACCCAAAACGGATCATGCCAAACCGCAGCCCTTTCTTTACCTTATCGCCATTTTCCGCCCAGCAGACAATGCGCCGGGCCAGTAACCCGGCCACCTGAACGACGACTATGCGCCGGTCATCTTCTACCTCGAGAAAAACGGCGTTATTTTCATTCTCAAAACTGGCCCGATCCTGATCAGCGGCCAGAAATTGCCCGGCCTGATACCGTATCTCCTTTACCACGCCATCATACGGTATGCGATTGACATGGACGTTGAAGATATTCATAAAAATACTGACTTTCAAGGCCCGGTCATGCAAGAAACGCTCATCGGTCACTTTTTCAATCAGTATGACCTTGCCGTCTGCCGGAGAGACCACGGCGCGCGGATCGTCCGGGACCACCCGCTCCGGATCCCGGAAAAAATACAGGATAAAGATGCTTGCAGCCCAAAAAAATACTGAGACGACAACCCACTTTAATAGCGCTGCCAGCAACGCCGTAAAGGCGGCGATAAAAATGAACGGGTAACCTTCTTTGGCCACAGGTATTCCGGGCTGCAACATCAGCTAATGCCTATTTTTTCTTCTTTTCCTGCAGCCAGCTCATCATGGCCCGCAAGCGTTCGCCGACTTCTTCTATCGGATGTTCTGCCTCCTTGCGCCGCAAGGCATTGAATACCGGCCGGTTAGCCTTGTTCTCCAGTATCCATTCCCGGGCAAAGGAGCCGTTTTGTACCTCCTCAAGGATGCGCTTCATTTCCCGCCGCGTCTCAGCGGTAACGATTCTTTTGCCGCGGGTCAGGTCACCGTATTCAGCAGTGTCACTGACCGAATAGCGCATGTAGCGGATACCTCCCTGATAGAAAAGGTCAACGATTAATTTCAACTCGTGCAGACACTCAAAATAGGCAATCTCCGGCTGATAGCCGGCCTCTACCAGGGTCTCAAATCCGGCTTTGACCAGCTCTGTTACCCCGCCACAGAGGACCACCTGCTCCCCAAAAAGATCGGTCTCTGTCTCTTCTTTAAAGGTGGTCTCGATAACTCCGGCCCGCGTGGCGCCAATACCCCTGGCGTAAGCCAGGGCTGTTTCCATCGCCTTGCCGCTGGCATCCTGATGGATAGCTACCAGCGCCGGCACACCAGCCCCTTTTTCGTATTCGGAGCGGACCATGTGACCCGGGCCCTTAGGCGCTACCATAACCACATCGATATCCTTGTGAGGGACGATCTGCCCGTAGTGGATATTGAAACCATGAGAAAAAACCAGGGTTTTTCCCTTTTTAAGGTGGGGCAGGACGTCCTTTTCGTAAAGCATTGCCTGGATGTGGTCCGGGGTTAGCATCTGGATAACATCCGCTTCCTTACTGGCCTCGGAAGCGCTGACAGGTTTAAATCCATGGCTTACCGCCAGATCGTAATTGGCCGAGCCCGGCCTTTGCCCCACTATAACGTTAAGCCCGCTATCGCGCAGGTTCTGGGCCTGGGCATGCCCCTGGCTGCCATAGCCGATGACGGCTATTTTTTTGTTCTTAAGTTTTTTCAGGTCCGCATCTTTATCATAGTAAATCCGCATCCAACTTCCTCCTTATCTATAAGCAATGTCAGTATAACTACGGCGTCTTTTTGCTGCGTATCATGGCAATAGTCCCGGTACGGGCAACCTCTTTAATCCCCAGAGGTCTTAGCAATTCCAAGACCGCCCTTACCTTCTTTTCGTCACCGGTGAGTTCAATGGTATATTCCTTTGGGCTGACATCCACAATCTTGCCTCGAAAGATATCCGTCATTCGCAGTACCTCAGCACGAGTATTCCCTTCAGCCTTAACTTTAACCAGAACCATCTCCCGTTCTACAAAATCCCCTTCACTTACATCCACTACCTTGAGCACATTGATCAGTTTATTCAACTGCTTGTTAATCTGCTCAATAATTTGTTCGTCACCCCGGGTCACTAAAGTCATAAGTGATAACTCCGGGTCCAGGGTTTCAGCTACACAAAGGCTCTCGATATTAAAACCCCGGCCGCTAAAGAGCCCTGCCACTCGCGAAAGAACGCCGGGCTTATTTTCAACCAGAACTGAATATGTATGTTTCATGAGCAATCTCCCGTTTTTTAACTAGGACGCAGATTTTCGCGGATACCCGCAGAAAATATTTTCTATATTTAACATCTTGATCATCTGCGTCCAAAATTGGGAATTCCTGTACTATTAAACTAAGAGCATTTCGGTAGTTGCCTTACCAGCCGGCACCATGGGATAAACCTTTTCTTCATGCGCAATGACAAACTCCATAATCACAAGATTCGGGGTCTTCAGGGCCTTTTTAATAACCGGTACTACCTCTTCGGGTTTGGTGGCCCGGAGCCCCACCGCGCCATAGGCCTCAGCCAATTTAACAAAATCAGGCGCGGTAGCCAGTGAGGTGGCTGCATACCGTTTTCCATAAAATAGTTCTTGCCATTGGCGCACCATACCCAGATATTGATTATTTAGGATAGCAATTTTTACCGGCAACCGCTGTTCCATAGCCGTGGCCATCTCCTGGATGTTCATCTGAATACTACCGTCTCCGGCTATGTCTATGACTATCCGATCCGGCGCTGCCAACTGGGCCCCAATGGCGGCCGGGAATCCATATCCCATAACTCCCAGACCACCCGAGGTCATAAGTGAACGCGGCTCGGCAAACTTATAAAATTGCGCGGCCCACATCTGGTTTTGACCGACTTCTGTGGTAATAATCGCCTTGCCCTTCGTGAGTTCATAAAGTTTTTCTACTACATATTGCGGTTTTATCACTCCCTTTTCTTCTTTATAGGAAAGGGGGTGTTTTTTATCCCAATCACGCACCTGGGCCAGCCACTCTTCATGTTTTTCTTTCCAGTTTATATCCTTTTCCCTTTTGAGGAAAGTAACGAGCTTTCCAAGGGCGTTTTTGCAGTCAGCCACTATCGGCACATCCACCCTGACATTTTTGCTAATGGAGGTGGGATCAATATCAATATGAATAATCTTGGCGTGGGAAGCAAAGGCATCCAGCTTACCGGTAACCCGGTCGTCAAAGCGGGCCCCTACCGCAATAAGGAGGTCACAATTCGCCACAGCCATATTCGAACAATAGGTGCCATGCATTCCCAGCATTCCCATCCACAGCGGATGCGTGCCCGGAAACCCGCCCAAACCCATCAAAGTGGCAGTAGTGGGTATCTGTGCGAGAGTAGCCAACTCTGTCAACTCCTCGGCTGCATTAGAAGCTATGATCCCGCCGCCGGCGTAAAGCACAGGGCGACTGGATTGAACGATTAACTTGCCGGCCTTTTCTATCTGGCCCACATGCGCCTCATACGTTGGATTATAGGTACGCATCTTGATTGCTTCCGGATACTTAAATTCAGTCCTATCAACCATTACGTCCTTTGGCAAATCCATTAACACCGGCCCGGGCCGTCCTGATCTGGCTAGGTGAAAAGCCTCTTTCACGGTCTGGGCCACATCCTTAACACTCTTCACCAGATAATTGTGTTTCGTACAGGGCCGGGTAATACCGACGATATCTACCTCCTGAAACGCGTCATTACCAATGAGCTTGGTAGGCACCTGACCGGTCATAACCACCACGGGTATGGAGTCCCCATAAGCTGACGCAATGCCGGTAACCGTGTTTGTAGCTCCCGGCCCGGAGGTGACGAGAACGACACCCACTTTGCCGGTTACACGGGCATAGGCATCAGCGGCATGCACCGCAGCCTGCTCATGCCTTACCAGTACGTGGCGGATGGAAGACTTCATGAGTTCGTCATAGATGTCTATTACCGCCCCGCCCGGAAATCCAAAGATCAGATCTACACCTTCCTTTTTCAAACATTCGATCAAAATCTGTGCGCCTGTCAGTTTCATAGGAATCACCTATCGATACTTGGCCAATATGGCCATTATTTTATCCTTCTCGGCTAGTTTCAGTTTCTGAATATGCTTCTTCTCCATGGTTTCTTCTGTAGTTAGATAGGGCCTCTGGTTAAACTCCTCCAGTTTTCTCTCCAGAGATTGATGTTCTTTTACCGCCCTCTTAAGCTCTTCATCTTTATCTATCCAAAGAGCCATCAATGCCTTGTCTTTTTCTTCCATACCTTATTACCATCCCTCGCGAACTAAACTTGACGGCTTCATAAAAAGTCCATTTATCCGCCTAGGCGGAGAGCTTTTTACTGTGCCGTCCCAACCTTGTCCACTATAAGAAATAACCATCTGATTTGTCAACTGATTATCACGGATTTTAATACATTTGTTTATGGCTTGAAAGCCGATCAGAATCTACACCTATCTTTTCCGGCCCATTTTAGCTCGGCTTCGGATAGCCGAATATATGTAGGAACTATGGTAACAACATCGACCAGATCTCCTTCTTTAAACTTCTCTGCAGCCAGAAAAGCCACATTAGAAGCCCGAATAAAAGAAAAGGGGCCGGGAGCAAAGAATGCTTTGTCACCAAGCTCCTTTTCAAAGAACTCGCCGTAAGACCAGGCACCATCTCCAACCAGTATCACCCGCTCTTCTATCCGCGCGACAAGAGCCCGCGGCGAAAGGGCTGACTCAGGAGAGGTCTTTATCAGCCGACCTTCCTCATTTGGATAATAAGCAGCCGTAAAGACCTCTCCCTTTCGGGCATCAATAACGGGAAACACAGGGCGGTCGGCCACGGGAAAGTTTGCGGCCAGCGCATCCAGAGTTGATATGCCCACGACCGGTTTACCAGTGGCCAGGGCCAATCCCTTGAAAGTAGCCAGACCGATCCGAATACCTGTAAAGCTACCCGGCCCTATAGTCACGGCCAGGCCATCAATATCATTAAGGGCTAATCCGGTTTGGGCCAAAAGATAGTCTACCGCCTGCAATAAACGCCGGCTATGCGTCTCTTTGCTGAAGAGGCTGTATTCAGCCAGTACTACTTCGTTATCCGTGAGGGCTACGCTACCGGTATGAGTAGCCGTATCGACAGCCAGAATCTTCAAATATTACCTACTCTATTCACCCTTTTACCAGGAGGCGAAGGATATCATTGTAAAAGACCACGGCCATAAGGGAAATAAGAATAACCAGCCCGACTTGCTGGGCAATCTCTCTTTTTTTGAGGCTAACCGGACGCCCCAGGATCAGCTCAATACCCAGAAAAAGAAGATGTCCACCATCCAGGATAGGTATAGGCAATAAGTTTAGAACACCTAGATTGATGCTCAATAAGGCCATAAAGAAGAGAAGAGGGACCACCCCGGCCTGTGCCTGCTCACCGGCTAATTGAGCAATAAGAATCGGTCCCCCCAGGGTAGATATCGGCACAATCCGTTGTACCAGCTTTATAATACTTACATACGTTATATAGACAATTTTTCCAGTCCGGTCGATTCCAGCTACAAAAGCTTCAACGGGATTCATCCTGTCCATAATAATGTCATCAGAAGCCGATATCCCGATCACCGGAACCGTAACTTCCTCACCAAATATATTACGGTGTGTAGTTATAACCGGCGTTATCTGTACCCTGAAGGTCTTGCCGTCGCGTACCGCGTAAATATCCAGCGGCTGCTTACCGCCCTTGCGTACCATCCCGGCAAGTTCATCCCACTCTTTTAAGGGTCGGCCATTGATGTGAGTGATCCGATCGCCGGGCTTAAGGCCGGCCACTTGCGCCGGCAGCCCGTCTTGCACGCCACCTATAGTCGCCGGTAGTGTAGGTTGCCCAAAGATCATGAAAGTGATAAAAAATATGAAAAAGGCAAAAATAAGATTAGAAAAAGGCCCTGCCGCTATAATAAGACCCCGTTGCCACAATTTTTTATGAATAAAAGACCTGACTTTTTCATCAGCTTCAATGGTTTCCCCCGGGTTTTCACCAAAAAGTTTGACATAACCACCGAGGGGCACGGCTGATATACGATATTCCGTTTCACCAACTACCTTGCTCCATATCCTGGGGCCAAAACCTAAAGAAAATTTTTCGATCTTGACCTTAAAGACTTTGGCTAGTAAGAAATGTCCCAGTTCATGCACCAAGATCAATACGCCCAGGACTATTATCACAGTAAAAACAGTCGCCATCTATCCTCTTTCCCTACACACGGTATTTCAAAGCCTAACCACAGAGTACACAGAGAATTTATTTAACTTGATAATTCCCTGCAGCCTAACAGGGTTCCTCTTGCCATTGCAGGCGTGTGAGCCGCTGCTCCTACTCCTACATTATATATAACCTATGCTCTCTGCGGTGAATAAGTTTTAACCTCTTCTTCGGCCTGGATTCTGGCCAAATGATCCGCTGCCATAACGTCTTCCAGCGAATTAACTGCTGAAGCTTCCGAACTATACATCGTACCTTCCACAATCCTGGCAATATCGGTAAATCTTATACTACCTTCGAGAAAGGCATCTACCGCCACTTCATTGGCCGCATTAAGGACAACGGGCAAGGTACCTCCCTGCTTACAAGCCGCATGCGCCAGCCGCAGGCATGGAAATTTGTCCATATCCGGTTCTAAAAAAGTCAGGTTATTTACTGACGGGAGATCCAACCGGGGAAGTCCCATATCGATCCGCTCCGGGGCGGAAAGGGCATAGGCAATCGGAATACGCATGTCCGGTATGCCCAGTTGAGCAATTATAGAACCATCTATATACTCCACCATAGAATGCACTATACTCTGTGGGTGTATTTGCACGGCTATCTGCTCGACGGAGAGATCAAAAAGCCATTTAGCCTCTATGACCTCCAGTCCCTTATTCATTAGGGAGGCAGAGTCAATCGTTATCTTCTTGCCCATTTGCCAGTTGGGATGTTTTAAGGCCTCAGCCGGAGTTATGTTATGCAACATCTCATAAGAATAATGCAAGAACGGTCCGCCTGAGGCTGTAAGTATGATCCTCCTGACATCTTCTTTGCGGTGTCCTAACAGGGACTGGAAAATGGCGCCATGCTCACTATCAACAGGGATAATGGAAACGCCGTTATCCCTGGCTGCTTTCATAATCAGCGAACCAGCGGTAACCAGGACCTCTTTATTGGCCAGGGCAATATCCTTTCCCGCACAGATGGCCTCATAAGTGGGCAGCAGACCAGCTGCACCCACCATAGCCGAGATGACCATATCAACTTCCGGCAGCGTAGCCACCTCTCTATACCCGTTTATACCGGAAGCGACCTCCACATCCAGACCCGCTGGCATCCGGGCTGTTAACTCCACAGCCAGTCTCTCATCCTGGACAGAAACCAGATGAGGCTTAAACCGTTCAATTTGTTCTCTCAACAATCCAATGTTCTTGCCGGCGGAAAGGCCGGCTACCTGGAAACGTTCCGGAAAACGCGCTGCCACCTCCAACACGTTGCGCCCAATAGAGCCGGTAGAACCCAGGATAGATAGTCTTTTCAATATGGCATTACCTTTACTGCAAGTTAGGGCCGAATGAAAAACACCAGATCATAAAACAGAACGGGCGCGGCCAGGATAACCCCATCTATGCGATCCAGCATCCCCCCATGCCCTGGAAAGAGTTTCCCGGAGTCTTTCACCTGAGCGGACCGTTTAAACATAGACTCCACAAGGTCTCCAGTTTGAGCGGTAATTCCCAGGGAAAGGGCCAGAAAAATAACCTGTCTCACGGTTATCCAGGGGAAAAAATAGATACTCATGAGATAGGCCGCTCCGATACTGGCCGCCAGCCCCCCGATAGCCCCTTCTATGGTCTTTCCCGGACTTACACGCGGATAAAGCTTATGACGTCCCAAGGGAACACCTACGCAGTAAGCGCCAGCATCACCCGCAAAGACTACGGCCAAAAGAAATAAAATCCAGATACGTCCCATGGCCAGATGTCTTATAAGAACCAGGTGGGATAGAAAAAAGGCCACATACACCAGACCGGCAATGAAAACGCCCATTGAATAAATGACCTTGGGATGAGGCTCATAATTGAACAAATAGTATGCAAGACTCAAGGCCGTGACTAAAAAAAGCGCTGCCAGGATGTAGGGGAAGGAAAAGCTATAGCTGGAAAGGACGATGAGGCTGCCTAACAAAATGCCGAAATAAACCGGGAGGGAGAGATCGGTTCTCCTGGCCAGGGCGTAGTACTCCAGCAAACTAATCGCCACAGTGGCCAGAATCACCAACAAAAAAACAGACCTAGGCCCATACCATATAACGGCTATTAGAAGGGGCGTAGCAATCAGGGCGGTTATTATGCGTTTAAGATGCTGCATAGCTACCCTTAATTTGTTCACTGGTCAGGCCAAAACGCCGCTCTCTTTCCTGGTAATCCAGAAGGGCCCTTATGAGGTCCTCTCTACGAAAGTCCGGCCATAAGACGTCGGTGATATAATTTTCCGTATAGGCCATTTGCCAGAGGAGAAAATTGCTTATGCGATATTCGCCGCTTGTTCTTATAAGGAAGTCCGGATCAGGTAGTCCGGCGGCGGCGGTATCCAATGCCTGGCTTATATATCCTTCGCTTATTTCATCTGGTAGTAAGATGCCCTGTTTTACCCTGCGAGCGATCTCCCGCACGGCACGCACGATCTCATCACGACCGCTGTAACTTAATGCCAGGGTGAGAACCATATCCTGATTAGACTCTGTTTGTTTAACCGTACGCAATAAGACCTCATAAACAGGCCTGGGGAGTCTTTTTATATCCCCGATAGCCCTTAGCGATATCCCGTTGGCGAGCATCTCCGCCAGTTCTTTTTCTAAGTAATCAGAAAGGAGACCCATAAGGGCATTGACTTCACCTGGCGGGCGTTGCCAGTTTTCCTGAGAAAAGGCGTATAAGGTAAGAAACTTAATACCTATCTCCCGACAAGTCCGGACTACCTCGCGCACAGATTCAACACCTTGCCGGTGACCGGCAATATGGGGCAAAGAACGCAATTTCGCCCAGCGTCCATTTCCATCCATGATTATGGCTAAGTGCCGGGGCAATTTTTTTGGATCTAACAACGGACTATCTGAATGAGGCAAAGTCTGCGACCCCTACATCGAGAGATAACTTAGGGAATGACCGGATAATTTCCAGGGAGAGAAAATACACTTAAATGGCTATTTATTAAAACGCCAATATCTCTTTCTCCTTTTCAGCGTAAAGCTGCTCCACTTTTTTAATATAATTATCTGTTATCTTTTGTACCTCTTCCTGCACGGCAAAGGATTCATCCTCTGAAATTATCTTTTCTTTTTTTAACCCCTTAAGTTCTTCATTGGCATCGCGGCGTATATTCCGAAGGATAACCCGATATTCCTCGGTGGTTTTTTTAACCAATTTAACGATCTCTTTCCGCCGTTCTTCTGTAAGAGGCGGTATGGCCATCCGTATAATTTTCCCGTCATTTGCCGGTGTCAGCCCCAGTTCTGATTTAAGTATGGCCCGCTCAATATTGGCCAAGGCATTGGTATCCCAGGGCTGAATAGTAATAAGCCTGGGTTCCGGCACAGTAAGAGAGGCCACCTGATTAAGCGGCAACATGGAGCCATAATAGTCCACCTTAATGCCATCAAACAGGGAAACAGATGCCCTTCCGGTACGCATCCTAGCCAGCTCATGCTTAAAGACCTCGATGGTCTTTTCCATCTTAGCCTTTAAATCTTTTAAGACTTCGTCCTTCATGGTTCGGCGCCCTGCACTATCGTTCCGACTGGTTTTCCAAGAATAGCCTTTTTAATATTTCCCCTTTTTTGAATATTGAAGATTATTATAGGCTTTTGATGATCCATAGCTAAAGAAATAGCCGTGGCATCCATAACGCGTAAATTTCTCTGCAATACATCCAGGTAGGTCAATTTGCGAAACATCTTGGCCTTTTTATCTTTAAGAGGGTCACGGTCATAGACCCCATCAACTCGCGTGGCCTTAAGAATAACATCAGCATGAATCTCCATAGCGCGGAGGGCAGCGGTGGTGTCCGTGGTAAAATAGGGGTTACCGGTACCAGCTCCAAATATGACTACCCTTCCTTTTTCCAGATGCCGGATCGAGCGCCGTCTTATGTAGGGTTCGGCTACTTCCCTCATCTCAATAGCGGTCTGCACCCGGGTCTGGACGCCCTTTTTTTCCAGGGCATCCTGCAGGGCTAAGGCATTTATCACCGTAGCCAACATGCCCATATAATCGGCAGAAGCCCTATCCATACCATGGGAAGCACCGGCTATGCCCCGAAAGATATTGCCTCCGCCAATGACCACCGCCAGTTGTACACCCAGGCCCATTGTCTCTTTAATCTCTTCAGAGATAAAAGTCAGGACATCGTGGCTTATGCCAAATGATTGACCGCCCAAAAGGGACTCACCGCTTAATTTTAGCAAAATTCGTTTATACTTGGGCCGGGTCATCAGGCTTATTCACCATTCTCACCGAGCTGATACCGTATAAAGCGCCGAACAGATACATTTTCTCCGGTCTTGGTTATTAACTCATTTAAGACATCTTGAATGGTAAGGTCAGGATCGCGGACATATTTCTGCTCTAAGAGGCAGATTTCACCATAATATTTCTCTATTCGTCCTTCAACTATCTTATCCAGGATCTTCTCCGGCTTTCCGGTTTCAACAGCCTGAGCGCGGTAAATCTCCCTCTCTTTTTCTATTACCGCGGCCGGGACATCCTCTCTGCGGAGATAAAGAGGATTGGCCGCAGCGACATGCATGGCTATATTCTTAACAAATTCCCGGAATTGGTCTGTCTTGGCCACAAAATCTGTTTCACAATTGACCTCTACCAGCACTCCTATCTTGCCGCCGGCATGGATATAAGCCTGAACAACTCCTTCGGTCATCGCCCGGCCCGCGCGTTTAACAGCAACAGCCAAGCCCTTTTTGCGAAGGTAGACAACCGCCTTTTCCATATCTCCCTGGCATTCCTTAAGGGCTATCTTACAATCCATAATACCCGCGTTGGTTTTATCGCGTAATTCCTTTATAGTATTTGCCGAAACTTCCACTATACTTACCCCCTTAAAACTAGACATATTATCAAAAGATTAACCACAGAGCGCACAGAGAAAACATTCGGTTAAATCCTAAATTGTCGCTTCCTTCTCAACTTGACATCGCAAAGGTTAACCCTCATCCTCTGCTGAGGCCGCGAACATTTCTTCTTGTAGCTCAGTATTCCCTTCCAACCCCGCCTCTACCGGAGACCCGGTCTCAACCGCAGCTTTATCACTCTCGGCCTGAAGGGCCTCCTCTAAACGCCCCTTGCCTTCTAAGCAGGCATCGGCTATTCGTGAGGTGAGAAGCCTAATAGCCCTTATTGCATCATCATTTCCGGGTATCAGGTAATCAATCCCGTCGGGATCACAATTAGTATCAACTATAGCAACAACAGGGATACCCAGCTTTCGGGCCTCGCTTATGGCAATATACTCCTTCCTGGGATCAACTACAAAGAGTGCCCCGGGCAATTTTCCCATTTCTTTGATGCCCCCCAGTGATTTTTCTAATTTAACGATCTCCTTCTCCATTTGAAGGATTTCTTTCTTTTTAAAGCGCTGGATGCTTCCATCCTCTTTCATGGCTTCCAGAGTCTTCAGGCGGTCGATGCTTTTACGGATAGTCTGGAAATTAGTTAGAGTACCGCCCAACCAGCGATTGTTCACATAAAACATACCGCAGCGGTTGGCCTCCTCTACAATAGACTCTTGAGCCTGTTTCTTCGTCCCCACAAATAAAACAGGTTTCCCCCCAGTCGTCGCCTGCACAATAAAATCGTAAGCAGTCTTGAATAATTGCACAGTCTTTTGCAGATCAATAATATAAATACCGTTTCTAGTGCCAAAAATGTAAGGTTTCATCTTGGGATTCCACCGCCTGGTCTGGTGACCAAAGTGGACCCCGGCTTCTAATAATTGTTTCATGGTAACATAATACATAGTATTCCTCCTGCTCCCTGGTTAGTTCCACCACCCTCCGCATCTCACCGTTAACCCCGCCAAAGGCGGACACCAAGGCTAATCAGAGGGTGTGTGTATTTAAAACGTTGCTTTTTAACACAAAAATGCCGTCTTTGCAATTAAAATCAAACAGTTCTTAAAAAGGGGTTATATACTAATCAGCTACGATATGAGGCATTTATACGCACATAATCCGCTGACAGGTCGCATGTCCAGACGTTAAAATCAGAAGAACCTCTGTCCAGGTCTATACGCAGGATAAATTCTCCCTGACGCATAGCCCCGGTAGCCGCCATTTCTGCCGCCTTCCCGCAACCCAGGCCGTTTTTGACCAGGGGGAACGTATTTATAGCAACGCTCACCCTCCCCGGATCCATGGGGACACCGGACCTTCCCAGAGCGGCCATAATTCGCCCCCAGTTAGCGTCTTCCCCAAACAGCGCTGTCTTTACCAGGCTGGAATTAGCCACGGCGTAAGCGGCTTTACGGGCCTCGCCAACAGTGCCGGCACCGGTGACACGAACTTCCACCAGCTTTGTGGCTCCTTCACCATCCCGTACGATCATCTTGGCCAGGTCTATAAGAAGCTCGCCCAGCAACCTTTCAAAAACGCTTCTGCCCGCAAAATCATCAAGATTTATGCACTTATTATTAGCTTCGCCGCTGGCCAGGATTATCACCGAATCGTTAGTGCTCATATCTCCATCTACCGTGATTCGATTAAAGGAAAGAGAGACAGCCTGTTTCAAAGATGCCCTCAGGGCCTCGGCCTTTATGGCGGCGTCGGTCATGACAAAACAGAGCATGGTAGCCATCTGCGGCATAATCATTCCTGCTCCCTTGGCAATGGCCACCATACGGACGGGAAGGCCATCGATATTGCCTTCGCGAAAGGCTATTTTAGTTACTCTATCTGTGGTCAGGATAGCCCGGCCGACCTCAGACAGTCGATTCGGCGCAAGGGACTGTGTCAGGCGGGGAATGGCCTCTTTAATCCTCTCCATAGGCAGGAACTGACCGATAACGCCGGTCGAGGCCACCAGCGCCAGTTCTTCTTTTATCTTCAAATGTTTGGCCAGAACCCGCGCTGACTCCCGGGCATCCTCCAGCCCTTGCTCCCCGGTACAGGCATTAGCATTCCCGCTGTTTACAAGGATGGCCTGAGCCGCTCCCCGACGCAGGCGCTCCCGGCTTATGATGACCGGCGCAGCCTTGACGCGATTTCTGGTAAATACGCCCGCCGCTACGGCCGGCTTCTCCGCATAAATAAGCCCTACGTCCAAACGCCCCGGCTTTTTGATGGAGGCCTCGGTAGCCGAAAATAAAAAGCCTTTTATCTGCAGGTCATTTTCTTCCACAGCACTTCTTATATTTTTTGCCGCTGCCGCACGGGCAGGGTTGATTACGCCCGATTTTTTCGGCCTGTCGCCGCACAGGTTCTTTTTCTCCTTCTCCTTCGTCACCACGGGTTAAAAATAACTCTTGCCTTTTAGGACGCTGATAAGTCTCTAAATCCGCCTCCCTGGCCAACTGAACGCGGAAGAGGGTAGAGACCGCTTCTTCTTTGATGCGTTCCACCATGGCCATAAACATTTCGTACCCTTCCTTCTTATATTCCTGTAACGGGTCTTTCTGTCCGTAACCACGGAGTCCTATCCCCTCTTTCAGGTGATCCATGTTGAGCAGGTGATCTTTCCAGAGACTATCTACGGTCTGTAAGGTAATAAAACGCTCCAGAGAACGAAGCGTTTCCGGACCGAAATCTCTTTCCTTGGCTGCATACGCCTCTTTTGCTTTGGCCAGCACCAGCTCTTCCAGTCTGTCCCGGTTCAATTTACGGACTTCTTCGGGGGCAAAGGATAGGTGAATCGAAAACTGGCTGTAACACCGATCCGCCAATTCCTTTAAATCCCACTCTTCCGGCAGACTCTTTTCGTCCGCCACGGCATCCGCCATAGCCGAAACAATATCTTCGATCATTTCTCCGATATATTCCTGCAGGTTATCGCTGCCCAAAATTTCGCGTCTCTGCCTGTATATAACCTCCCTTTGCTGGTTCATGACGTCGTCATATTCCAGGAGACGTTTTCTGATCTCGAAATTCTGCGCCTCTACCCTCTTTTGCGCATTTTCGATGGCCTTGGAAACCAGGGTGTGTTCAATGGGTTGGTCTTCTTCCATACCCAGTTTGTCCATGATAGAGGAGATACGTTCCGAACCGAATATGCGCAACAGGTCATCTTCTAAAGAAAGATAAAACCGCGAAGAACCCTGGTCGCCCTGACGTCCGGCCCGGCCGCGAAGCTGATTATCGATACGCCTGGCCTCGTGTCTCTCGGTGCCCACAATATGCAACCCGCCTAACTCAGGCACACCCTCGCCGAGGACAATGTCCGTACCCCGGCCGGCCATATTCGTGGAGATGGTTACGGCCCCTTGCTGCCCGGCCCGGGCCACGATCTCCGCCTCCTTTTCATGGTGTTTGGCGTTGAGCACGGAATGCCTGATGCCTTCCTTGCGTAAGAGGCTGCTCAAGCGTTCTGATTTCTCAATCGATATAGTTCCCACCAGCACCGGCTGCCCCTTGGCATGGAGTTCTTTTATTTCCCGTGCGACAACCTTGAATTTTTCATTCTCTGTCTTATAGATAGCATCCGGATAATCGGTGCGGATCATAGGCATATTGGTGGGGATAATGACTACCTCAAGATTGTAGATCTTCTGAAACTCCACCGCTTCAGTATCTGCCGTACCGGTCATGCCGGCCAGTTTTTCATACATGCGGAAATAATTCTGGAAGGTAACGGAGGCCAGGGTCTGGTTCTCACTCTCAATTTTAACTTCTTCCTTGGCTTCCAGGGCCTGGTGCAGCCCTTCACTGTAGCGGCGACCGGGCATGAGCCGGCCCGTAAACTCATCCACAATGATAACTTCCCCATCTTTGACTATATAATCAACGTCTTTCTTGAAAAGGGTATGGGCCCGCAGGGCCTGGTTCACATGGTGCAATGTCTCTATATTTTTAGGATCATAGAGATTGTCTGTCTTGAGCAATTTTTCCGCCTTGGCCACACCCTCCTCGGTCAGGACCACGGTGCGTGTCTTTTCCTCCACCACGTAGTCTTGTTCTGATCGGAATTTTGGGATAATCTTATCTACACGATAATAAAGTTCTGTGGACTCTTCCGCCGGTCCGGAAATGATAAGCGGAGTACGGGCCTCATCTATAAGGATGCTATCGACCTCGTCCACCAAGGCGTAATAAAAATCACGCTGCACAAAATCATCGACGCTAAACTTCATATTATCGCGGAGATAGTCAAACCCGAATTCATTGTTAGTGCCATAAGTAATGTCCGAAAAATAGGCCTGCTTGCGTTCGGCATCGTTCAACCCGTGCACTATTACCCCGACCGAAAGGCCCAGAAATTTATAAATCCCACCCATCCATTCGGCGTCGCGTCTGGCCAGATAATCATTCACGGTCACCACGTGCACGCCCCTTCCGGTAATGGCGTTGAGATAGACCGGTAAAGTAGCCACCAGGGTTTTCCCTTCGCCCGTTTTCATCTCGGCAATCTTACCCTGGTGTAAGACTATGCCGCCCATAATCTGTACGTCAAAATGGCGCTGCCCCAGGACCCGCCTGGCAGTTTCCCGAACTACGGCAAAGGCCTCCGGCAAGAGATCGTCAAGAGATTCCCCGTTTGCCAGGCGGTTTTTGAACTCTGCCGTCTTCCCCCGGAGCGCATCGTCGCTCAGAGTGCGCACCTCGGGCTCAAGGCTGTTTATGTAACCAACCATTGAGCTTACCCGGTTTATTTCCCGCTCATTTTTAGTGCCAAATACCTTGGCTAATAGATTTCCAATCATGTTTATATACCTATGACCTAACCTGAATCCTCGTCATACCTGTAGCAGCAAAGCCACCTCATCACATTGAGGGAATTTGTAACATTTTATGCAATCGCTCCAGATCTTTTGCGGCAAAGTCGCCTTATCAATCTTTACAAATCCAAGGCGCATAAAGAAATCCGGCCGGTTTGTCAGGGTAAATATCCTGTAAATACCCAGGGTAATGGCCTCGCTGATACAGGCCTCCACCAACTGTGTGCCTATTTTCCGACGCTGAAATTCTTCAGCCACGGCCAGAGATCTGATCTCGGCCAGATCTTCCCAGCAGATATGGAGGGCACAGGCACCTACCACTGTTCCGTCGTCACCATCCTGACAGACGTAAAAATCGCGTAGATTATCATACAGTTCGCTTAAGGATCGGCCCAGGAGATCTCCCCGTTTGGCAAATCCGCTAAGCAACTGGTGAATATTGGGAACATCAGATACGCGGGCCTTGCGGATCATCTACTATTCCTTTGCAGCCTCTGCAGCCTCGCCAGGAGGAACCGGAATGGAAACTGTAGTTATGAATAGCCTGGTGTGTTCCTTCTCTGCTATAAGGTCGGCAGCGCTATTGGCGTCGCTTACGGTACCAAACCGCCCAATCTGTACACGGTACCATACACCGGCCCGTGGTATCTCACTCTTAACAATAAAGACCCCATACCCTTTCTTTTCCCACACGGCCTTTAGCCCCTCAGCCTTAGCTGCGTCGCGAAGAGAGGCCACCTGTAAGGTATAAAATACCTTGGGAGATGGCTTTGTTTTTTCAGTGCCTGTTGCCTCTTCGGCTTGAAGGTCGCCGGACTCCTCAGAACCCGGCACAGGTTGACCGTCCTGACTTAGCTCCTGCTCTAAAAGAGCCTCTCCTTGTTGAGTGGTAACCGGCGGCAGGGGTTTATGTTCCTCAAGTTGCTGTCCATCTTGAGTCGCAGAAGGCAAGGTCATAGACTCAAATTCTTTGTTAACACTGCTAAATAAATCCCGGCCTGCCCATATGCCAAAGATAAACATCCAGAGGAGAACGCCAAAGGCAGCTATACCTATGGTTACTAATCCACCCCGGCTGATCTCAAATTGATATATACGCCGGTCTTTCTTCCCTTTAGAAGCCATGTTTACTCCCTTTTAACCACAGGGGCACACAGAGAAAATAAGCTTTCAGCTTTCCAGTTGCGGGTTGCGAGTTACGAGTTGCGAGTTTTTTAACCCGTAACCCGAAACACGGAACCCGCAACTGGAAACCCATTACCCATCACATCTTATCCGGCGCCGAGACGCCCAGTATCTTAAGGCCATTTTTTAATACCTGCTGTACTCCCTGGATTATGGCCAATCGAGCCTGCATAAGCGGCCCCGCGTCACTTATGATGCGGTGTTTATTATAAAAATTATGCAACGCAGCGGCCAGATCGCCCAGATAAAAGGCTATGCGGTGCGGCTCAAGGGTTGTAGCGCTATCTTCGATTACTTCAGGATAAAAAGAGAGTATTTTCAGTAAGCGAAGCTCTTCCGGAGCAGTCAAAAGCGATGAATCCACTTTAGCCACAGGCCATACCTCAATGCCTTTCTCTGCCGCCATCTCAAAAACGCTGGATATGCGGGCATGGGCATATTGCACATAATAAACCGGATTTTCCTGGCTCTGGCTCTTGGCCAGGTCAAGGTCGAAATCCAGGTGACTATTCGACCTCCGGGTCAAGAAGATGAAGCGGGCTGCGTCCTTGCCCACCTCATCTATAACTTCCCGCAGCGTAACAAATTCACCCGCGCGGGTGGACATAGCCACCGGGCTGCCGCCGCGCATCAGATTTACCAACTGCACCAGGATAATATGCACCTTTTCCTTAGGCTGGCCGAGGGCCTCCACCGCGGCCTTAAGCCGCGGGACATACCCATGGTGATCAGCTCCCCATATATCGATTATGAGGTCAAAACCCCTCTCAAATTTATTGAGATGATAAGCAATATCTGAGGCAAAGTAAGTAGTAGCCCCCTTCCCGCGTACTACTACCCGGTCTTTTTCATCACCGAAGGCCGTGGCTTTAAACCATAACGCCCCCTCCGCTTCATAGAGAAAGCCTCTCTCTCTGAGTATATCTATGGCCCTATCCACCGTACCGGTGTCAAAAAGGCTCTTCTCACTAAACCAGTGATCGTGAAGGACGTTGAAATCCGTAAGATCTCGCTTGATACCCTCCAGAATAACCTGCTGTGCCTCCCGGGTAAAATATGGTATGGCTGGCTCCGTAGATTCGTTTAGAAAACGTTGCCCTTCCCGCTCAATAATGGCCTGAGCGATATCCTTTATATAATCGCCCTGATAATAGTTGGCCGGGAATTCGATCTTCTCCCCTAAAAGCTCCCGGTAACGCAGATAGGTGGAGGCCCCTAAGGTCTCCATCTGGGTGCCGATATCATTTATGTAATATTCCCTTGCTACCTGAAATCCGGCCGCATCCAGGAGATTGGCCAGGCTATCTCCCATGGCTGCTCCCCTTCCGTGTCCTATGTGCAGAGGGCCGGTAGGGTTAGCGCTGACAAATTCCACCTGTACTTTTCGGCCCTGGCCTATTTTAGATCGCCCATAATTCTTGCGCTCCCGGTCAATCTCCGCTAATGCCTCCCGCCAGCAGCTATCTTTTACGAAAAAATTAATGAATCCCGGACCTGCCACCTCTACTTTCGACAAAAAATCGGCGCTTTTTGCTATCTCTTCAGACAATATCTGAGCAATACCATGCGGGCTCTTTTTGAGAAAACCGGCCATTACTAAGGCTACATTCGACGAATAATCGCCGTGAGCCTCTGTTTTGGGCCTTTCGAGCTGAAAGCCGGGAATATCTTTATATTCTATCCCCTGCCGGTCAAAAAAGGCCTTTATACTATTCAAAACTACTAGTTGCAGTTTTTTTCGCATCTGGTCTAATCCATTAATGTCTTTAAATTTATAAGCCGTTCGGCTATGTTGTCAAGGATTGACTGTAAAGCGCGGATTACGGCTGCCTACCGCACAGAGAAGGTCATAGCTGATAGTCCCGGCCCGGTCCGCCACCTCATCCACAGAGATAACCTGGTCACCCTGTCTTCCAAAAATGACCACCTCATCATCTACGGCTACGCCTTCAATGTGGCTCACATCAATCATGGTCAGACACATACACACCGTGCCAAGCACGGGCGCCCGTTTCTGACGTACCAATACCTCTCCCCGGTTGGAAATAGCGCGGCTGTATCCGGCATCATAGCCTACCGGCACTACAGCAATAGTCTTTGCTTCGGGTGTAACGTACCTTCGGCCATAACTAATCGAGGCGCCTGCCGGTACTTTTTTAACCTGTATCACTTTACTTTTAAAGGTCATCGCCGGTCTTAGCGCCGCTACGTCTTGCATGTCCTTACCGGGATATGCACCATAGATCATGATACCCGGTCGTACCAGGTTCATCCGTGCCGCCGGGTAGGCCATCAGCCCTGCCGAATTAGCAATATGATTTTGAGGAAGCTTAAACCCTAAACCCCTGCCGATATTAATAGCCTCATTAAAGTGTTCTACCTGACTCAAGGTGTAACCTCGGTCACTACCATCCGCACAGGATAGATGGGACATAAGCCCTAAGACCTTGATGCCTTCCTTTTCACGAACGTAAGAAAGGATAGCCGGCAAATCAGTTATACTTACACCCAGACGCCCCATACCCGTATCAACTTTTACGTAAATGCCTGCTACCCTGTCTCTACTTCGAGATTCTCTGGAAAGGGCATCTATGAGCTCAAAGTTATAGACCACAGGAGAGATATTGAACTCAACAATCTCAAATGCGTCCCGCTTTGATTCCGGCAAGTGCAGGATAACAGGAGTCCAGATGCCGGCTTGCCTTAAAGTTACGGCCTCCTCCATGATGGATACGAGAAATCCATCAGCGCCTTGCTCTTGAAGGGCCTGTGCAACCGGAATAAGACCATGCCCATAGGCATCTGATTTTACTACCGGAAAAACTGCCGTTTCCGGTTCGGCCAGCCGTTTTGCCTCTCTGAAGTTATGCCCTACGGCCGAGAGATCAATTTCAACCCTGTTTAGTGCCATTTTATGCAGAGCAGGCCCGTGCTATCGCCCCTTAGAAATAAGTTTAATTTTGCGTAATTTACCAGATTGCATCCTGTGTTACAAGGGCTTTATAGACCACCCCCCTGCTACCCTGAACACAGAATCACGCTACCAGGGCCACAGGGTACCAAGTGCCTCTACACTTTTAAAAACATCTTCCTCACGATGGGGTTCAAGGGTAATTATCGGTCTAGGGGAGCAATTCTTCAGGCAGGAAAAAACTGAGCTGAAATCTATATTGCCACGCCCGAGGGCCAGATGGGAATCCGTATCCCCTAAATTGTCATGCAGGTGAAGCTGTCCTAGATAAGGCCGCAGTTTTCCCAGCCACTCGCCAATATCCGTACGGCCAAACACATGCCAATGACCTATATCAAAGCAAAAGCCAGCGCAGGGTGAATTAAGGCTTGAGAGTAGTGCTACGTGAAGGTCTGGATTTTCCTCATAAACGTTTTCCAGCATCACCTTTGTTCCTGCGCTCTGGGCCAGCTCTGTCAAAGGCAGCCAGGACTCAACACTCCTTTCCAGCCAGGAATCGACCTGGTTTTGATAGCTTTGGCTGTTAAAGCCGGTGTGGCAGATTATACTGAGCGGCTCAAATACCGGCAGTAATTCAAATGCCTGCCGTAGCCGCTTTATAGTCGCTTTTCGCATAAGTAGATCAGGCGAACCCGGCACCATATCCATAAAAGGGGCGTGCAGGGTGACCGAAAGGTCTTCCTGCTGTAAGATTTTGGCTACCTTAGCAAATTGGTTCCTAGAAAATTCATCAAGGGCTCTACTATCTATGCCGATCTCCGGATTGATACGGTTCTTTAATACCACCGACAGGTATTTGTTCTTGAGCAGGACAAAAGGAACATTTATCTGGACAGCACGGATCAAATGGTTCATTTCCGACAAGTGCCCCTCTTATCAGTTCTGTTTAGTCTGATGTCTCTATTTGAGGCCAACATAGTATGTTTTTGAGTCTGGATCAAGCCCGGATCTCCAATTTTAAACGAACAAGCCCGATAACATCTTGACATACCTATGTAAAATGAGTAACATACCTTTCCAACAAAGAAATCTTTCCATTTATAGGGCTAGATAACCTTTACTTTAAGGATACGTGCTTTGGCCTTTAATCCTCAAGGAGCAAAAGAAGCCAATGCTTTCCATTGTGAATGAAATGCAGTTTAAAGACGGAGACTATATATTCAAAGAAGGAAGTTACGGGGATTGGATCTATGTGATTTTATCCGGCCAGGTTGAAATCTCAAAATATTGCCGGGGGCAAAAGGTTATCGTAGAGACCCTAAAAGAAGGCGACGTCTTTGGAGAAATGAGTTTTGTCGATAAAACGCCACGCTCCGCCTCGGCCATAGCCAGGGGGAACGTCTCTCTGGGTATCGTGGACCGTGATCTCCTGGACCATGAGTATAATAAACTGTCGCAGGATATGCGCATGGTATTCAGGGCCTTAGTAAAACGCCTGCGCGAAACGACTGCTAAAATTAGTGCATTCTCCGGCCGCCAGGATCAACGAGCGGCGAAGACCCTGGGCATTCAATTCAAATCCGGCCGGGATTTCACTAAAGCTTATGCCGTCAACATAGGGGGCGGCGGGTTACTGGTAAGAATTGATGAACCGGTGTCTGTGGGGGCAAAATGCGCGGTATGTTTCAATCTTCCGGGCGAAAGCCTTCCTATTGAAACGGATTGTCAGGTGGTATGGTCAAGCCTGGGGACGGAAGAAGATAAAAAGATAGTAATGGCCGGATTACAATTTATAGACCTGAAAGCCGAAGATAGAGACAGGATAAGCTCTTATGTTAATAAGGTCAGCCAACTTGAACAAAAGCAAGACGATTAAACTTCGGCTTTTTACGAGTTCATCAAATTTGATGACCTCGTAAAAAGTCATGCAGCTGTTTTAAGATCAAACTGAGAGCCAAGTGCAAATGAGGTCAGAATATTTTTAAATTGGCCCCAGGTAGTTTCAGTTTGCTCTTTGAAAA
>DSAQ01000149.1 GCA_011046395.1 Pseudomonadota bacterium
AAAAATACAAAAGAAAAACAACGAAATATTATAGATTTTAGATAACTCTTACAAAGAGTTAATAGCCTGACGGACATTCTGTTTCTTGGTTTGTTTTCTGGAAAGTCCGACAGACTCCTAGAATAATAATAGGGCTCGGAAAATCTGAAGCGAAACAAATTGCTGCAGTAAATTCGTGGAGCCAGCAACCATCCATATTCCGGGTAATTTCAAAAAAAGGAGGACAATCTTATGCATGACAAGAAGGAATTATGTGACAAGATCAAGGCTATTTATCCAGAGATCGGAGCATGCGGCATAGATATCGATGTCAATTATGACCAGACACAGAAGGCCTGGGTTGTGGACCTGCACAAAAAGGGACATCATCGCCTTAAGACCTACCTCGAACTCCCCGACGCCGATGCGTGCATGGAAGGAAAACAGTGTATAGGCTTGGGATTACAGGTTTCTCAACTGGTGGCGAACATAAAGGCCTTGGATAAGGAAGAAAAAGTCAAAGGCTAGCGGTCTGACATTCTCTGTCAAAGTAAAGGGCATGTGGGTGGTTGCAGGCGAGATAATTATAGGAACAAAAAAGCAGAGACAGGAGGTATGGACTATGCATCGCAAGACGTTTTGGTTTTTAGGTCTATTAATGCCTTTTGTTATTGTTGCCTGGATGTTGGCCCTAGGAACACACGTCCAGGCTGCTCAGGGACTAGAGATTAAAGCCGGGAAGCCGGAATCCCACTTTCAAAAGGCCCAGGAATCCTTTCTCAAGAAAGATTTTAAAGCAGCCGCCTCTGAAATTCGTAAGGGCGCAGCATTTTTAAAAACAGAGGCCGGCCATGCCACAGAAGATGGTAAGAAGGTACTGATGGCCTCTGTTCGCGAATTGGAGAAGCTGGCAGGTGATGTGGAAAAAGGCACCGTAACTTCGGTAAAGGACCTTAAAGACGCCTTCGCGAGAGCTTAGCATGCCTTGGCCAATAATTATTACCTGAAGGCCTCTGAAGATTGGGCCAAGAAAGAGGCAAAAGATAGCGGCCGGGCACTTAAGGCAGCAGCGGTATACCTGGAACACGCCGGGAACTGGTCCGGCCATGAAATGGAAACTGGGGCCGCCGAGGTTATCAAAGGCGCGCATGTAGTAGCTGGTAAATTAATAAAAGGCGCTGGGTGGGGCGCTGAAGAGGTCAGCAAAGGTATTAAAGACATAGGCCATGAAATTGCAAAGCTTGGCAAGGTGATCGAGACCAAAAAGAAGTAATACGATTATAGGTAACCTCGCCTTTTTGTCATTATGATGAGAGGTGCTCCCGAGAGGAGATTTTTCCTATAATGGATCAGATGGTTATAAACGCTGAAGAGGGGAAAAAGGCCCCGATAGATGATTTGTTGCAGAAACTTTCATCCAGTCCAAAGGGCCTTGCTGCTTCAGAAGCCAATAAGCGGGTTCAACAATACGGCTATAATGAGATCTCGGAAAAGAAGCTCAACCCCCTTCTCAAGCTATTAAGCTACTTTTGGGGGCCGATTCCCTGGATGATCGAGGTCGCAGCCATTTTGTCGGCCGTGGTCCACCATTGGGAGGACTTCTGGATTATCTTTGTGCTGCTGCTTTTGAATGCTGTGGTAGGATTCTGGCAGGAACACAAGGCGGACAATGCCATCGAATTATTGAAGCAGAAACTGGCCCCCAAGGCCCGCGTGCTCCGCGATGGTAAATGGATTGAGGTAGATGCCCGGGAACTCGTGCCGGGAGACGTGGCGCGGGTGCGCCTGGGGGTCATTGTTCCGGCTGACCTTAAACTCCTGAGTGGGGATTACCTGCTAATTGATGAATCGGCATTGACCGGGGAGTCCATGCCCGTGGAAAAACACGTCTCTGACGTTGCCTACTCCGGTTCCATCGCCCGCCAGGGAGAGATGAACGGACTAGTGATTGCCACCGGGATGAATACCTATTTGGGCCGGACCGCCAGGCTCGTAGAAGAAGCTGAGTCCCGGAGCCATTTTCAAAAGGCGGTTATTAAGATCGGTGATTACCTTATTGTCCTTGCCCTGGCACTGGTGGCCGTGATTTTTCTAGTAGCCCTTTACCGTCACGAAAGTATGCTACAGACCCTTCAGTTTGCTTTAATTCTCACTGTAGCGGCAATACCGGCTGCTCTTCCGGCGGTTCTTTCGGTCACCATGGCCGTAGGTGCGACCGCCTTGGCTAAGAAAGAAGCTATTGTGAGTAAACTGGCGGCCATCGAGGAGATGGCAGGCATGGATATTCTATGCTCCGACAAGACAGGCACGATCACCCAGAATAAGATTACGGTTGGAGAAATAAAGCCCTTTGAAGGATTCGAGGAAGCCGAGGCCCTGCTTTTTGCCACTCTTACCTCCCGGGAGGAGGACCAGGATCCAATCGATGATGCCATTATCGCCAGGGCGAAGATGGTGGGCGGGATGGCAGGAGTATCCGGTAGATATAAAGTCATAGAATTTACCCCGTTTGACCCGGTTTCTAAACGGGCCGTAGTCACCGTAGAGGATACCGAAGGGGACCGTTTTAAAGTCGCTAAGGGCGCCCCTCAGGCCATTTTAGCGCTTGTAGCAAACAAGGAGACCGTGAGCGCACAAGTCGATGAACAGGTCAATGCCCTGGCCACTAAGGGATATCGCCCCCTTGGCGTTGCCAGGACGACTGATGCCCAGCAACCCTGGCAGTATGCAGGGATTCTTGGACTGTACGATCCACCGCGTGAAGATTCGGCGGAGACTATCAGAACAGCACAGGCCATGGGTGTACAGGTGAAAATGGTTACCGGTGACCATGCTGGCATTGCTAAACAAATCGCACAGCAGGTAAACCTGGGCACCAATATCATGCCAGCCTCTTCTTTTCTGGATAAACCCGACCGGGAGGCTCGACGTGTCGTTGAAGGGGCCGATGGTTTTGCCCAGGTCTTTCCTGAGCATAAGTACCATATTGTAGAGCTGCTACAGGCAAAAGGACATATAGTGGGGATGACCGGGGATGGAGTCAATGATGCCCCGGCCTTAAAAAAGGCCGACGCCGGAATTGCCGTGGCTGGGGCTACTGACGCCGCCAAGTCAGCAGCGGACATTGTGCTTACCAGACCAGGGCTTTCCGTTATTATCGATGCTATCAAGGAAAGCCGCAAGATATTCCAGCGCATGAACAGCTACGCCATTTACCGGATTGCCGAAACGATCCGCGTGTTATTTTTCATCACCCTGTCCATCCTCGTCTTTAACTTCTACCCAGTGACTGCGGTAATGATCGTCCTTCTGGCGGTGCTCAACGACGGCGCAATCCTTTCAATCGCCTATGACTGCACCCATTACTCTAACCAGCCTGAGGCCTGGAATATGAGAATGGTGTTAGGAATGGCCACCGTGCTGGGTATTACCGGGGTGCTTGCTTCATTCGGGCTCTTCTATTTGGGTGAGCATATCTTTCGCCTCAGCCGGGACATGATTCAATCTTTCATGTACTTGAAGCTGTCAATTGCCGGCCACCTGACCATCTTCATCACCCGCACACGGGGGCCTTTCTGGTCCTTCCGGCCCGCGCCAGTCTTGCTGGGAGCAGTGGTGATTACACAATTGATGGCTACATTTATTGCCGTTTACGGGCTGTTTATGTCCCCGATTGGCTGGAGTTGGGCACTGCTGGTTTGGGGTTACGCCATAACCTGGTTTCTGTTGAATGACCGGGTGAAACTGGCTGCATACCGTATCTTTGATCCCCAGCAGCCGGGTTTCCTGACAAAGAGAGTCAAAAGATAACACATACAGACGATTAGATTAGGTCGGAGTAAAAAACCCCGTTCGGAAGCACGGGGTTCTTTATTGATAAAAGGTGGGCCGTGCCAATAAAACACAATCAAACAAAAATCGTCCTCGTAGCAATATTGGTAGTGAGCACCAGCTACCTTCACTACATCACCAGGGAAAGCCAGATCTATTACCATATTTTTTACCGGGAGCTTTACTTCCTTCCCTTGATTCTGGCGGGTTTCTGGTTTGGCCTGCGAGGTGGTCTAATAACCTCCTTGAGCATTACCGCATTCTACCTTCCTTTTAGCCTGGTGCACTGGAGTGGCTTTTCTCTAGACGATTTCGATAAAATAGTGGAAATATTGCTCTACAATATTGTGGCAGTGACTTTGGGGACATTAAGAGACCGTCTCAGCGTGGAGCGCAAGCGTTTGATCGAGGCCGAGGGCCTGACGGCAATGGGAAAGGCACTTTCCGCTGTGGCCCACGAGATGAAAACACCCCTCACTGCCATCGGCGGTTTCACCCGTTTGGTGCAGAAAAAACTCAAAGAAGATGACCCCAATCGTGAAAAATTAGATATCGTTATTCGGGAAACCCAACGGCTGGAAAATATGGTGAAAGAGATGATGGACTTTTCCCGGCCCCTGGAACTGCGTCGAGCTTATGAAGACGTGAACCAAGTGGTAACAGAAAGTCTCTCCATCGTTACGAATGAAGCTCGAGAAAGAAAAGTGAAAATTGAGAGTCAACTTTCCCATGACCTCCCTCTAGCAAGCTTTGACGCTCCGCGAATGGAGCAAGTACTTATCAATCTTGTGATGAACGCCGTTCAAGCCTCCCCCGAGGGGGAAATTGTGATGGTGCGTACCTCTCAGGAGAAAGAAAACATCTGCATCGATGTGACCGATTGCGGTCCTGGCATACCGCAAGACCAGAGAGAAAAAATCTTTGTTCCATTTTTTACCACTAAAAAAGGAGGGACTGGGCTGGGGCTTCCCATTGTAAAAAAGATTGTCGAAGCCCATGGGGGGAGCCTAGAAGTTCTGGATAATGCTAAAAAAGGTGTCACCTTTAGAGTCCTATTGTCTAGGTTAAAACAGGACATCTAATAGGCAATGATAGAGTTCATCGCAAATATTATTTGTTTGGGAGATTTGGATTATAATGGGGATTCTAAACAAGGATGATTTATGATTTCGAAGTCTTGGAAGCGTTACATTTGGTATTATCCACAAGGATACAATATCCCCTGTCCTTGTGGTAAGAAGGTGATGAAATGTTCTACGCTAAGATTCCGAGATTTATAGAAGATGACAGTATCAGGTTGAGATCTCTGAGGATCGTTGACGGTCCATTTTTAATGGATGGATTAAGGGATGAAGACATCCTGCTGGCAAACGGGTTGAGTGACCCAATATCTTCATCATGGGTGTTTGTCTGGTGGTGGATAAAAAAGACCTTTATGCCTGCTTACTGTATAGAATGTGATGCAAAGCGCATAGGATTTGTCGGACTATATAATCTTAAACTGGGTAAATCTGCCGAGATGGCCTTGCTGATATTTGATAAGCATAACAGACGACTTGGTTATGGCCGCCGGGCATTTAATATTCTTGCACAAAACCTCAGGAGGTATTCTATAGTAGAAAGGGTAATAGTCAGCATTAAAAAAGATAATAGTATCTCGATATCTTTTTGCCGGAAACTAGGATTTAAGGAACTATATGCTACGAATGGCGTAAAAATTATGTTTATAGATTTTGGGGCAGACCATCAAACCGGATCAGATATGGAGAAGGTCTCGAGGGAGGTCATAAGTAGCAAAATATAGTATCCCCAGCGATTGAGATGAGGCAGTATAATGTCCAGAATATATCTCTCCATGTCCTTACATCCCGCATGTATTTTATTACTTCGATATGGACCTTAAGTATCTAACGAGTAAATAGATGATGAGCAGTGCTGTTGCTGATAAAATGGCTATGTGTCCTATCCGGGTGATATCCTTTCTTACTACCTCCAGGCTATTGCCTGCCAGATAACCTGCTCCGACCATTATGGTAATGGTCAATAGGGAAGAGACAGCATCTAAGGCTAAAAATTTCAAGGGTGGCACCCTCATAATCCCAGCTACGATAAAAAGCTGGGCCCTCAGGCCAACCAGATGTCTCCCCAGGAGGAGGATAAGGGGCCCTCTTTTATTAAATCTGTTTTCCAGGATGGAAAGCCTTTCCGGAGATATGATTTTATGAAACCTGGCATGGGTAACGATCTTACGGCCATACTTTTTTCCAAAGGAATAAAGGATGAGATCTGACATTAATAGGCTTGAATAGACAACTGATAAGGCATATACGGGTTTAATCACCCGGGTAGAGATTAAAAAGCCGCACAGGATGAGGGTGGTATCCTCAGGCAGCGGGAATCCGACCCCTCCTAAGATAACCATCAGAGCGAGCCCCAGGTATGGAAAGTGTACTATAATCCCTGAGATTGAGGACATAACTGGGAAATGTCACTTCCTTAGAACCTTATCTTCTTATAAAAATTCCTTTTCAACATCTCCGCTGAGATAACATAGAGCACAACGATTATGCCCATCAGCCAGAGGAATGAAGCCGGAAGCGGAGCGAGTCCGAATACCTTCCCGGCCGGGGTAAATGGTAAGACAAGGGTAATACCAGCCACAAGCAATGTGGCCAGAAGAAGATGCCTTCCGGGCCTGCTTTTGAAAAAGGGCTTACGACTGCGGACCACGAGCACTATCACCGCGGCCGAAATAACAGACTCCAGAAACCAGCCGGTTCTGAACTGATCCGTAGTGGCATGCAGGACGAACAGCAGTACCCCAAAGGTAAGGTAGTCAAAGACTGAACTCAGAGAACCGAAAGTAATCATAAAATTGCGGATGAATTTGATGTTCCACCGCCGGGGCCGGTCCATCATCTCGCTATCTACACTATCGGTAGCGATAGCCATTTCGGGAAAATCAGTCATTAGGTTCGTGAGAAGAATTTGTTTGGGCAGTGAGGGGAGAAAAGGCAGAAATAGTGATGCCCCGGCCATGCTGAACATGTTGCCGAAATTGGCGCTGGTGGCCATGAAGACGTACTTGAGGGTATTGGCAAAGGTTTTCCTCCCTTCGCGGACACCCTGGGCCAGAACGCCCAAGTTCTTTTCAAGGAGCACAATATCCGCTGCCTGTTTAGCCACATCCACGGCCGTATCCACGGAAATGCCGACATCCGCAGTATGGAGCGCTGAGGCATCGTTGATCCCGTCTCCCATATAACCCACGACATTTCCGGCCTTCCTCAGGGCCAGGATAATGCGCTCTTTCTGATTGGGCTCGACTTCTGCAAAGACATGTACATCATTTACCCGGTTGAGAAGGGCCTCGTCGCTCATCTCACGGAGGTCCTGACCGGTAAGGATTTCTGGATTTGACAGGCCCACCTGTTCACTGATACCGGCCGCCACCAGTTGGTTATCGCCGGTAACCATCTTCAGCGAAACGCCGAGATGCTTCAGATGACTGATGGTCTCGACAATGCCGGGTTTGGGCGGATCAAAGAGAACCAGAAACCCTGAAAAGGTCATGTTGGTTTCATGTTCCCTGGTGATAGTAACGCCAGGGCCTACATCGCGGTAAGCAACCCCCAGAACCCGGAACCCCTTGCCGCCAAGCCCCTCAAAGAGTTGCTGAATCCGCTCCTGGATGCCGCCTAAATCTAAGCCCCGCTCGCTGGAAGTTTCCGCTGACGAACAGGCGGCGAGCACATTTTGAAGCGCACCCTTGGTCACCATCAGATGTAGGCCGTCTTTGGCCACCAGGATGCTCAGGCGCTTACGGATGAAGTCATAAGGTACTTCATCCAGTTTCTGGTAGCCGGATACGTCGAACCGGCGATAGGTGCGGATAGCCTCATCGATGGGATTTACGAAGCCGGTCTGATGAATGGCGTTGAGATAGGCATAGAAGAGCACCTTCTCGCTTTCATTGCCCTCGACATCAAGCGCAGAGCTTAATCTCACTATCCCTTCCGTGAGGGTACCGGTTTTATCGGAACAGAGGACGTTCATGCTGCCAAAGTTTTCAATGGAGGCCAGGCGTTTTACGATCACCTTCTGGGAGGCCATGCGCCTGGCGCCGTGGGCGAGGTTGACGCTGATAATGGCTGGCAGGAGTTGCGGGGTCAGGCCGACGGCAAGGGCCAGGGAAAAAAGAAAGGAATCCAACACCGGCCGCGCCAGATAGACGTTGATAGCAAAGATGGCGATCACCAGCACCAGCGTAATCTCTATGAGAAAATACCCGAACCGCCGGACGCCACGCTCGAATTCCGTCTCCGGCGGCCGTAGTTTCAGGCGTTCGGAAATTTTACCGAATTCAGTGGTCCGGCCGGTGCGCACAACCACTGCCTTCGCCGTGCCGCCCACCACATGGGTTCCCATGAAAAGTGTATTGGTCGCTTGGCCGGGTGGCGTATCCGGTGGTAATGCCCCGGCGGCTTTTTCCACCGGATAGGTCTCACCGGTCAGAGTGGCCTCATCCACAAAAAGATCCCTGGATTCAAGGATGATACCGTCTCCCGGGATAATATCGCCGGCTGTGAGGAGAAGAATATCACCGGGCACGATCTCATCGACCGGGGTATCCTTCTCCCGGCTATCCCGAAGCACCCTTGTTTTTATCTTGACGATGGCCAGCAAGTTCTCCACCGCGTGGGCTGCTCCCCGTTCCTGCCAGAATCCAAGGAAACCGCTTATAACGATGATTGTCAGGATAATGAAGGCATCTGTGGGATCACGCAGAAATATCGACAATCCGGCGGCAAAAAGAAGGATGAGGATGATCGGGCTCTTGAACTGGGCCAGGAGGAGTGAGAGTTCTTTTATTCTCTTTTGTGGCCGCAGGAGGTTCGGTCCGTAGGTCTGGAGACGCTGCCGGGCTTCGTCGTCCGTCAGGCCGTGCGACGTGGTTTGTAATTGCCCGAAAAGCTCGGCAACCGGCATGCTCGAAAATAGTTTCAATTCCTGATCCGGGATAGCACGGTAGGCATTTTATTTTATGGCTAAAGTATATCAGATGTGGCGGGCAAAGTTAAACGAAAACAAGGCGGCCCCTGTGGCTTCTTTTTTATAGAATATCTTGGGGATTTGGTTAATAATACGATGGAAGGGTTGCCGGAGATAAGAGGTGGATGATTGAAGTTCTGTGACATGCAGTGTAAATATGCGTCCTGGCCTAAAGACGAGGCCGTAGATGGGGCTGCTTCATGCCGTACTTTTCAGGCCATTTATTGTGAGAAGAAAGGGCGGCTTGTCCATAAAAATCTTCCCTGCCCTGAGAAAATCCAGCGAAGCAGGCCTGACGAATCTGTAAACAGGCCTTTTCACCGCTGAACACTCATTGTAAGTTGTCAGTAGTCCGTTGTCAGTGGTCATTAGTCATTTGAGTTACGAGTTGCGAGTTACGAGTTGCGAGTTATGAGTTAAGAGTTCTTTAACCCGCAACCCGAAACTCATAATCAGCTTTTAGCTTTGAGCTTTCAGCTATTGACTATCGACTGCTGACTATTGACTATTGAAGGTACTCAGCCAACGCCTCCGGCCAGGGCCTGAGAGACTGGCCGGTAATAGAGATATAACGGCTATTATCGAGTGCAGAGAGGTGAGGTCGATTCGCCGGGCGATTTAGCCCCGCAGTTTTTATGGCCGCAACGGAGACGTCCTTTTTGCCGGCAATTTTCAATATCTCTCTGGCAAATTCATGCCAGGAACAGATGCCGCTATTGGTTACATGGACGATGCCGGTCAATTCTTTTTGCACCAGCCTGGCGATAGCCCCGGCCAGGTCAGGGGTATAAGTAGGAGACCCGAACTGGTCATCCACCACGGTAAGTGTCTTCTTTTCTTTGGCCAGGCGAAGGATGGTATCCACAAAATTAGGGCCGTTCCGGCCGTAGAGCCAGGAGGTGCGAATAACCAGGGAACCTTCGATTTTCAAGGCGTATTCTTCGCCCTTTAATTTTGACTGGCCATAGACGTTGATGGGGTTAGGTGTGTCTTCCTCCCGGTAAGGCGCGCCCTTTGTCCCGTCGAAGACATAATCGGTGCTGATCTGGATAAGGCGGCTATTGACTGTCTGGCAGGCCCCGGCGATATGTTTTACCGCCTCGCCATTGACGGAAAATGCCTTATCCGGCCGGCTCTCACAGTCATCTACCTTGGTAAATGCCGCGCAGTTTATGACCACGTCAGGTTTTATAGCGGTAATATCTGCCCGGCAGGCCATGGGGTCGGTTAGATCCCAGTCATTGCGGGTGCGCGGTAATACGTGGTGGGCGTCGGCCAGAACTCTGACGACATCGGTGCCAAGCATGCCGGCCGCTCCCAGGACCATAATCTTCACTGCTTCTTGCCTTCTGCCAGCCTCTCACCGTACATTTTCTGGTAATATTGCCTGTACCTGCCGCTTTTGACCCGGCGCCACCATTTTTCATTTCGCCGGTACCAGTCCAGGGTGAGTTCGAGACCCCTTTCAAAGGTAACTGCGGGACTCCACTTAAGCTGTCGTTTGATTTTTTCTATGTCCATGGCATAGCGCCGGTCATGTCCGGGGCGATCATCGACAAAGGTAATCAGGGACTCGGATTTTCCAAGTAAACGAAGGATAGTCTTTACCACATCAATATTTTTTTGTTCCGACTCGCCGCCGATATTGTAGGTTTCGCCTACTATCCCTCTATGGAGGATGGTATCCAGGGCTGCGCAGTGATCGGTTACGTATATCCAGTCGCGGACGTTCAGTCCGTCGCCATAGACCGGCAGCGGGTTATCTTCCAGGGCATTGGTAATCATAAGGGGGATGAGCTTTTCCGGGAACTGGTAAGGGCCGTAGTTATTTGAGCAGCGGGTGATTATGGCCGGAAGGCCATGGGTTTTAGCGGCTGCCCGCACCAGGAGGTCAGACGCGGCCTTAGAGGCGGCATAAGGGCTGTTGGGGGAAAGCGGGGTATTTTCTGTAAAGCGGTCCTTATCGCCGAGGCTTCCATAGACTTCATCCGTGGAGACGTGGATAAACCGGTCGATTTTTGCCTGCTGGCAGGCATCCAGGAGCACCTGCGTGCCGACTACATTGGTCTGTATGAAGGGCTGGGCATTGGTTATAGAACGGTCAACGTGGCTTTCAGCCGCAAAGTGTACGACCCGGTTTACCCCCCGCAGGGCTTTCTTGACGGTCTTTACGTCCTCGATGCGGCCCTGGATGAATTTGTAGCAAGGATTGTTTCCAAACTCCCTGAGGTTTTCCGGATTACCCGCATAGGTCAGGGCGTCCAGGTTAATGATGCGATAATCGTAACGCTCGAGTAGGTAACGAACAAAATTGCTCCCGATAAATCCGCAGCCACCGGTTATTAGTATGTGCATAGTATTTACTCGTCCATTTCGAAAGGGGATGAAGCGCTCGCCTCGTGGCGTATCTCGTCCACTTTTTGTGTGCGCCCTGGGCCGGCATAAAGACGATTGGGGAAGTTTAATACCTGTCCATCTATATTTCCAATATTTTTATATCCGTGTACTACGCCGGGAGGGACGATGACTGTCTTTGGGCTATCCTCCCCGGCAAAGATTACCTGTCTGACGTTGACCGTGGGGGAGTCCCTGCGATTATCCCAGAGGACGACCTTAAAATTGCTTGGCCCAAGAAAGCAGAAATAGTCTGTTTGTTCGATATGTTCGTGCGGACCGCGCGCAACGCCGGGCAGGGTAATTGAGACATAGGCCATGGCCGGACGAATCTCTGAGGGTACTTCGTCGTGGCGAAAACATTCCACCAGCCAGCCGCGTTCATCTACATGCTTTTTAATATCCTTTACTATGACCCCTTCGATGATTCCGTTCTTAAAACCTGTCATCTTCCACCTGCTCTTAGCTCACAACTCATGGTTCATGGCTCATAGCTCTTGGCTCATAGCTTTCCCGCTTTCCCGCTTTCCTGCTTTCTGGCTCTCTGGCTTTCCTGCCTCCTGAACCTCATACCTCTACCAGTGACTGGTCACCCACCATGAGGCGCAGGGCCTTGTGCCGGGTCTGATTTTTGATGATCTTTGCTTCCCGGCCCAGGATACTATCTTCCAGGCGCGGTACGCCTTCAACAATGACCTGGGAAAGAATAACGGAATGCTCGATAACCGAATTGGTGATACGGGTTCCTTCGCCTATACTTGTATAAGGACCGATGAAGGAATCGACAATCTCGACCCCCGGCCCTATTATGACCGGCCCGCGTATGACGCTGTTTATTACCCTGGCCGTGGCATCGACATGGACGCGACCTGAGACTTCACTCTTTTCATCGACAAAACCATCGACCTGGCGTTTAACGTAGTCATCGAGTACGGTCGTATTCGCGGCCAGAAAATCGTCTTTCTTGCCGGTGTCGAGCCACCAGCAGTCAAGGACCTCTCCCTCCACCCGCGCGCCCATGTGAATGAGTTCCTGTATGGCATCGGTTATCTCCAACTCACCACGCCAGGAAGGCTGGATACGACCGATAGCCTCGTGTATGCGCGGGGAAAAGAGATAGACGCCCACCAGGGCCAGGTTGGAGGGGGGGTTTTTGGGTTTCTCAATGAGTTTTTTAATGCGTCCCTTACCATTGAGCACGGCCACGCCGAAGGCCCCCGGGTTAGGGACCTTTTTCAGGAATAGAAGGGCATCGTATGCCGTCTTACGAAACTTGTCTAGGGCCTCTTTTATGCCTTTACCGAGGAGGTTATCTCCCAGATACATGACAAAAGGCGAGTCCTTAAGGAATTTTTGCGCTGTTTTTACGGCATGGGCAAGACCCAGAGGTTGTTTTTGGAGAATATAGGTAATCTTCACATCCCATTTTTCTCCATGGCCCAGATAGGCCTTTACCTCTGCCTGGGTTTCGGGGGCCACGATAACCCCGACATCTCTTATGCCGGCCTCCTTAATATGTTCAAAGACATAGCCTAGTATGGGTTTATTGGCCACGGGCACAAGCTGCTTGGCCATGGTGTGCGTCAGCGGCCGCAGCCTGGTTCCCTTACCGCCAGAAAGGATCAGGGCCTTTATGTTTTCCATGCTCTCCTCGGCTATAGTGAAGGGTCATTTGTCAATAGTTATTTGTCACTGGTAACATAGACCAATAGAGCCTCTTACAAAACTCCATTTTTTGTCATTCCCGCAACGCTTTTGAGCGGGAATCTGGTTTTATTCAAGTAAAAACCATATCCCCGATAGAATCATTCGGGGATGACAGACAATTTTGCAAGAGGTTCTGATGACTAATGACCAGTTTTCATTCGGGCACTGGATAGTCTCACGGCCTGAGATTATACATTAATTGAAATAAAAAAATAACCCCATTTTTTAAATCGGCACTTAGGGGTTTTTAGTAAATGGCAATTACATTGCCATATAGGATGATTTATGCTAGTTTTCCTCCATGATCGAGAGACTGGAAAAGAAGGTTTTAACCGTTTCCGCCTTAACACAGTCGATTAAGTTCCTGGTCGAGGCCAATTTCCCCTTTGTCTGGGTAGAAGGTGAAATATCAAATCTGCGCGAGATCTCGTCCGGTACCATGTATTTCACCTTAAAAGACGAAACCGCCCAGATAAAGGTCGTGCTCTTCAGGATTAACAGGCGCTATCTCCGTTTTCAACCGGAAGACGGGATGTATGTAGTCTGCCAGGGACGCGTTAGCGTTTACGAGGCGCGCGGGGAATATCAGCTCATCATTGACCACATGGAGCCAAGAGGGGTTGGCGCCTTGCAGCAGGCCTTTCTCCAGCTCAAGCAAAGGCTGGAAAAGGAAGGCCTTTTTGCCGCAGAGCGGAAAAAGAAACTGCCTCTACTCCCTGACCGTATAGCGGTCATAAGCTCGATTACCGGCGCGGCCCTCTATGACTTCCTGCGGACGGCCTGCGCCCGTTTCGCCAATGTGAATATTCTCGTATATCCCGCCCGCGTGCAGGGTGAAGGAGCGGCGAAGGATCTGGCTGAGGCCATTTATGGCCTTAATAGGTTAAAGGGCATAGATGTCATAGTACTGGCTCGCGGGGGCGGGTCGTTTGAGGATCTCTGGGCCTTTAATGAGGAGGTCCTGGCCAGAGCCATTTCTACCTCGAAAATTCCGGTAGTCTCCGCAGTGGGGCATGAGATCGACTTTACTATTTCCGATTTTGTGGCCGATATCCGGGCGGCTACCCCTACGGCTGCGGCCGAACTTGTCGTGCCCAAAAAGGATGATTTAAGTTATCAGATCGACATGCTGCAGCTCCGTCTTACCAGGGCGGCGGGGAGAGAACACGCCCTTTTTAAAGAAAGGCTGGCCCATTTTATAACGAGATTGGCCAGGGTAAGGGGCCGCATTCAGGACGGCCGTCTGAAGATAGATACTTTCGGCCTGGAGATGAGGCATAATCTTTTAAGTCAGATACAAAGCCTGCACCGCTTGCTCGACAGCTATCTCCTTCGCCTTGGAGAGCGCCACCCACGTGAACAGATACGGACGGCCCGGTTTAGAGTGGACGCCTTAAGAAGAGAATTAGAGGTAAAAACAGGGCAACATCTGGCACAACAGGGCGCCTCTCTTCGGGAACTCGCGGCTCGTCTGGAAGGCGCTAACCCTATGGCCATCCTTGGCCGGGGTTACAGCATAACCGAATTATGGCCGGATGGAAAGATCCTGCGCGCTACAAAGGACGTAGCCATTAATTCCCAGGTCAGGGTGAGGCTTTATAAAGGAAAATTGTTTTGCCGGGTGGAACGGGTGGCAGAAGTCGATAGCTGAAAGCTCAAAGCTAAAAGCTGGTTATGAGTTCCGGGTTTCGGGTTGCGGGTTAAAGAACTCGCAACTCGTAACTCATAACTCAAATGACCACTGACAACGGATACGGAGTGCTCAGCGGTGAAAAAACTTTCTTACCAATTGATCATCTTTGTTTTCTATTTTTCCCTGACGATTGGTTTTCCGGGAACAGCTTCCTATGCCGATGAAAGTCCCGCCTGGACGCTCCATCCGGCTAAACTGGCCATAGGGCAGGTAGGTCTCTTTTCTATTAGCGACGTACCTGCTAGTCCGCCTAAGGCGGGCGCCTTTCTTGGTCGTCCGGTTTATTTTCATGCCAGTTCGGGAAGGCTGGCGGCCTTATTACCGGTGGACGTATTCACGCCGCCGGGGAAATATCCACTCACCATCGAGTATCAGCACGTCCATCATGGCACAAAGAAGGTGATAACCATCCATGTGGAGGTGCAACCCTATGAGTTTTCTGTAGAGGAACTTACTTTACCTGAAAAGATGGTTACGTTTCCAGAGGAAATACTTAAGCGCATACAGGACGAAAAGAAGGCCGTAGATGCAGTTTTTGAAAAAAACAGCGAGTCTCTGCTCTGGAGCGGGGGCTTTATTAAACCCGTGGAGGGTGATATAGTCGGTTTATTTGGCAGCAGGCGCATCTTAAACGGCGAGGAGCGTAGTCGTCATCTGGGTGTTGATATCCGGGGAAAAGAGGGGACGCCGATCCGTTGTGCGAACAGTGGACGTATAGCACTGGTCGGTGATTTTTATCTCCTGGGTAGTACGGTTATTTTGGATCATGGCCAAGGGGTGTTTACTATATACTGTCACCTCTCCAAAGCGGCGGTGAAAGAAGGGCAGCAGGTGGCCAAAGGAGATTCACTTGGAGAAGTAGGGGCTACAGGAAGGGCTACCGGGCCGCATCTTCACTGGGGCGCGGTAGTTTCCGGAATACGGGTCGATCCCTTGTCCGTTATAGAGGCAACGGCGATAGTGGAAAGTAAAAACTAAGATAAATCACTACAAGAATTTTTGGTGCCGGTTTCGCTAAACATCTCATGATAAAAAAATTAGCCAAGGGACTGATATGTATGATGTCGTGTGGGATGCTGAAACAAATGGGATAATTCTATGTGATAATTCGCCTGAAGGCGTTAAGACGGAGATACGCCCGGTATTCTTTGAAGAGCTTGATCTGCTGGGTTTTGATAAACATTGGGTCTATCCTCGCGCCAGAAAGCCACTTCTTTGGGCCACAAGTGTTGGGAGGCGGTATTTCTACCGCGGAGAACCTGTTGCTGAGGCGAAGGGCGGGGCCTTCTTTAAGCGTCCTGAGATCGTTTTTTTCAAGAAGGACTTGAGTCTTGAGCCTGTTGACGTTTCACGGATGCTTGATAAGAATGCCAAGCTCCTGGAGGGTCTGGTTCAAAAATCCATCCTCTTCATCAGAAGAACTCAAGACAAGTACAGCACCAGAGCGGATATTGCGGCTGTTGCCTTCAGTGGGGGCAAGGACTCCCTCGTGCTGCTGGATCTTTGCCAGCGAGCACTAAACCCGGACGAATTCGTGGTGGTCTTTGGGGACACCACCATGGAGATAAGCCCGACTCTTGATGCTGTGGAGCAGGCAAAAAAGAGATGGACGCATCTGAGATTCCATACTGCCCGATCAGAGAAGGAAGCCATCGTTACGTGGCAAGAATTCGGCTCGCCCAGCCGCATCCACCGGTGGTGCTGTTCGGTTCATAAGAGTGTGCCTACCTGGCTTCTCTTGAGGGATCTCACGGGAAAGCCATCCATCAAGGCGCTCATCTTTGACGGTATTCGCTGGGATGAAAGTCAAACCAGGAAAAACTATCAGGAAATCTGCCCCGCCTGCAAACACACGAATCAAACAAATGCAAGCCCGTTGCTAAGGTGGAGCGCAGCAGAGGTTTTTCTCTATCTCTTTCAGAGACGGCTTCTCTATAACAAAGCATACCGTTACGGATTTGTTAGGGTGGGCTGTTCAGTGTGCCCCTTGTCATCAAATTGGTGGGATTCTCTTCTCTGGCTTAGTTTTCCGTCTGAGTGCAGTGGGTTTATCCAAATTCTTCTAGATTATGCTGCTAATGGCGGAAAGACAAATGAAGATAGAAAAAGAGAGTATATCTCAAGTGGGGCATGGCAGGGGAGGGCTGGAGGAAGGTTCTTGTCGGCTGGAGAGAACAGGGTGGAAGTTGCGCCACACGGAGACGCCCTCGTCTTTTCCATTGACAGCGCCAGGACGGACTGGCTCGAATGGGTTAAGGCATTGGGTTTGGTGGAAAGGACTGGTCCTGATTCGGGCCGCATACATGGCCGAGGTTTTATCTGGACCTATAGCGCTCAAAACGGTGACAGGCTTAGTGTCAGGGTAGCAGGTTTAGGAAACGCTGACCGCTATCAGATAGGCCGCTTAAGAGCAGTCATCAACAAGGCTGCTTACTGCGTTGGTTGCAGGGCCTGTGAGGTAGAGTGCCCTACGGGCGCATTAAGTGTTAATGGCCAAGGGGTCGCCATTGATCAAGAGCGGTGCAGTCACTGTTTCAGGTGTCTTAGTTTTGACGAAAAGGGATGCCTTGCGGCCAAATCATTATGGGTCACAAAAGGAGAAAAATCAGTGAGAGGCATAAACCGATATCAGCACTTCGGCATGAGAAGGAAATGGCTGGAAGAGTTCTTTGCGGCCCCGCATGAGTGGTGGGAAAATAACAGCCTTGGGAACAGGCAGTTTGAGGCCATGAAGGTGTGGCTCAAGGAGTGCGGAATCATTCAGAACAAGAGGCTTACGCCCCTTGGAGAGAGGCTTAAGGCCTTGGGAGTGGAAAGCCTCCTTACCTGGCAGGTGATCTGGGCCAATCTTGCAATGAGGTCTGAGCTTGTCGGTTGGTACCTGGAAAATGTAGCATGGGGCGAGGGTTGCACAAAGAGAGAGCTTGTAGATTTGATCCCGGATACCCTTTCCAAAGCCACCAGGGAAAATGCCATCAAGGCCCTTGTAGGAATCCTGCGGGATACACCCCTTGGGGAGATGGGTCTTGGCTTGGTCGTTCGCAGAGACAGCCGTACAGTGGCCGTAGAGAAAAAAGGGCTGGAAAAGGTTGATCAACTTGCAGTACTCTATAGTCTTTATGCATACGCAGAGGGTAACGAAAGGTATGGCCTCACCCTGGAAGAACTCTATCATGAACCAAGACTCGGGCCCTACAGGCTTTATGGTCTCCAAAGAGACGTCTTAAGACAGATCCTTAGAGGACTTTCGAGTAGTCTTCCGCAGCTTATTTCCGTGGAGATGGTAATGGACCTGGATAATATCCACCTCAGGCAAAATAGGAGTTCCCAGGACGTCCTGAATGGCGTTTAGTAAGCTAAGGAATTGGGCCAAACACGAAATATTCGGCCTAAGAAAAGAGTGGTTGGGCCTTTACTTAGATGACCCATCGGGCTGGAAGAAGTCTCCAAGACTGGGGAACCGTCAGGTGGAGTCGTTGAATGTATGGCTCAGGACCACCGGCCTTGTAACAAGAGAAGGCAGGGAGACATGGCTTTGCAGGGCCTTTCGGGAAAGAGGAGTAGAAGACCTGCGCCTATGGGAATTGCTGTGGGTAAACGTGGTTTTTAGTTTTCCCACGGCTCTTTGGTATGTGATGCGCCTTGGCATGGGACAATGGAGCACTGCGATTTTAAGAGACTGTCTCTTGGCAGATGTTCCCCGTCTGTCAAAGCGAACTGTCATTAATGCGATCATGGAACTCGTTGGCCTGCTTGAGCGAACGCCCATAGGAACTCAGCTTGGGCAAGGGGAAGTATCCGAAACAAGGCCTCGCATAGTGGCGAGGAAAGGCCTTGCTCACCCGTCATGGTCTGGAATCTGTTACAATTTGATCTCACTTTTCCAAAAAGAGGGCTCGGGGGGTCTCAACATAGACTCCGGACTTCCCTGGCCCTGGATAGTTTTTGGATGCACAAGGGAATTCTGTCTCGGAGGCATCCTCTGTGAGGGTAAGGCACTTTTTTCTTTAGAGGATGCGATCATCAGGCCTCAGATAAATGTACGGGAGATGAAAGATGTATCTTTATTCTGATTTCCTAACCGTGAAGTCCGATTTTATACCTGTTTTCAACCAGGAGGCAGACCGTACAAACCCCCAGAGCTGGAAGTCATTCATCCCGCACGAGGGTTTCAGAAACCTTCTTGAAACAGTTCACAGGGCCTTAGATAGAGGAAGGGTGGCTGACAAGCGCTCCATTTGGATGCAGGGCGCCTATGGGACGGGCAAGACCTTTGCTTCCTTTGTAATAAAGCACCTCTTGGAGGAACCTCTGGAGGAGGTATCGGAATTCCTGACCCGACAGGACCTTCTGAAACCGTTTTGGCGAAAGTTCGAGGCGTTGAGGGGACGGGGAAATTTTCTGACGGTCTACCGATCTTCTGTTTCTCATGTGAACTCACCCATTAAGCTTCTGGCCGAGATCCAGACAGGTATAAGGCAGGCCCTTAAGACCCAGGGCTTTACCGCTGTAGCTCCTGATATTTATGACAAGGTGATCGAGCAGCTTGAGGGCAAAGGCGCCATTCATTGGGAAAATGTCTTTTCAAAGTACCAGTTGAGGTTCAGGGCATATGGCTCCCCTGAGGAGATCATAGAAGCGCTTCAATCAGAACGTTTAAAAGAAAGGCCTGAGCGCCCCTTGCTGGCAGATGTGGTGGATGTCCTAAGTGAAGAAGGTTTTGTGGTGATGGACAGCCCGGAAGACGTAAAGGCCTGGTGTAGAGAGATTATTAATAAAAACGGTCTCCAGGGGGTGATCTTCATTTGGGATGAATTTACTGATTTTTTCTCTCAAAGGGGCATCATTAACACACTTCAGGAACTATCCCATGCCACCACTGAAATTCCTTTCTACCTATTTCTCATTACCCACAGAAGAATTGAACAGATAGGTGGCTTGACCAATGAAGACAGAAGGAAAATAGAGGAACGTTTTCATGCCCAGCACTTTGAGATGCAGCCCGTTACAGCTTACAAGCTGTTGGGTAATGCCATAGAAACAAAAGAATCACGAAAGGATGACTGGGAAAGTAAGAAGGAGACCTTGTGGCAAGGCGTGAAAGAAATTACCTCTTACCTACTGCAGGATGAGGCAGCAACTCTAGATTTTAAAGGGCTTTTACCTATTCACCCATACAGTGCGTTCTATCTCGCGACTATTTCGCGGCAATTCAGTTCGAGTCAAAGATCCTTGTTTCAATTTCTGCAAGGAGAGGGAAAAGGTGGCTTCGAGGAATTCATCAGCGGTTATCCGGATGATCAGTGGCACTGGCTCACGCCGGATCTTATCTGGGACTATTTTTTCGAAAACGAGGAGGTCCGATCCGAGCTCGCTGAAGCGTCAAAGGCAATAGTGGGCTATTGTCAGATCAAAGCTCAGGGGCTTACGGATCCGGTTGAAAAGAGGCTATTTAAGACAGTGATGCTTCTGAACGCTCTTTCGCGGGAGATTCCCGGAGAGAATAGGTTAAGACCCACAAAGAACAATCTCCGGCATGCATTCGAAGGTCAGTTATCGTCGGCGGAAGTGGAAAAGACACTGCACGATCTATGCGACCAGTACTACATCCATGCCATCCCTTATCACGGAGATGAAGAGTTTACCGTCCCACTTCTCAATATCGATCCGCAAAGGCTATCAAAGATAAGGGAGGATCTTAAAAATACTCGTTTTGAGGACAAGGTCTCGGAGGGTTTTGCCTCAACCCTTGGAGAGGCGTTTACATTATTTGGAGCAATAGCCCAGAGGCATGGCCTAAGGGTGATTGCACTAGAGGAGATGGAAAAAAGGCGAGAACATGTGCTCTGGGATATCAAGCCATATCAAATAGCCACGATCGCTGTCGTAGCATTACGGGATGAAGAAATAAGCAGGGCGGAAGCTCTGTGTGGGCAGCTTTCAGGAAAACTAGATAATTGTGTCTTGTTGGTCATGCAATATGCGTTTGGCCAGAAAAGATGGGAGGATTGGCTGGATAGAGAAGCCTACAGACAGTATTGCGAAGAGACGGGTGACCATCAGAATAAATTGGTATATGAAAAGGAGGCGAAATTACGCATCGATGACTTTAAGAAAGCCATAAGGGACACCACCCACAAGGCCTATTTTAAAGGAGAGGAAAAGGCCTTTTCCGGGCTTGATGGATATAGACGATTATTTAGTGAATTTGCAGAACGGGTGTTTCCATACGGACCCGAGAAGATCACTGACCAAGAAACACTATATACAGGGGCATGTGGAAAGGCATCGGCAGAATATGCAATTGGGACAAAAACGCCAAACAAACAGTATTCAACTTTGATCGAGAAACTGAGCAGCTTCGAAAAAGCGGATGGATACTCTTCACAGCCTGACCATCCCCTGAGCAGAGCCAAGAAGGCTGTTTGTGACAGCTTTGAAGACCGATCGGAGCTTAACCTGAGTGAAACGTGGGCGCTACTGCAGGAACCCCCTTTCGGTTTTTTTGAGTCTCCCATTGGGTTAGTGGTGTTTGCTTTTTTACTCAAAGATTATTGTAAGGGGCATTATTGGTCTGACGGGGTGAACTGCCATCCTTTAAACGAAAACAAGCTGGCTGAACTCGTCGAGATTGTGTGCAAAGGCAGGAGGAATGCGGAGCAACTCAGAGTTCGTAAAATGACCGATCAAGATGAGGCATTCTGTCTGATTGTCCAGAAAATTTTCGACCTTCCTCATGAAAAGTGTGCTTATCCAGATGAAGCTCGAAAAGCCTTGCGCTTGCGCCTTCAAGCGATAGGATGCCCGATCTGGGCATTAAAATACCAACTACGTGGTGAAATCGAAAAGGAGTTATCACAAAAAATAGAGATGGAACTAGTCCAGGGGCTGGAGATACTCCTCAGAGAGGATGAAGGATGGAATCAAGGCTATGAATTTATGCAAACAGTAATAACATTGGGTGGGTTTTTGATATCTAAAAACCAAACATACTCCGAAAAGATTATATCTTTGTTTGACGGGCTTCGAGGTTTCTGTTCTTCCTCACAATTCGAAACCGGCATGTTGCGTTTCTTCGAAGAGGCGCATCCGCCCCTTAAGACTGCAATGGATGAAGGCGGGTGGAATCTTAAATGGGCTACGGGAAAGCTCAAGTCACTCTTAAACGAAGAGGTATGGCTTTGGAAAGAAGAGGTGGTAAAGGAAAAACTTGAAGAAGTGGAGACGGACGCGAGACTGATTCAGGCCTTGAACGATCTCTCAGGAAAGAGGGAGCAAGGGCTTGACAGCGCCTTACGTAATCTGAAAGATGAGTGGCTTCCTAAAAGGTCTGGTCTTCCCTTGTTTGTCTTGGCTTATGGGGTGGATTCTCCTGTGAAGGAAGGCATCCATAGTCTTGGACAACTGGTGAAAGATAAGGAAAGGCTAAATGTCAAAGAGCGCCTTGAGCTTGCCAGGATCATACAAAAGGACATCTCAGGGTTCCGAGATGCCATTGGAAGTCAAGGGGCTGCCTTACGAGAATGGGTTGGGGAGCATCTTGGATGCGATCTCAGTGAGTTCGAGGCGGAGGAGCTTATTGGGGAGATTCAACCTTGTACTAATATAGAGGAAGACGAACTGAGGTCAATCCTGAAAGAGCAAATTAAGGCACTCAAGACCTTCCAGCTTAAACAGGAGTTGAAAGGAAGGTGGAAGGAGCTTACCCAGAGTGAGTCCCCTGGCGGGTGGAGTAGTGCTCACAGAGTGCCTGTAAGGTGGCTCTTGAGCAGATCTGAGTTTGAAGACCTTTTTGATATTCTTGAAGAGAAGAAGGATATGCCCTCGGAAGATGACCTGAAGGCGTCCCTGGATCTGTTGGAGAGATACGAGGCAGATATTAGAAGACTTTGCGACCATGCCTGGGTGAATGAACGCTTCTTGGAGATAGTGGCACCGCATTTTGCGGATATGATCAAGGATCAGATTGAGGGGGCAAAAGACCATCTTGTTGCGACGGTGGGGACAAGAGTAATAGAATGGACAAACCAGCTTCCGCAAGTACAGAAGGCCATGGAAGCATGGATAGAGGGGATTTATCAAGAAAAACTGTTTCAACTGGTAGCCCAGCGCATCGAAGCCATGCCTGAGATAGATGCCAAAAAGTTCTTAATAGAGATTGCACAAGAGGCCGCTATTGGTGCATTGCTCTTTCAGCGGCTGAAAACGAAGGGGTAGGATGTGATAGAGCTTCCTGATTTGCGTGATCTTTTCCACGAACTTTCCAAAGACGCCGCAAAGAGAGCCAGATTTCCCATCAGGTTTATTCTTGTGGAAAGATTGGATCACTGGAAAGAGGTGATCGAACATGTCAAAGCCCCCGCTAATAAATTAATTAAACTATCGCATTTGTGCGCAGACGAAGATCGGTTTCCAAAGATAGACGAGCTAAAGGAGATATTAGAAGCCGAGCTTAAAGGGGCTGGCTCGGTCGTCATCCTGCCACTTTCTGAGTACGTCAGGCTAACCGGAGAAAAGGAAATTCTTACGGACCTTGCCCAGTGGGAGTTACTGAGCAAGGGTAGAGTCTATATCCCCCTTTATGGTTTTGCTTCAGAATTCATTGAGACATTTGTCCACGTGGCTCGATATCAAGCCGGAACTATCCATCCAGGTTGGCATCTCAGTGGAAGGCCTGAGGAGATAAATATTTCAGTTTTTCAACGGCAGATCGAAGGTTTTAGCAGGTTTTTTTGGATCAATGGTATCAAGAACTATATGGGTTTGTGGGAGAATGCGAAAATCCCGGTCTCCTCAATATGCCTTTCTACTCGATTTGCTGACCGCATAGGGGCACAAGTAAGTGTTATCAGAATCGACGTTTTCAAAAGTGGGTATGAAGTCCTCAGAAAATTTCTCAGAGAAAGCGATATCTTGGCCAAATCACTGGCTGACGAGGATAAGTGGAGCTGGTTGGCATCTCAAATGAGGCCGAATGAGTGCCTGTTTGATCTTATGGCCAGACTTCTAAATGTTCAGAGTTACTCCATTGATATATTCTCCCGCTGGAGGGACTCGAACGACAGAGAGCGTTGGCTCATCTGGCTTTGGAGCAAGCTAGTAGGTCCTGGTGATTATCTCAAAAGGTGTCTTGAATCTTCTGCCAAACCCAGCGAGTTAGAAGACCAGGTCTTGCACTTGGTCTTTGGAGATGAAGACCTTGACCATGCACAGATGAAAGAGCGCAAACGGATTGTGGCCATGATCTTTGGGGACCCTTTGCCTTTGACCTTTTGGAGGACTTACGAAAGGAGAGGTGACCCCTTGAAGCGTTTGAAATCCCTTACGGGTCTGACCCTGAGAGAGCGAAAAGAGGTCGTCTCAATACTAAAAGAGGTTCTAGCTCAACGAACTAGCCTCGAATCAGTCATGCCCCTTCTCGAATTGGCTTTCACGGAGCTTTTCTACTATCTGATTCCATTTTCCCACCCGGACGAGTTCGTTACAGAATACTTTAGGCACGTTGCGCTCTCCAACGTACTCGATAGTCCTCCCCTTCAACTGGAAGAAATGGCCACGCATGCAGCAAGGCAACAAGTTGCTTGGAATTTTCAGCCCAGGTCGCAGTTGATAGAGGATACATTGAGCAAAGGTACTCCGGTACTCTGGGTCGATGCTATGGGTCTTGATTGTCTGGGTCTCTGGTATGGGCTTAAGAACGAACACGGCGATATCGAGATGGAGGTTAGCATCGCCAGAGCGAATCTTCCCACTACGACGGAGGCAAATAAGGGCTGGACTGAGGAAAACCAGTTGGTCCGGAATCTGGACGAATTGGCTCACAACAGGAATATCGGGCATGAAGAGCGATTTGTGAGATCCCTTGAGGTCGTGAAGGAGGTTTTCGGCAAAGCAGTTTCCTTGTTGGAGAGGACGGGTGATGTCTACATTACCTCTGACCATGGTCTTACACCTTACTCGTTGAACAAGAAGCCCATTCCACTTCCATCGGAGGCTCAGGTTCACAAATGGGGGAGATTTGCGACAATGCAATCCCCTTCAGACGATCCTCGCTGGATCGTGCAGGATAATGATATCTTTCTTGCTGTGCATGGAAGGTTCGAGGGAGGAGCCGGAGCTTCTGGTGCTATCCACGGAGGAGCGACTCTTGAGGAATGGCTTGTGCCGGTCATAAGGCTTAGCCGTACAGGGCCCAAAAAAGAGGTCGCATATCAATTCCGGCTATGGCCGGAGAAGATCAGCTTGGACGCAAGGCGGAGAGCGGTTATCGAGATCCGGTTCGATCCTGATCTTGACGAGCTTCACGTTTTGTTGTCCAGCTTCCCACTCATCAAAGCTGAAAAAGTAGGCGTTGGTGTGTTCAGGTGTGAAATACAAGGGCTGAGATCTGGAAGACAATGGGTTGATCTCATATCTCATGGGAAGAATATTGGGAAAGCCAGCTTTGAGGTGGTGGTCGGTATGGAAGAGGAGGATTTGGGTTTATAATGCAAACCGTCGGACATGTGAAGGACAAGGTTAAGACACAATTTCCGGATATGGTGGTCTACAAAGATCCCAGCAAGAACAAGTTTTTTTCCTCCCTCGGAATTCCCTCTTACCTGAGAGATTGGCTTCTCAAACGGTTTTCTGATGAGGAAGGCAGGATAAATATAGATGAAGTCCAATCTTACGTTAGAAAGGTAATCCCAAGAAAAGAAGAGTGGGAGGCAATAAAAGCTGAGATGGTCCATTCGGGCAAATCGGTTCGGATATTGGCCAAAATCCGAGTCGAGATAGACATAAAGACCGGAGAGGGCCTGTTTAGACTACCAGATTTTGGTTTTCCATCTCGCCGCTATGAGGCCATTATTAATCGCAAGGTCTTGGATGAGCAAAAAGAGGCACTTCTTACTTCACCTGAGACTTGGGGGGTGGTGGAGCTTGAGTGGCAATGGAAAAGGATAGAAGGTCGTCCAGGGCAAGGTGTAGTCTCGATGCAAGATTTCAGGCCGTTTAGACCTTACAAGGTAGATCTCGATTTCTACCAAGGCATAAGGACAGAATTCGAGCTCGATGAATGGATGGATGTGCTTTTGATGGCGGTGGATTACAATCCGGATGGCTTCATAAATCAGAAACAGAAAGTTACATTGCTCAGTCGCTTGCTTCCTTTTCTGGAAAAGCGCCTTAACGTCGTAGAACTTGCACCCAAAGGTACGGGGAAATCTTATCTCTTCTCTCAGATTAGCAAATATGGCTGGCTTGTCAGTGGAGGAAGCGTGACTCGGGCGAGGCTGTTCTACGACATTTCGCAGAAGACGACAGGCATCTTAGGGAGGCACGATTTTGTGGCCTTAGACGAAATTCAGAGTATCAGCTTTCCTGATGAAAATGAGATGAGGGGAGCCTTAAAAGGCTATCTCGAGAGTGGAGAATTCAGAGTCGGAGACTACAGAGGGATAGCAGAGGCAGGAATTGTACTATTAGGGAACATAAATGAACACCTGATGGATGTGGATAGAAATATGTTTCAAGAGCTTCCAAATGCCTTTCAGGAGTCTGCTCTTTTGGACCGCTTTCATGGTTTTATAAAGGGATGGGACATCCCAAGAATGAGAGAGGACATGAAAGCCTGTGGGTGGGCGATTAATTCCGAATATTTCTCCGAAATTACGCACGCTTTGAGAAATGATATCCGCTATCGGGCACTGGTTGATGACGTGTTGACTGTGCCGAAAGGCGCGGATACCAGGGATACTGAGGCCATAAAAAGGCTGACAACAGCCTTTTTAAAGCTCCTTTTCCCTCACGCGGTTATCGGAAATGGGATCACAAAAGAGGAGATTATGGAATCCTGTCTAAAGCCTGCCGTTCAAATGCGCAGCACCATAAGAAGGCAGTTACACATAATGGACAAGGAATATTCATTGGATCTCCCTGAAGTCGCCGTAGAAGGAATAAAGGGCCAAAAGGAAAATTTGTCCCCCCCCGATCACTTATAGATATTTTTTTTGGGAGGATGCATGGGTAAAGAAAATTTTGAAGAGGCTATGCAGAAGTTAGAAGAGATCGTCCGGGCGCTGGAGGCCGGCGATCTATCTCTTGAAGAATCGTTGAAAAAATTTGAAGAAGGGGTTAAACTCTCACAGTTTTGTCTCCGTAAACTTGATGAAGCAGAGAAGAAGATTGAACTTCTGGTAAAAGGCGAAAGCGGTAAGTTATTGACCAGGCCTTTTGAGCCGGAAGGAAATATATAAGTGGATTTAAAGACCTATATTGCTGAGCGCAGGGCGTTGGTTGACCAGGCCCTGGATAGGTGCCTGCCAAAGGAAGAAGGTCCGGCCGGGGAAGTTATGCGGGCTATGCGCTACAGCGTTTTTGCCGGGGGCAAACGGGTGCGGCCAATCCTGTGCCTGGCCGCCTGCGAGGCTATGGGCGGAGATATAGAACAGGTTTTACCTGTAGCTTGTGCCCTGGAATGTATTCATACCTATTCGCTCATTCACGATGACCTGCCGGCTATGGATGATGACGACTATCGCCGCGGGGTACCAACCTGCCACAAGGTCTTTGGAGAGGCTATGGCCATACTGGCCGGTGACGGCCTTCTTACTTTTGCTTTTCAATTACTGTCTGGTGTCTCACATAATGCGGGGAGGCGTAAGTCCAATCCCCTCGAGGCCACCCAGGTGATAGCCCGGGCCGCCGGGGTGCACGGTATGGTGGGCGGCCAGGTTGTGGATATGGCTTCCGAAGGCAAAGACGTGAATGCCGGGACCGTCCGGTACATTCATACGCATAAGACCGCGGCCCTTATTGCCGGTTCGATTCAGGCCGGGGCCTTGATAGCGGGCGGTCACCGGAATAAGATAAAGGCCATGGGGCATTATGGAGAGGCCCTGGGACTGGCCTTTCAGGTAATTGATGATATTCTGGACATCGAGGGTGATGCCGGCGAAATGGGAAAGGCCACGGGTGCGGACCTAAGGAGGAAGAAGGCTACGTACCCATCTGTTTACGGCCTGGAGAAATCCAGGGGCATAGCCAGTAGGCTCGTTGAAGAGGCCATAGATAGCCTGCGTGGGTTTGGGGCCGAGGCCGAGCCCCTTCGGGCCATAGCTCGCTATATTTTAGATAGAAAAAAGTGATGATTTTGTAAAAAGCTAATTTGATGACCTCGTAAAAAGTCATGCAGCTGTTTTAAGATCAAACTGAGAGCCAAGTGCAAATGAGGTCAGAATATTTTTAAATTGGCCCCAGGTAGTTTCAGTTTGCTCTTTGAAAACAA
>DSAQ01000073.1 GCA_011046395.1 Pseudomonadota bacterium
AAGATCGGGTGATCGCAACCTTAAAACGTAAAGCAAAAAACCTTGGCTATAAACTTATAACTATCAAAGAACATGAACAAATTATACCAGCTACGTCAACCTGAGTTCGTTGGAAGTCAATTTTGGGACGGCACAGTAAAAAGCTCTCCACCGCAGGCGGACAAGGTGCGTCCGCCGTGGCGGAAGGAATGAGGCGTACTTATAGCTACGCCGCAGTGACGAAGGATGCCGCGCAACGCAGCAAATGGACTTTTTACGAAGCCGTCAACAAAAGCCGGGGAAAAGCCTTGACGCCATGGGAGGTGCGTGTTAACTATTGAAGCTCCCCGTCCGCCGCAGGCGGGCGGCGGACGGGGAATCTCCGTATGCAAGGTAAAATGCATCGTATTCGCTCGCTATGCATGTTCAGACCGTCAGTTTTTGGCTTTTGGATATAGACCGTCCTGTAGAGGGGCGGTTCTCGGTTTATAAAGAGGATGGCTAGTGGCCTGCATAAAGCCCTTCCGTGGGCTCAGATACGACCCTAAAAAGATTGGTGATATGGAAAAGGTGGTGACACCGCCTTATGATGTCATATCGCCTGAGCAGCAGGAGGCCTTTTACGACAAAAGTCCGTATAACGTAGTGCGTCTGGACTTCGCAAAGAATTTAGAAGACGATGGTGAGAAGCATAACCGCTATACCCGGGCCGCTCAAGACTTTAAGGACTGGCAGAAGGCGGCTGTACTTGTCCGTGATGAGCGGCCGGCCATCTATTTGTACCATGTTACCTACACCCTGGATGATGGCCGTGTCTTTACCCGTAAGGGTTTTCTCTGTCTGGTAAGATTGGAGGATTTTTCTGCCGGTATAATCAGGCCCCATGAAAAGACCTTTCCTAAGGTTACTTCCGACCGGCTTAAGCTGATGGAGCACTGCTCGGCCAATTTCAGCCCGGTATTTTCCCTTTACTCGGATACTGAGAATACCGTCACGGAGATACTTGAGAGGCATAAAGAAAAGTCTTCTCTTGCCTCTTTTTATGACTGGGCAGGGCTAAAGCACGAGCTGTGGGCCGTTACGGACCCCAAGGCCATAGCCAGGGTCCAAAAAATCTTGGATAAAGAGGTCCTTTTCATCGCCGACGGGCATCACCGCTATACCACGGCCCTCGAGTATCGCCGGATAATGCAGGAGAGATACCCGGAGTACGGGGAGCAGCAGGTATTTAACCATATCATGATGTACCTCTGCAGTATGGAAGATAAGGGGCTTGTAATACTCCCGACCCACCGCCTGGTTACCTGCGAGAAAGGCCTTTCATGGCAGGATTTTAAAAAGAAGGCCGTAAGCTATTTTAATGTAGAGAAATTTCCTCTTAATAGCCAGGATTATGCGGGCCGGGCCCAAGAGGTCCGCCGTGCCCTGGAGAAGGCCAGCCGGGACAGGCGGCAGGCTATAGGCCTTTATACCGGTTCCCATGACCATTTTTATCTCCTAAGTTTAAAGAAGGAGATGGTGCCGGAGATATCTGGCAGAGAGGTGCCTGCCCCGCTCCAGGAACTGGATGTCTTTGTATTGACCGAACTTGTTCTGGGCCGTTTCCTGGGATTGACAAATACAAATAAAGACAACGCCTCTGGAGACAGGGTGAGTTACTATCATAATGCCCGCGAGGCCATGGAAAAGGCGGCCAGGGACGATAAGACCTGGGCCTTCCTGCTTAATCCTACCCCTATTGAACAGGTAAAAAATGTGGCCACGGCTGGCCTGGTCATGCCCCACAAGTCCACCTATTTCTATCCAAAGGCCCTGACCAGCCTGGTCATCAATAAGATCGTCCCCGATGAGGAGGTGTAAGGTTTATATCCGCAGATAGAGAGGCCCTCTGTGCCCCCGAAGAGACCCGGGATACCCTCTTTCATGGAAAGATCAGGGTCATCCAAAAAAAATCCGGTTACCGGTTTTCCATTGATGCCGTAATTCTCGCCCATTTTCCAAACTTCAAAGATAAAGATATTGTCGTGGATATTGGCTGTGGTTGTGGGGTTATCCCGCTTATTATTGCCTACCGCAGGCCGCGGGTTCGCCTTTTTGGTCTCGAGCTGCAGGAGGAGCTTTTTGACCTGGCCAGGCGAAATGTGATCACAAACGGCCTTGAAGATCGCATCACAATACAGCAGGGCGATTTAAAGAATCCGGAGGGTATATTCCCGGCCGCACGTGCGGATTGGGTGGTCAGTAATCCCCCTTATGGCCGATCATCATCCGGCCGTTTGAACCCGGAAGAAGAAAAGGCCCTGGCCCGGCATGAAATAGCCGCTTCACTTTTGGATGTCCTCAAAGCCGCGCGCTATTTTCTGAAACCACGCGGCCGGACAGCCATTATCTATCCGGCCCGGCGCACTGCCGGTCTCCTAAGTGCCATGCGGGAGACCGGGCTGGAGCCAAAGCGCTTACAGGTAGTGTATTCTTATCCGGGAGATGAAGGAAGATTTGTCCTGGTGGAGGCCGTCAAAAAGGGCGGTGAGGAGCTCAAGATTCTGCCGCCATTTTTTATTTACGATCAGGCCCGGTGCTATTCTCCTGAGATGCAACGTCTTTATGAGGACCGGGCGCCGAAAGGGTAAATCGGATATCCTTGATTAGCAGCGAGCCAAGTTTGGTATTAAGGTTGTCGCGGATTATCTCCTTGGACATCTGCAAATGATGCATCCACATGGGGTCTGAGACACCGACCCAGAGACATCCCTGCTTGAAACTCTTAGGCTGGGCCTGCCGGGCTATCACACTACCTACTACCTCGTCCCAGCAATCCCAGACACTATAGACCCTGAGGCGTTCTTCCCAGTTCCTCTCAGAGGCTATCTTTTTCAGGATGCTGCCGATGGAAGTTAGAGCCATGGGTATCCAAAATTAACTAGGAAACTAATTAGGGTGTAGTTTTTGCAGATACCTGCAGGAAGATATTTTCTCATAAACTAACCGGTCAGTTTTTTTAATTTACCTTCCACGAGGTTTCGAATTTCATGAAGCCTTTCATTGCTTAAGGCCTCGAAGCGTAAAACCAGCACTGGCTGGGTATTTGAAGCCCGGATGAGTCCCCAGCCGTCATCAAATACAATGCGCACGCCATCTATGTCGATGGTCTTATAGTGAGCTTGAAAGTATTCTTTGACCTTTTCCACCACAGCAAACTTGGATTCATCGGGACAGGGAACCCGGATCTCCGGAGTAGAAAAAGTCTTCGGCACGTCGGAGAGGAGTTCACTCAACGGCCGTTCTGATTGGGCGACAATTTCGGCCAGACGGAGGGAACTATAGATAGCGTCATCAAAGCCCAAATAGCGATCGGCGAAGAAGATGTGGCCACTCCTCTCACCGGCCAAAAGGGCCTTTTCTTCCCTTAACTTGCTCTTTATAAGGGAATGGCCGGCCTTCCACATGATGGGCCGGCCACCGTTTTGGGCGATGTCATCATAAAGGGTCTGGGAACATTTGACTTCTCCGATGACGGTCGCGCCAGGATTGGCCTTTAATATCTGGCGTGAGAAGAGGATGAGAAGCTGGTCGCCGAAAAGGATGTTGCCCTTTTCGTCCACTACCCCCAGACGGTCGGCATCGCCGTCGTAGCCGATACCGAAATCAGCCTTCTTCAAGGTCACCAGTTTTATAAGATCAGCAAGGTATTCGGGGATGGTGGGATCAGGGAAATGGTTGGGGAATTTCCCGTCCACTTCGCAGTATAGCTCTGTAACCTCGCAGCCAAAATGACGAAAGAGGTCTGGTGCCACCAGCCCTCCGGTGCCATTTCCGGCATCTATGACTACTTTTAATGGTCGCTTAAGGGAGATGTTTTGTTTTATGTAATGCTTATAGGCGGGAATTATGGGAATTGAGGATAAGGAGCCGGCTCCTGAAGTAAAGGCCCTGGCCTCGATGATCTTTTTTAGCCCCTGGATGGCCTCCCCGTGTATGGTCTCTTTTCCCACACAGATTTTAAAGCCATTGAACTCCGGTGGGTTGTGGCTGCCGGTTACCTGAACCCCGCCATCCTTCCGAAGATGGAAGATGGAGAAGTAAAGAAGTGGCGTGGGGCAGAGGCCCACGTCTGTAACATTGCAACCTGTCTCCAGGATACCTTCGGTCAGGGCCTTCTGAAAACGTTCTGAACTCAGCCGGCCATCCCGGCCCACGGTGACATCTTTCAGGCCATTTTTGCAGATTGTGGTTCCATAGGCGCGGCCGATGTCGCGCACTATCTCTTCGGTCAGGTCCTTATCTACAATGCCTCTGATGTCGTACTCTCTGAAAATAGCCGGGTTCATCGGGGTCACATCTTCATATGTCATTAGTTATCTCTTTGACCATTTGGGTTAGCCTACTATCTGAATCCAGATATTCCTGCCCTCGCCTGACCGCGCCGGTAACCGCGGTATATCCCACTCCAAAAACCTTTCCGATCTCCTCATTCCGATATTGGCCGAGTTGATATAAGATGTAAATGGCCACATCCCGCTTCGGACGCCGCGTTCTTTTAGAATTCAAAACCGCATCAGGATCTTTCTCTCCCAAATGCTCCAATATCTTAAAAACAACCGACTGAATATCTCTATTTCCTAATAATCTGCTTTGCGGCGTCTCACGATGCTCTTTTTCCTTAATGCGCTGAATACACTCCTTTAAAAACTCCTCGCTCCCGAGGTATAAGCCATGCCTGAGATCATCCATCAAATTACTCTTTTTTTCCAAAAACAACTGCTGAGCATTTAAAAATCTCTTGCGGCTTCCCCCGTGCATGCCAAGCACCAGTTCTGTTGTCAACCATGGCGGCTGATGCGTCTTAGCCGCGTATGCCTGATAACTGCTCCATTTATAACCCGATAACCTCTCTACCAGACCAGCCCGCAGAGGGTTGCCATGGATGTAAAGACACATAGCCGTAAAGTAACGGTCGTTCTCTATGAGAAAACTTTTAAAACGCCCCTGGAACAAATGCCCGCTCCGCTGGTGCCGGTGGTTAAACCAGACGGAGTAACTTACTCCAAGCCACTGAATCGCACGGGAGAGGTTGGCTTCTTTGGTACGAACGAGAAGGTGATAGTGGTTCTTCATCAAAACATAAGCATGTACTTCCAATTTAAAGCGCTCCACCATCCTGCCCATAATCTCGAGAAACTTACGGCGATCTCGTTCGTCATAAAAGATTTCTCTCTTTTCGTTCCCGCGGGATAGCACATGGTAAAAAGTATCCGGATAATCCATGCGAATCGGTCTAGCCATGAGGCTATCATATACAAACCCGGCCCCCTGTCAAGAAATTAATGACATATGAAGATGTGACCCTGCTATTAATAAAAAAGTCCATATAATTTAAAGTTTTTCCGGCCAATGCCGAAAAGGAAAATCAGACTCTCCGGCCATAGGCCGGCCGTAGCCGGGGAGAATAAAAGGCTAAAAAATATCTAATTCAGGAGGAAAAAATTTTATGCCAGTTAGAAAGTACGTCTCGTTAATTCTAGTCTTGATGTTCGCATTTACTCTTGTCGCATACTCTGTTCAAGCTGCCGAGAAGACGGCCACCAAAGAAGAATCCGCTTTTGTAGGCTCAGCTAAAGGGGGCAAGTATCATCTGCCCTCCTGCAAACTGGCCAAGAAGATCAAGCCGGAAAATATGGTTACCTTTAAGGATGTAGCAGAGGCTGAAAAGAAGGGATATGAACCATGCAAGACCTGTATCCCGGCCCCAAAGGCTGCAAAACCAGATACAAAACCAGCTGCCAAAACACAGAAATAACCACTTATGAACATGCGTAGCGAGCGCATTTCCCGCAGCTTGCTGCGTGGGATTAGCGAGCGAATAATATGTGACCTCACCCTTACATACGGAGATTTCCCGTCCGCCCCAGGCGGGCTGCGGGGAGCTTCAATCTGACCATGGGGCATCCGCCTTTGGCGGGTGCCCCTAAATACATGTAGTCATAGTCAAGACATTTTAAATCCAGTAAAGATTTTTGTTTTACAGCCTCAACATTTCCTTGCTAATGACATATGAAGATCTGACCCCGGTAAATTATAGGATTCCAGCGAACCATCGGGGAAAAACGAGGCCCAGGACCCGGCCTTGACTGATGTCCCCTGAAAAAGTGTATCTTTCGCCAGATAACATCGCTTTAAGCGGCCGTTATCGTCAAATCCTACCCAGGCCTGGCTTTTACAGGGAATCCCTTGAAAATGCGTATCTATCGCCAATTCACAGGCCGAAAGTCGCCCATTCCTGTGGAAAAGCACAAAGGTGGCAGATCGAGCCGGAACGCCTTGAATTACCTGATCACCGGATAGATAACACCTGAGCAGGTTTCCATTGTCGTGTAAATTTACTCCGGTATCCATTCGACATGAAACACTGTGGATAGCGGCATCACCGGCTAAAACACAAGCGGAAAGGTGGCCATTATCATGAAACCATACCCAGTTATCCGCCCGGCAGGGAACATCCCGGATAGTTTTATCCTGTACCATACAACAACCTGCGAGGCGCCCATTATCATGGAATAATATCCGGGTTCCCGCCTCAAAGGGAATGTCCCGGATCCACGCCGGCTCTGAAAGTTCGCCGTAACCCAGCGCGCCATCTTTTCTCATCTCCACTTCTGTCCCGGCCCGGCACACTATGCCCTGAATCAGCGTATCGCGCGCCAGAACGCATCTTCGCAAGCGTCCGCTCATCCAGAATTCTATATCACTGCCGCCGCGGCACAAAATATCCTGCACGATTGCCTCACGGGCCAGTCTGCCCCGCCACAGCCGGCCCTGTTCGTGAAGCTCCACTCTTGTACCGCCCCTGATGAATACTCCATCAAGGCTGATATCTTCACCCGGTTCGCAGCGCCACAACCAACCGTTTTTATAAAATCCGACCTTTGTACCGGCACGACAGAAAATGCCATGCACTGCCGTGTCCTGCGAGAGTTCACAACGGGCGATCCCATTCCCATTTATAAAATCAACCCGTGATCGGGTATTACAGGGAATAGGTGCGGACCTATCGCTCATCGTCCTGGGATCTCATACCAATTTGTAATCATAAGGTTACGCTACGGTGTCATGGCAAGGAGCGGAGCGATGCGGAAATTTTATTTTGAGATTGTCCGCCAAAGGCCGATCTGCCTTAGGCACGACTTCACTTCGTTCGCAATGACTATTTTTGACTGAAATGGATAAACTGCAACTTGGTATCAGTGTATTAACCTTCCCTTCTCATCAAATTTGACCTGCGTCCCGGCAGATAATGGAACTCCATGGACATTTACTTCCCGGGATAGAGTGCCGCCCGCCAAGTTACCATTACTATGGGACCAGATGAGTGAACTGGCCCGGCAGGGAATGCCCTGGATAATACAATCCCTGGCCAGGGTTCCGGCAGAAAATGCGCCGTCTTCATAAAACCATACCCGGCTCCGGGCCTGACACGGAATATCCTGAATAACTGTATCCTCGGAAAGATGGCAGGCAGACAGCCTGCCGTCGGCAAAAAAACAGATATCGGTTCCAGGCTTAATCCGGATACCCTGTATGCTGATTTTCTCAGAAAGTTCGGCCCTGAATAATGCCCCATTTTCATGAAAAATAGTCAGTGCCCCGGCCCGGCAGGGAATATCCTCAAACCGAAAATCTTTGGACAGCCGGCATACGTGGAGTTGCCCGTTTTTGTGGAATTCCACCTCCGTCCCCCCCTGGCATGGAACGCCATGCACCAGAGTATTTTCCGACAGAAGGCAGCGCCATAAGTAGCCATCTTCGTGAAAACCGATTACGGTGCCTGCATGAAGATACACGTCATGAATGGTAACAGCCGTAGAGAGTTCACAACTCTTCAAGAATCCGGTATCAGGAAGTGTGACCCGGGTCTCTTCTTTACATGGAATTTCCTGCCGCATAACCCTATTTCTTGACAAAGACTTATACCATAAGGTACAAAAACTTATTAGATTCTTATACGCAGCAAAAGCCTGATGAAAAAAAAGACCCTACCCCTTCCGCCTCTCCATATCATAGCCTACTCAGATTCTGACCCCATCGTGGAGCGAAGACCATTGTGGGGAGATTACTGGTTAAAGGAGTATCTGACCGCCGAATTCAAAAAATTAGATTATCCCTTAACCCGGACGAGCCCAGGGGTGTCACTACACCTCTTCGGAAAACCTCTTGAATCCTTACCGGAGGGCTCCCATAACATCCTCTGGCACCACAGCCATCCCGACTGGATCACTCCCCAGATTCTTTCTCATTACCACAAAATATATTGCGTCTCCAGACCTTTTATAGGCAAATTAAAACAAATGGGTTTTGAGGCGGAATGGTTGATGATTCCTACCCAGGCCCGGCCTATCCAATGTCCTAAGATATATGACGTTGTCTTTGTCGGCAACGCACGCCGGGACGGCACCAGGCGGGCCATTCAAGAGCTTGCCGATAGTCCCTACCACATCAAGGTCTGGGGAGCAGGCTGGAACGGTCTTATCCCTGAAGAGTGGCTGAGTGGCAGCTATTATGCAAACCAGGATATTAATAAACTGTATGCGGCCGCAAAGATAGTGGTAAACGACCACCATGCAGACATGCGCCGTGAAGGCTTCATAAATCCACGCATACTGGATGTGCTGGCCAGCGGCAGTCTGGTTATTTCAGACTACGTCACCGGCATGGAGGATATATTTGAAGACTCTGTCCCCGTTTACCACTCCCCGGATGAGCTAAGGTCATTGGTAAAAAAATATCTATGCGATGATACCGCCTCAAAGAAACTGATAAAAAAAGGCCGGCAAATGGCTGTAAGATTTTCTTATACTCAGGTGGCGGTAACTATTGTCAAACACATAGAAGATAATGTACTATCCGAAGTGCGAAGAATGCGCGTAAAGGATAAGTGATATATGGATATTACAGTTGGTGAACTGGTTGTTCGCTATTTGCAAAAACTGGGTGTCAGGCACGTATTCGGAATCCCGGGAGCCCACATCCTGCCTGTATTTGATAAACTCTATGACTCTGATATCAAGACCATATTGACGAAACATGAGCAGGGCGCAGCTTTTATGGCCAGCGGCTATGCGCGGTGCTCGGGCAAAATAGGCGCCTGTATCGCCACCACCGGCCCCGGCGCCACAAATCTGGTAACCGGTATAGCCAACGCCTTCATGAACGGTACGCCTGTCCTGGCTATTACTGGAGAGACCCCTACCTATTCATTCGGCAAAGGGGCCTTACAGGAAAGTTCAGGCGAAGGTACTGCCGTTAATCAAAATTATATATTCAGAGGAGTCACAAAATACCATAAGCTGGTCCAGCGAATCGACTACTTACCACATGTTTTGAGATCCGCTGCAAGCGCCCTTTATTCTGCCGTACCCGGCCCGGTCCTGTTGAGCTTTCCTTACAACGTCCTTCGTGAGAAGGTGGATGCAAGTATCCTGGAAGACATAGAAACCAGCAAAGGCAGGAGCTCAGCCGAAGACTGTACCATACCTTTAGAGGGCATATTGGAGTTAGTGAGGAAGGCCAGGCACCCCATTATTATCGCTGGTTACGGCTGTGTGTTTTCCCAGACCGAAGGAGAAATATTTAATTTTTGTACTCAACTAAATATCCCTGTGGCTACCAGCCTCAAGGCGCGGGGAGTCATTCCAGAGACTAACGATTTATCTTTGGGCGTCCTGGGTATAACGTCTAAAGAATTGGCTTATCGCTACCTAACCGAGAAAGCTGACCTTCTTATCTTTCTCGGGGTTAGCTTTGGGGAAAGGACCAGCTATAACTGGAATCCTGCCCTATTAAACGGAAAGAAGATTATCCAGGTGGACATCAATCCCGCCCAACTGGAAAAAACCTTTGAAGCGGATGTGGCCATTTGCTGTGACGTAAAGAAAGTCTTAAATAAATTGGAAGGAGCTCTTAAGGCTAACCCTATAGAACCTAAAGATACTTCTTATCTCCCCTATTACCGGGACCAATACAACCACTCTACGCTTAACGATGAGGATTTTTCATTGATCAGCTACTTCCTTACCAAACTCCACGAACATCTGAACGGTAATGCGGTTATCTTTGACGATAACATAATATACATGCAGCATTACGTTAACCTTACAAAGAACCGGTGTTACTTCCCAAATTCAGGCATTTCATCTTTAGGACACGCTGTCCCGGCGGCTATAGGAGCTAAACTCAGCACCTCCCAACCAACCCTCGCCATTCTGGGTGATGGCGGATTCCAGATGTGTTGCATGGAGCTTATGACGGCGGTTAATTATCAGATACCGATCACGGTCATTCTTCTTAATAACTCATCTCTGGGCCTGGTCAGGAAAAATCAATACTATAACTATAGTGGCCGCTACATAGCCTGTGACTTCCTAAATCCTGATTATGCCTGTCTGGCCAGGGCCTTCGGCATTAATTATGGACATGTGGCCTCAAACAGTGAGGCCGATCTGGTCATTGCACAGATAGATTTTCAAAATGGAATTAACCTCATCGAAGTCATGATGAACAAGGATGGATTTCCTACGTACTCGTCGGGAAGATAGAGAGCAGCACACAAAAACAACCCGTGGAGCCGATTTTGTCTCAAAAAACTCTTTTTAAGAATATAAATATCCTTTTTAAGGAAAAGGCCGGCGATATGGCTATTTCGGCCCTTGCGGATAAATTTAGGTCGCTGACCGATGGACTGAATAGTAATCGCGGAATTTGCCAAAACCTAAGACCAATCGTAACCATCTATGAAGAGGCTTTACTTGTCCTTGAAGAATACATCACGGCGACTGGATTTAAACCAGGCTTATTAACCTTGCTTAAAGAAATATTTGGGGAACTGGAAGATTTACTGACCCTACAAAAAAGCGATGAACGTCACTCGTTTCTGGTCGTCATACCCGTAGCCGACCGGCCTACTATGCTCAAAAATTGTCTGGAGAGTATATTGCGGCAGTGCACCGATTTTAACTACGGGGGGAAGATAGTCAGTGACCGGACCGGGGATCATACTTACGCCAGGATTGCCGTGCTGGTCATGGACGACAGTAAAGATAGAGCAAACATTAATGCCCATAAAACCATGGCCAGGGATATAACCAGGGCCGGTCTCCGCACACACCATAGCGGTCTTGCCGAGCAATCCGGCGTGGTAAGTGAAATTCCAGAGAGTTTTCGGAAAGACTTAAAACATATCCTAGGCGACTGTGCTGACGGCGTACGTCCGCACAAGGGGGCCTCTGTCACCCGAAACATAGCCTACCTATGGATAAACGGGTATCTAAAAACTCATCCGGGAAAGACCCTGATTTATTTTATCGATAGTGACGAGGAATTTGCCATTAAAGTAGAGACAGAAAACGGATCTACGGATATAAACCTGATTAACTACTTTTACTGGCTGGATAAGTTGTTTACCTCTGAGGACATAGAGATTCTGACCGGTAAGGTGGTAGGTGATCCGCCTGTCTCGCCCGCGATCATGATTAATACCTTCCTGGATGATGTGCTTCTGTTCTTCAAACAAATATCCGGATGTAGTGCAGATGACCCGTGTATCTTCCACCATCAACCGTCATTCAGGCATACCCCGGCTCATTACCATGATCTCGTTAAATTGTTCGGATATAAACATTCAGCGCAACTCCGGCCTTTCCCATGCTCTACTAAAGGCAGGCATACTGTCGGTGAGGTCTTTAAGACATTTTCAGAAAAGATAAACGGCTTTTTTTATGGCTTACACCCGACGCGGGAGACCATTTATTACTACTATGGGGGTCCGCTGAATATAGCGCCGGCCCGGACTGTCTATACCGGAAATTTTGTCTTAAGGCCGGAGGCATTAAGATACGTTATCCCCTACGCCGATCTAAAACTGAGGATGGCCGGGCCGGCCCTGGGTAGATTACTTAAGGCCAGAATAGGTGAAAGATTCGTCTCGGCCAACCTGCCCTTACTGCATAAACGGACCTTAGCCACCAACCATCAGGGGGAATTCAGGTCCGGCATTAATAATCAGGACCGCGGGATGAACCTGATAGACGAATCTATCCGGCAGTTCTGGGGCGATGTCCTCCTCTTTTCAGTAGAGGAGCTGACGAAATACGGCTATCCCGATACTCAATTGAAACTGGAATCTCTGGCCAATATCGTGAATAAAACCAAAGAAGAAATGTGGCGCTTATATACACAAAATAACGAGGCTATTTCGGAGAAGATGGCGCTACTCAAAGATTATCTGACAAATCCCGAACACTGGTGGAACCGTTCTGAGGGCCTAAAGGGGGCAGTCGATCATTATAAAACCTTCTGTTCCAGCCTAGAGTTTAATTTTGGAATACAATCCAAGGGCTATCAGGAATTAAAGGACACTTTTGTTCGCCGCGACTTTTCCTCTCGCATCGCAAAAGCCCTCTATGACTTTTATGAAGACGAACGCCTGTGGCATGAAGTCCTTAACGGGGACGGCTTGGATGACGCAGCCGAAGAAAAACCAGGCAGTCTTTCACTTACCGGCTTCTCTGTATCAGGCGGCCTCTAATCATCTCATAAAAATTGTTTACGCACTCGTCGATCTTACGGAAGCATATCTGATATTCCCTCAGGCTTCCTCCATAAGGGTCAGGGATCAAGTCCCCGCCTCCCCGGTAGCCTTGGGCAAACCGGACCAGATTAAAGGTCTTATCCTTCAGCCAGATATCCAGAGATAGAACGTGTTCGATGTGCAGCGGCTCCATGGCCAATATCATATCGGCCTCGCGAGCCATATCCGTGGTGAGCTTTCTCGCCCGGTGGCTGCGCAGATCAATCCCGGCCTCTCTGGAGACCGAGATGCTGTTTTCCGTGGCCAAATTTCCTTCCCTGGCATGACTCCCGGCTGAAAAGACATGAATATCTGCCTCCGCAGGGACCATCTTCTTAAGAATGGCCTCTGCCATGGGACTGCGGCAAATATTCCCGGTACATACAAACAGAACGCTTTTGATTATCGGCGATACCTGTGCAAGATCAACCCGGCTTGGCCTAATCATCCTTTAAACAATCCTCATTACCCGCCAACTTAACAACAAACGTGGATAGGATTTATGTAGCACGTCCCTCCCTAAATTACAATACTGACACGGAGCGGACGTCCTAATAGTTGAAGCTCCCCGCAGCAAGCTGCGGGGAGCTTCAATCCCTCTTCAGCCAATATAGTATCGCCAAGGTTCGGATGAACGGGCTCTTGGTGAACAGAACGTTTTTAAAGTATAGATTATTCAGGAAACATGTTGACATTCGGGCATTCTTCTGCCATTCTTACAAAATATCCCCCTATGCCGGACTTTCAACACGGATAAAAAAATTGGATTACAAGGAGGAAACAATGGCCGGTCTTTTTGACAAAATTAAAAAAGATTTGAAGAAGGGTGTCGAAGAAGGTATTGCGGTAGTAAAAGAAGGGGCAAGTGCTGTATCCGCAAAAATGGGTGAACTCACTGCCGAAGGTAAAAGACAATATAAGATGTTTGATCTAAGAGCAAAGATACAAAATCAAATGACTGAGCTAGGCGGAAGGGCTTATGACCTTCTCGATAACAAGAAAAGTCCAGCCGCAGATAGCAAGATAAAAGCCGCCTTTGTAAAGATCAAGAACCTCGAAAAGCAGTTACGTAAGCTCGAAGGGGAGAAAGAGACAACGGCCCCCCCTAAAAAGAAGCCAGCGGCTAAAGCCAAAGCAGCCCCGAAAAAAACCGCACGGCCGGCAGCAAAAAAGACAACCCCGAAAACTGCTAAAAAGTCTCCGGCAAAGAGCAAGGCGTCAGCCACAGCAAAGAAAAAGTAAGTCCTCATTTCTGATAACACACCACGTATTCACCGGTGTCTACCCTCCCCCTTTAAAGAGGGGGAGGGACATTCCATAAATTCCCATCTGTTCGGCTTTATTGTTCTGTATCTCCTCCAATCAATCTCTCAGACTATTTTTATATTATCTAAATGTTAAGTTATTTATTTATGGACGTCTCCGGTCAGCTTATCTCCACCAACTTCCCCACCCGGTCCTGCCAGGATAACGAGAGACTAGTGGTAGCCGAACTCTGATCCAGGAAACTTCTGACTGCTCGATAGGCCTTCTTCGGATGGTTATTTACCTGGCTCAAATGGGCCAGGACTATGTGCTGCAACCCGGGATGGAGTATCTCTTCGAGCAATTGGCAGGTCTGATAATTTGATAAATGGCCTAAACGTCCCTTTATTCTCTGTTTCAGATGCCACGGATAAGGGCCGTATTCCAGCATCTCCGGGTCATGATTGGCCTCCATAATCAAAGCCTGGCAGCCCTTTAGTTCATTAGAAGCAAGGTGCGTAACCATCCCCAGGTCCGTGGAGATACCCAACTTAACCCGGGCGTTACTGACGCAAAGGCCGATCGGATCAGCGGCATCATGCGGGATGGAAAAGGGATGAACGGTAATACTATCGATAGTGAAAGACCGGCCGCTTTCGACGGTACACACCTCTTTTATCCGGCCCAGGTATCTGGCCGCCGCCCGATGGGTAGCCGATGTCATATAAACAGGCAGGTCAAAGCGGCGGGAGATAACACCGACCCCGCGGATATGATCATTATGTTCATGGGTTACAATAACACCGCTCAGAGAATCCGGAGAAACCCCGATAGCATTTAGACGCCTCGTGATTTCCGCTGCGCTTAATCCCGCATCGACCAGGCAGCGAACCCCGTGAGACTCCAGGTATGTACAATTTCCCTTACTGCCACTGGCCAGTACACAAAATCGGATCACCTCCGACCTCCGCCGAATCCCATACGTCCCCTGCCCCCTACAACTTCATAACCCGGTCTGATATGCGGCGGACCAAACAAGGCAAAATACTCCTCAATAATTGACCAGTCCAGAGCCGCCTTGTATAGAGCCATTATTCCCTCAATATCAGCAAGATCACTCGTCCATCTTGAACATGCATAGCGAGCGCATTCCCTGCTGCTTGCAGCGGGGTTAGCGAGCGAATACGATGCATTTTACCTTGCATACGGAGATTCCCCGTCCGCCGTAGGCGGGCTGCGGGGAGCTTCACTTATCGTTTATCATGGCCTGTACTTTTAATCCAACCAAATTTTCGGGTATTAAGACCCTTATAGTCAGCTTCCCGCCTCTCCGTCTTTGACGTCCCTGAAGTCTATCCCAGGCATCGATATACATCCCGTCTGTGTCCCACTTTCACAACCCAGATAGTAAGATTATCGTCCTGGATGGAGTAAACAATACGATATCTTCCTTGCCGAATCCGATATCGTTCCTGCCCGGAAAGCTTCTCGCAGCCAGAGGGCCTTGGGTCATGAGTAAGTGACCGGATACGGTCAATTATGCGCTTGAGGTCTTTCTTTGGAATGCCGTCAAGGTCTTTCGCGACGGAATGCCGCAGAAAAATGTTATATCCGGCCATGCTTCTTGAGGTCTTTCAGCAGGTCTTCGAAGGCAACCAGTGGCTCGCCTGCCCGCTCTTCAAAGGCAGCGAGGTCTTCGGCATCCTCTGCCAGGGAAAGGCGCACGGCACGGTTGACCAGCTCGGACATAGACCGGGATGTCTCCGCAGCCTTCAGACGCAAGGCCTTGTGCAGCATAGGGTCCAAATAAATCGTCGCCCTTTTTGTCAATGCAGACATCATGCTCCTCCATGTTTTTGAGCAACATTATAACGCTATGGTGACATAACGTCAAGACGCTATCGATTCTTTCCCCAGCATCTGCGGATCACGGCAGACAAGAAATACCCATTGTTCTAAAAGTGATAATTTTCAAGAATGTCCCGATGTCCCGTCCCTTTCTCAATATATTGTCAACTTAGAATCTTAAGAGCATCCCGCTTTCCCCTCGAGTGAGTCTATCTATTAAAGGTTTGCGGGCTTTTTTTCTGCGCGCATACGCTCCCTGATCTTCTTGGCCTTATCAGGCATGGCATAATAGAAGAACTCCATCTGTGTCTCAAGCCACTTAATCTTTTGAAGAGCCGGCCGCTTCCGATATTCTTCTATCTGCTCTATCGTCCTATAATATAACAGTGGCACTTTATTCATCGCCCCACTCCTTTTCTATCTTTCTAAGATAATAGACATCGGCAATATCCTGTGGTCTGCCGACCTTCTTCTTCATCTCAATAAGCCGTTTTATAGGCACAAGTGGAATCCTTACATTTCCGGCCCTGATATTTTTCCGTTCTTCATAAACCTTATCAAAGTCAAACGGCTCCTCCACAAATACATCCAATAGGAAATAAGGATTCTGCGGGTCATAAACGCTGAAAACCTTCATCCCCTTTTCACGAACCCATTTGTCCCTCATCTCCTTACTGCACAGATATTCAAGTTTCACAGGAATTTTGGGCTTGAAGCCTAACTCCTTCATGACCTCCACAAACTTTTCAAGATTATGTCGCTCCAGATGAACAACGATATCTATATCGCCTGTGGCACGCTCAATCCCATAAAGATTGACAGCCACTCCACCGGCGACGAGATAGCGAATCTTCTTATTGTTCAGGGTTGAAAACAGTTTAAGGAAGTTTAATTTATCGCTCATATCGTCTTAAAATCCATCCCTTCTACGAACGTTTCAATAGAAGAATTTTATGGTCATCTCCCCTCTTCCCGCCTCTCCGCCTGAGTCACTCATTCACCATTCTTCAGTCCATTGTCCACACCCACATCATTAGCTATTTCACGGAACTGTTCTAGGGCGGCCTCCAAATCCTCGACAATACTTTGGGCAAGCACATCTGGATCGGGAAGGTTTTCGGACTCTTCGAGGCTCTCGTCCTTTATCCAGAAGATGTCCAGGCTGGCTTTGTCTCGATCAATGAGCTCTTGATATTCAAATGCCCGCCATCTACCTGCAAAGATATCGCCTTGCGTAGACAAACCTGCCTGCGTATCGCCAGCCCAAGTTGGTTTTCTATCGTGTCTGTTCGCAGGGTTGTAACAGCGAACGAAATCGTCGAGATCCTCGCGTTTCAAAGTATTGGTCTTGAGCGTGAAGTGCATGTTGGTGCGCAGGTCGTAAATCCATAACTTTTTCGTCCAAGGAGTCTCGGAGGCTGGCTTACGGTCAAAGAACAACACGTTCGCCTTGACCCCCTGCGCGTAGAACAGGCCGGTGGGTAGGCGCAGCAGCGTATGGACATCGCATTCGTGTAGCAGTTTTCGGCGGACAGTCTCGCCTGCCCCGCCTTCGAAGAGGACGTTGTCGGGTACGACGATAGCCGCGCGGCCGTTTTGCTTGAGCAGGGCTTTGACGTGCTGGACGAAGTTGAGCTGCTTATTCGATGTGGTCGCCCAGAAGTCATCACGCTCATAGGTTTCTTTCTCTTTAACCATCCTTCCTTCTTGCCCGACAATGGTGGTGCTGCTCTTTTTACCAAAAGGCGGATTGGTGAGGACGATATTGAAACGGTCTCCCGGGTCGGCGGCGAGGGAATCGGCCACAACCAGAGGGAGCGAACTGCCATTTCCGGCGATCCCATGTAACATGAGATTCATGGCGCAGAGTCGTGCGGTGCTCTGGACCAACTCCCAGCCTTTAAAGGTTGATTCTTTGAGTCTGCGCTTCTCCTCCCTCGTCATGTTTGGATAGTGGTCTACTATGTACTTATGTGCAGCCAAGAAAAAGCCACCCGTTCCACATGCCGGGTCACAGATGGTCTCCCTGGGCTTCGGCTGAATGACGTCCACCATGGCCTGAATTAGCGGGCGCGGGGTAAAGTACTGGCCCGCCCCGGACTTGGTATCCTGGGCGTTCTTTTCGAGCAACCCTTCGTAGGCATCACCCTTGACGTCAGCGCTCATCATGGACCAGTCTTCCTTGTCGATGAGGTCCACAATCAGCCGCCGCAACTTGGCAGGGTCCTGGAACTTGTTCTGGGACTTGTTGAAAATCAGGCCGAGCAGGCCTTTTTCTTGGCCGAGCTTTTCTAATGTGTGCCGGTAGTGATCGAACAGGTCGTCCCCATCTTGCTTTATAAGACTTGTCCAACTGTATTTATCCGGCACTATACTGGGCTGCTTGTAAGGAGGCTTACTTCGCTCGTCGGCCATTTTGAGAAACAGCAAATAGGTGAGCTGTTCCACATAATCTCCGTAACTCATGCCATCATCACGGAGGACGTTGCAATAATTCCAAAGTTTGCTGACTATTTCTGCTGGACTCATATTTACCCGATCTTTTTAACTATTTGTCGCCGTTTATCTGCGCCGAAGGCAGAAGTTTTTGAACGATGGTTGATGTATTCATACGGTTACGACTATTACCCTCTTTATTACCCTTACTAAAGCTTAATTACCCTTTCTTCCGCCACCGAGCCGCCGGCCCGCGCCCTTGGCATTCGATAACCCCGGCCGCTTGCTGCTCGCGCAATACCCGCCGGATCATGTCCCGGCTGATACCCGGGCAGGCCTGCTCCAACTGGCTCACCGTGAATTCACCAACGAAGCGTCCAATCGCCGTCACGATCTGATCAGTCTTGGCTCCGCGCGGCGCCTTGATGTCACCCACGCGCTCGGCGAATTCTTTATACGCCGTCTTAAGAATGAACAGCAAATAATTGATGTACGGCCACGGGTCGTGTTTGCCTTCGTGCCAACCCTGCGAGCTTTGCTCCAGCGTCTCATAGTAACGCGCCTTGTTCTGCTCGATCAATCGTTCCAGGCTAATGTAACGCCCCACCTCGTAGCCCAAATGATAACACTGGAGCAACAACACCAGGCGCGACACGCGTCCATTACCGTCGCGGAACGGGTGAATGCAGAGAAAATCCAGATTGAACGCCGCCAGCGCGATCAGCGGGTGAATCCAGCGTTCATCGAGGCAGCGTTGCCAATCCGCCACCAGCTCAGTCACGCGCGCCGGTGTCTCGGCGGCCGTTACCGTTCGAAAACGCACCCGCTCACTACCATCCGGATAATGTTCGATGATGTCGCCATCCTTATCCTTGTATTTGCCCGCATCCCAAATCTCGCCGCGCGTCAGACGGTGCAGCTTCTGGATCGTCGCGTCGCTCACCGGCAGCACGGCGGGATTCTCGTGAATCAACGTCAAGGCATCGCGGTAACCACGCACCTCCTCCTCGTCGCGATCGCGCAGCAGCGGCTGGCCGAGAATCAATTCCCACACCCGGCCCGGCTCCACCGTCACGCCCTCGATGCGGTTGCTCGATACGGCACTTTCTATCAAGGCGTGCTCACGCAGAGTCTTCAGGCGCTGCGGCGCCTGGCGCGTGAACAGCTCCTGCTTGCCACGCGCCTCGCCCAGATCGGCGAGATACCACGACGTGCCGGCGGGCACAGTCGTGGCTGTATGGGAAAAAAGACGGAGGGTGTTCATTGAAGGCACCTGTAGTGTTCGAACAGCTCGTCGGCCATTTTGAGAAACAGCAAATAGGTGAGCTGTTCCACATAATCCCCGTAACTCATTCCATCATCACGGAGCACGTTGCAATAATTCCAAAGTTTACTGACTATTTCTGCTGGACTCATGTTTATCCGATCTTTTTTTAGCTATTAGTCTCCGTTTGCCTGCGCCGAGCATATCTGCCCCCGAAGGGCCGGCAGAAGGGAGGCAGGGGCGACGTTACTGTAGTTCCAGTTTACCTGTGCATTGTCGGCTACAGGCAGGAGTTTTTGGACGATGGTTGCTTGATTCATTACTTGTTCGTCTGTCTATCGCTCTTGTCTTCTCCATTTATCGACAATAGCGTCTACATCTAAGTCGTCCGGACCTAATCTCCATTTCTCGTAAAAATCCACGTCTTCACTATTGGGTACGGGGTCTGGCTTGTAGCCCCGAAACCGCGTTGGCAGTGGGACCGCCTCTCCAAGTGCCAGAGTTTCTCCTCGACCAAGCCCAGCCAGGATATCTATCAGATCGACCTCCGATTCTGGAACCAGACTGCGGACGTAGCTTTGATCTGTTGGGTTAGTTATACGCAGACATAGGAACGTGCCGCATTGAGCGAGAACCGTCTCCGATAGCTCGTTCGGTCGTTGACTTACCACCCCAAGTCCAACACCATACTTGCGGCCTTCTTTTGCAATTCTTTCCATGGACTTCCGAGATCCCGCAAATTGCGCTTCTGAGGCTCGCGGAACGTAGGCGTGCGCCTCTTCGCATATGAGCAAGAGCGGGAACTCGCGGTACTGCGGGTTCCAATAGTTGAACTCGAAAGCGAGCCGACCGATTTGAGCCGCAACTGTTGGACGAACGTCAAAAGGAACAGAGCTAAGATCAACCACAGTAACCGGCCGTTTTGGATTTCCTAAGCCTACGAAGTCCCTGAGAAGATTGGACAAAGAGGCTGATGATGTTCGAGTCTTTGGCCTGAGCAGAAAGTCGTAACGGACATCGTTTAAACGACTATCCAACCGCATCAAAAACCTGTCAAACGCTCCATAATTCGGGCCTTGTTTGTTCTTGGTCGTACCTGGAACCATTCGCTCGTTCTCTTCCCGCACACGATTGATCAGGTCATCAAGCGAAAAATATACGGGCGTATCGACAGTGACTCTTTCTAGCTTCAACGGGGTCTTTTCTAGTTGCCGGAGGTCCCGGAGAACATCCCTGAAAAAAGCCGTTTGATTGTGTGCCTCGCGTTCGTTGCGATCTATGAGCAAGTCGCACAGCTCCGCATACGTCATGAGCCAATACGGTATCTCCAAAGCCCGTGCATCCACGTAGCGAACAATATTCTCCAAGAACGCAGACTGTAGCTTACCTTCGTCATCTTTCCAGCAGTATTCGCCATGAAGATCCAGTATTATGATGTGCGCTTTTGGCATCGCAGCTACCGCGCGCTGAACGAGATTTGCAACACACCATGATTTTCCTGATCCGGTCTGCCCCAGAATCGCGAAATGACGACTAAACAAAGACGTAGGGTCCAAATAAACATCTAAGGACGGATGAGAAGACAAAGTACCAACGCTGTAGCCTTTTGAGCGATACTTTTCGAATATTACATTTATCTCTTCCGTGCCTACTGCGTGGACCTCCGCGCCGGTAGTCGGGTATGTGCTGACACCGCGTTCGAAATAGCCGTCTGGGTTTATGGTGCCCAGCGGAATCAGAGTGACCACGCGTTGCGCTAGCGTTACTCGAACTGCGTCCTCTGCGGTCTCACCCGGGGCCAGGGGTGGCACCTTCTCGGTTTCCGACATCCTGGTGACTAACGCGAGTATCTTTGTATTTCCCTGCCAAACGGCGACGTATGACCCCGGTTGCCCAACCAAGATATCCTCATCGCCAATTGTAACTACTGGTACACTACCTTGTTCGTCTTCTACAAGATTCACTGTCAGGCTGCCGCTTCGGACATCTACCACATAACCAATAACGGTGCTCCGCCCCGCTTCCATAACCTCACACCTCCTTGCACAGATTCTGAAAATCCCACAATCTTGGGTGTCCGCCGCCTACAGCACCATTCAAAGAGCACCGGGTGGAGGAGACAATAACGACATTCTTATGCTTAGCCCAGCGATTAAAGGCGTCGTTTGATAGGCTGCGGCTGAAAATCAGTAGCGTGAAGTCTGTCCGGGCCAGCCCGTTCTCGATAGCAGCATTGACATGTTCATCGCGCATCCCGTAACCTAGGCAAGCCAAGCGGTTTATGAGCCTAGGGCCATGACTGAGCATACTCCGGAACTCGGACCACATGGTTGCGTACGGAGCGGTCATAGTGTCATTAGCCTTCCTACGTTGCGGTGGGATCATTAGCCGTCTTACGCCATTCGGCTTTGGCATGTTGAAGGCTGTTCGCCTAATGCCATTTTCTTGCGATTCAAACCATCCTAACGAGCCGTGTAGCTTGAAAAGCTGAACGATTCCGTGAATTGGCTGGAAGTATTGGCCACGCCAACCGCGACGCATCAAGCCAAGGTGCTGCTGAAAGGAATTAGGATCAAAAAAGGCGTTTTCCATGCCGACAAAGCCGTCGATCACGCGAACCCCTGCTTCTTCAGCACCGCGTTCAACCAAAGGGTCATAGTTCAGACTGAATACAGGTACAAGGGAATCTTGGCGTGCCGCAAGCCTTAGCAGAAATTTGGCATGATTGTCTAAGGGTGCATTTAGACTGCAAAAGTGATCAGCTATCGCTTCGGTTACAATATGCCTGTGCGGAGTATCATCTGCTCCACCGTCGTCGAGAAGGTCAAGCGCTTGTTCAATTCCGTCTGCGCCGCCATCTAGCTTGGCCTGGATTTCTACTCGCTGGAGTCCCGGTACGTCGTCCTGTATCTTCTCCCAAAGCTGCCCAGCCAACGGATATCCTTTTCCGCCCAGATAAGATGAGCCTGCACCCAGAAGGTATGCGACTCGTTGTGATCCGAGCTGCTGGTGAACCTTTTTCTCCAGTCGGTCTAGGAAATTCTGGCGGTCAGGCATTCATTCAGCTCCATTGTGTTGCGCCCGCCTCATTTTCTATAGCAAGGCACCCCCTAAATGCTTGTTTGAAAATCGCCTGTCGTAGGCGTTCGGCGCGCTTCATATTACGTTCAATCTCTAGCTCCAGCTTTTCCGTAATAGTCAGGCGTCTCGCTATCTCATCCATTATTTTTTTTTGCTCCTGCTCAGGAGGTAAAGGCGCGACCAAATCTGCAATGTCACTCAGACTAATGTTGGCCCGGGCGACATCTACCTTTTCCTGGTTAATTTGGTCCTGGGCATTTGCGGAAACGAGATAATACATCAGGAAGGCGTTTCTTAGGCCGCCGCTGATCAAGCGGATAACTGCTACCGCCTGATTCACATTGCCGCCTTGCACCTCTTTAGAGACGATTGCCGAACGGCCGATTGAGGCCCCTACAATGTTTAGTAAGACATCACCGACTTGGAGAACGGACTTCGCTTCCTTCTCGTTGAACCCTTTCGGCAAATGCGCAACAGCGCTAACATCCAATTTGCCCCAAAGTACATTTTGGCTGCGGACAAAAGGGATTCCTTTCTCTACGTAATCAAATCCCTGCCAATTTGGGGACGAGCCTTTTGTAATTCTTTCAGTGGCTTGCTCCAGCCTCACCCATAGCCAGCCCTCGGGTAACTGGTTCAATCTTGTTGTATCCGGTTCCGTCGGCTCCTTATATTTACTCTTCCATTTATCATCTTTTGACTCTTTCCCCATCGCTCGCATTTTTGCTAGCTCTAGTTCTTCCCATTTGGCGCGGCGTTCAGCGAGGATGCGTTCGAGGAGTTCGCTCGCGGGCTCAACATCCGGATGGGCCTTGCGCCATTTTTCGCTGAGTTTGCCTTCGACAGCGGCTTTGAGGACGGCGGCTTTGTAGCGTTTAAGATTGGCTTTGACGCGCTTGAGGTTGGCGACGGCCTCGTCGAGGCGGGAGAATTGTTTTTCAATCTCCGCGACGATGCACCTTTGCTGTTCTAAAGAAGGCACGGGGAAAGGAATGTTTTTGAATATCAACGGATCTACATGTGGAATTCCGACGCCTTTTGTGCGGCTGTTTATGTAGTCGTACTGGGAACATAGGAAGTAGAACAGGTACCGACTATCTGCAGCATCGGAATACACTTTCGCTAGAGTCGAACCGATGTATCCGGATACTCCGTGACCCGTGAGCCCCGCACGAGCACCATCCCAAACAATTAGAACATCATTACGTTCACACGACGGGTAATCGCCAGGAGCTGCGAATTCCTGGGGTTGGCCCGACTCGAACGCTTTGATGTTAATATAAGGCACCGTTCGTTCGTTAGAAGCAGGTCCACTATCTTTTGGCTTCTTGCCTTTAATCGTTTTGCACACCTCGCCGAGGGGCTTGACAATCCAGTTGTCTGGTAAATCATTTATCATTTTCATGCTGCTAACGTCTCGTTCAATTCTTCAATAATCGTATTCAACTCACCACCAAACACCTGACAGACCTTGCCTAGCCCGCCCTCCTGCGCAAAGGGCGCATAGTCGAAGTCATCCTTTTCGATGCTGAGGTTCGCGGCAATGTGATCGCGGATCATTTCGAGCCAGCGGAGTTGTTCGGGGTTGAATCGGCTTCCCTCACCCCGGCCCTCTCCCTGAGGGAGAGGGGGTTGAGTTGTGCCCTCTCCCGCGAGGGGAGAGGGAGAGCGTTGTTGGGTAGCGAGCCAGGCGTTGAAGTTGGCATTGACCCGCTCTGGAAACGGTACGAGTTCGTTGTCCCGCTGCATGGCAAACCGCACCAGAGATACCAGGTCCGTCAAGATATGCGGGGCGCTCGCCCCTCTAACCCTGGACTTTTCCAGAGCAGTATAAGCATTCCATAAGTTATCCACACGCCAATGGTGCGGCGGCTTCTCGATCATACTGGCAAGTTCCTTAACGTCTTCATAATGGAGCCGGGCCTTGTACGGCTTGCTGTATAGTATCTGCAGGGCAGTGATTTCGTCTTTGTGGTCTTTTATAAATTGCTCGAAGGATTTTACCAGATCTTTTGCCTTTTCCACGGCATCGGCGCTGAAACCCGCCTCGATCACCTGGTCCTGACTCACGTGGTCGATGGTCTGCTCGTCCTTTTTCTTGAGTTCGACCAGTTTATAGCGCAAATGGGGATTATGCAGAGGTTTAACGGCGTCCTGAATAAGTTTAATAGCGGCCTGCCGAACCTGTTCTTGGCTGAATTCTTCAATCCCGGGATTGTCCTGCCTGGCCTGTTCGATGTGGTGGTCAGGGTCGAGCGCGCCGACCAAGTCGGCAGTCAGTCCCTTAAGGCTCTTACCGCCGGTGAGCTTTATGATCTCTGCTTCGTCCGCAGGACTGATCTTTCTTGCCACACGGGCCATGCGGGCGGCCACTGAAGAGATAACTTCTGGTTCGGTGTTTCCGAAGGCAATGGCCTGAAGAAGCTTTTCAAAGCTTACTGTGGGCTTTTTCTCCATAGGACGCGAGTCGGTCTTATCCTGTTCGCAGACGCCCACGGCGTCGACGATGACAAAGTGATCTTTGCCTCTGGCGTCCGGAGTAACGGCCTGTAGGTCATTATTGTTGATTATCCGCACGCCGCGGCCTTTCATCTGCTCGAAGAAGGTGCGGGATTTGACCGAACGCATAAACAGAACCACTTCCAGCGGCTTGATGTCGGTACCGGTGGCAATCATGTCTACAGTAACCGCTATTCTGGGGAAATAGCTATTGCGGAATTCCGCGATCAGGTCTTCAGGCTTCTTGCCCGTGGTGCGATACGTAATCTTCTGTGCGAAATCGTTTCCTTTGCCAAACTCTTCACGTATGATCTTGACGATATCCTCGGCGTGGCTGTCGTCCTTGGCAAAGATGAGGGTCTTGGGCACTTCGGTACGGCCGGGAAAAATCTCTGTGAAAAGCTTGTCACGAAAGGTGCGCATGACGGTACGGATCTGATCCATGGCCACGACATCCCGGTCCAGTTGGTTAGAATCGTATTGCAGTTCTTCATCGAGCTGCTCCCAGCGCACCGCTCGCGTTTCCCGATCCCGCTTGTCTACATAGAAGCCGGCCTCAACCTTAGAGCCGCTTTCGGTAATGTGGGTTTTGATCCTGTAGACGTCATAATTGACATTGACGCCGTCGGCGACCGCCTGTTCATGGCCATATTCCATGACCAGATTTTGGTGGAAAAAACCGAAGGTTTGCTTATTGGGGGTAGCCGTGAGGCCAATGATGAAGGCATCGAAATATTCCAGCACCTGGCGCCAGAGGTTATAGATGGAACGATGGCATTCATCGGTGACTATAATGTCGAAGGTTTCTATTGGGATATTTGGGTTATATTCGACGGGTATAGGCTTTTTAAACAGATCGCTATGGTCGAAAAGTGACTCTTCTTCCACTTCCTCGGGCAGTTCTTCGCCTTTGAGAATGGAGTACAGGCGCTGGATGGTGCTAATGCAGACCCTTGAGACCAAGTCGATCTTGTTAGAGGTCAGCCGCTGAACGTTGTATTCCTCGGTGAATTTATAATTGTTGTAAGGCGAAACGTACTGCTGGAATTCCTTGAGGGTCTGACGCCCCAGATTGGCGCGGTCTACTAAAAATAATACCCGCTTGGCTCTGGCAAACTTAATGAGCCGATAGATGGAAGTAACAGCGGTGAAGGTCTTACCGGAGCCGGTGGCCATCTGGATAAGGGAGCGGGGCCGGTTTTCTGACAGGGACTGTTCCAGATTCTTGATGGCCCTGATCTGGGCAGGCCAGAGTCCCTCTTCTATTAAGAATGGCATGGAACGAAGACGGTCGCGAAGGGTGCGGCTTTCACCATAGGGGACCTGCGGGTCTCCTGCAGTATTTGCCTCAACCACCCCAGAGATCTCTTCGGCCAGAGTTTGCGGTCTATGAAAGGTGAAGACCTGGCGAGAGCGCGGCTCTGAGTCCAATCCGTTGGTAAAGCGGGTCTCGCTGCCCGTAGATTGGTATGAAAATGGTAGAGGTCTCTGCCAGGCAGGCAAACTATCCGGTAGCCCTTTCGCATACTTATCAGATTGCGTTTCGACGCCGGTCAGGGTAATCCCTTCCTTCTTGGCTTCAATTACGCCTGCCGCTTGGCCATCCAGGTAGAGCAGGTAATCCGCGAAGCCATAGCCAGATTTCAGAGGAAATTCACGTATCGCTGCACCTCGGTCAGCAGAGATGTCGGCCTCACGCACGTCAAATACCCGCCAACCTGCTTGTTTCAACAAGGAGTCAATCTTCTCTCTAGCTTGCTGCTCGTTGGCCATCTGCTTTATCCGCTCTTACTGAAAAGGGAGTTTTCCTGTTTAAAACCCGACTCCTTTTCGGCTTCTCCAGCGGAGTCATCGATCTGCAATGAGTCGCCTGCCCACTTCAGTTCTTTTGTTTTTTTCCGATTTCTTCCGCGCCATTTACAATACAGCACTTGCGGCTATGAATCCATGATGGATCACATTCTTATAGCACAAATTTTGGACGGAGCACCATAACCCTTCTAAATGTATTTTTAGATTTAAAATAGATTTAATTTCATGAATTATAACTGCTTGAAGTTAAACAGTAATTCAAAAATACGCCAACAACTAAATTAAAAATAGATTTAATTAGTAAGTTCCCAATATCCGGATTTTGAAGGTCCTGAAAATTTGATTTTCCCTTGACGTTTAAGTTCTTGCAAAATATTAGAGATAGCAGCGGGATCCAACTCCGGAAATGCTTCCATCAAATCATGCCGAAAACCTTTATTCTTTTTTAAATGCTTAATAATGATCTCTTTATACTTCTCCCTAGAAA
>DSAQ01000020.1 GCA_011046395.1 Pseudomonadota bacterium
CAATACTCCCGGAAAAAATGGGAGCAATACTGGAAAGAAAAACTCGGAATCAACGGCTACTTCAACATCCGGATCGCATCGGTTGAATTGTCACCATGTAAACACTTTTGAACGTTACCAAGCTTTAAGGGTATCGTGAAAAATGTCACAGCCAGACATGCGTTTTATTCTTGACACGCAAACGGAATTTGTCTATAGAATTCTAAACTGAGTGAGCCGCCATTCATAGAATATTTTTTATTGACAGTGAAAGAAATAACGTGCTACAAGGGTAGCCGTATCTAATTCAGGTGGATTTATAGCATGTCTTCGCCCCAACAAGTTCGAGATATAACCTTAGAAAGCCTCTTATCACAAAAGAAATCCGCCATTGTGAGAAGGTGGCTTGATGCTATCCTGGAAACCTACCCGGCTGACACGGCCAAATTCTTGAAGGCACAAAAAAACCAGTTTGCCAACCCCGTAGGATCCATGATCTCTGAGGGAATAGAGGGCTTATTCGAGGGAATTCTCAACAGGATGGATCCTGAGAAGGTTTCTCCCTTTCTCGACAGGGTTATTCGAATCAGGGCGGTTCAGGACTTTACCCCCACACAGGCTATTGCCTTTGTCTTCGTGCTCAAGAGACTGATTCGGGAAGAGCTGGGGTCTGATATCCAAAAGCACCAGCTTTCTGACGAGCTGTTGTCTATCGAGTCCAGAATAGATGGCTTGGCCCTCCTCTCTTTTGACATCTATATGAAATGCCGTGAGCAGGTCTATGAAATCAGGGCAACCGAGTGGAAAAACAGGCTCTTTAGATTGTTGCAAAAAACAAATATGATAGGCGAGATCCCGGAGGAACAGCCGGATCCCAAAGATACTAATATTGATAGCCTAAACGAAGTGAGGTAACGGTAAATGAGACTTTTGCTTCCCCTCATCGCAGTCCTGGCGCTCACCTTAATTGCTTACGCGGGAGTGAGTGGCGCTGGAATGAACTACCTTTTCGGTGTTTTTATCCCCTATGCCGCCTTTCTTATATTTCTGATAGGGTTCATTCGTCGCGTTGTGCAGTGGGGACGTTCGCCGGTTCCATTTCGGATACCCGCCACCTGCGGCCAGGAAAAAAGTTTACCTTGGGTCAAACGGAATAGGTTCGATAACCCGTTTACCACCGGTGAAGTTATCATAAGGATGTTGTTGGAGGTCTTTCTCTTCCGTTCACTGTTCAGGAATACAAAGGTTGATTTGAGAGAAGGGCCGATACTGCGATACGGTTCGGCGAAGTGGCTCTGGCTGGGCGCTTTAGCCTTTCATTACTCCTTTCTGACTATTTTAGTCAGACACCTTAGATTTTTTACTGAGCCGATACCTTTCTTCGTAAAATGGGCTGAGACGCTGGACGGAATTTTACAGGTAGGTGTCCCTGCGTTCTATCAGACGGATATGGTCATTTTGGCGGCTGTGGCGTACCTTTTCTTGAGAAGGGTCTTTGTCCCCCAGCTGCGGTACATCTCTCTGGCGAATGACTACTTTCCGCTCTTTTTGATCCTGGCCATAGCCCTGAGCGGCATTCTGATGCGTTATTTCTTCAAGACAAATATCGTGGGCGTGAAAGAGCTGACCATGGGACTGGTCACTTTTAGCCCCAAGATACCAGAGGGGATCGGGGTTATTTTTTACATCCACCTATTTCTGGTCAGCACCCTGTTTGCATACTTCCCATTCAGCAAGCTGATGCATCTGGGCGGGGTCTTCCTCAGTCCCACCAGAAATCTGGCTAACAACAACCGGGCCGTAAGACACATCAATCCTTGGAATTACCCGGTAAAGGTCCATACCTACGAAGAATATGAAGACGAATTCAGAGAACACATGAAAGAAGCTGGATTACCAGTGGAAAAGGAGTAAGTTGCCATGGCAGGTCCCGCAAAGAAATTCCGACCCGATCAGATGGGCTATTACAATAAGGCAGAGCTTTCGAGGGTCAATTATAAACCGCCTCGAGAAGACTGGATGGATACCAAGCCGGAGTTCAGGATCGGTAATTTTATCTATCCGGCAAAGCCAAAGAATCTGATTTGTGTTGGCCTCCCGAATCCGCGGGAATGGGCACCGATGGATGAGGACTGGAAGCTGCCCGAAAACTGGAAAGAGATACTCCTTGAAGGGATTGCCGAGCGGCTGGAAAAGTATCGTTCCTTCCGGCTCTTTATGGATATCTGCGTAAGATGCGGGGCCTGTGCTGACAAGTGCCACTTCTTCATCGGCGGGGGAGATCCTAAAAATATGCCGGTTCTGAGGGCGGAGCTTCTCCGGTCGGTGTATAGAAAGCATTTTACCACTGCCGGAAAGATACTGGGGAGGATGGCCGGGGCGCGAGACCTCACCTATGACGTGGTAAAAGAATGGTTTTTCTATTTTTTCCAGTGCACTGAATGCCGGCGCTGTTCGGTCTTCTGCCCTTACGGTATTGATACGGCAGAGATTACCATAATCGGCCGGGAACTCCTCAACCTGATCGGCCTTAACGTCAACTGGGTCCTCGAGCCGGTAGCAAATTGTTACCGGACTGGAAATCATATGGGTATTCAGCCCCATGCCTATAAGGAGATGACCGAATTCCTTTTAGACGACCTGGAGACCGTAACCGGCATTAAGGTGACGCCAAGCTTCAACCGGAAGGGGGCAGAGATACTGTTTATTACTCCTTCAGGAGACATCTTCGGTGACCCCGGCACCTACACCTATATGGGATACCATTATCTGTTTCACTACCTGGAGAGTATGGGTCTGGACATCACCTGGAGCACATATGCCTCCGAGGGCGGGAACTTCGGCCTATTTACCTCACACGAGATGATGAAGAGGCTGAACGCCAAGATGTACGCCGAGGCCAAGAGGCTGGGGGTGAAATGGATCCTGGGTGGGGAGTGCGGCCACATGTGGAGGGTAATTAACCAATATATGGGCACCATGAACGGACCGGCCGATTTTCTGGAAGAACCGGTATCCCCCATTACCGGCACCAAATTCGAGAATGCCAAGTCCACCAAGATGGTGCATATCTGTGAATTTACTGCTGACCTTATCAAACACAATAAATTGAAACTGGATCCGAGCCGAAACGATCACATAACGCTAACCTTCCATGACTCCTGCAACCCGGCCCGGGGCATGGGATTCTTTGAGGAGCCGCGCTATGTCATCAAGAACGTATGTAATAATTTTTATGAGATGCCTGAGAATACCATCCGGGAGCAGACCTTCTGCTGCGCAGGGGGGGCCGGACTGGGGACGGACGAGATGATGGAGATGAGACTGCGGGGTGGGTTGCCCAGAGGGAACGCAGTGCAGTATGTCCAGAAAAAACACGGTGTTGACCACTTGGCGTGCGTATGTGCTATTGACCGGGCTACTCTGGTGACTTTGTGTAACTACTGGGCGCCGGGGGTGGAGGTAACAGGTGTCCATGAAATGGTAGCGAATGCCCTGGTCGTACCTGGAGAGAAGAAGAGGACTCAAGATTTCCGTTTTCGACCCTTAAAGGGAATGGAGGAAGAGGCTGATGTATGACGGAGGCAAAATCATAACCGGACTGGTCGTTTTCGTTGGCCTGGTAACCTTCCCGCTTTGGAGCAATGTGGGCAAGGCCGCTAAGAAGCCAGACCCAAAAATCGACACCCCTGTAATCCAGCAGTTGGCAGAGAAAAAGTGTATAGAGCCGAAGGCATTCATGCAGGCCGAGCATATGAAAATTCTTAACGACTGGCGTGATTCCGTGGTCCGCGATGGGAACAAGTTATATGTGAGCAGTAGCGGTAAGACGTTTAATATGAGCCTTCAGAATGAATGCATGAACTGCCATTCGAATAAAAAGCAGTTCTGTGACGAATGTCATAATTACACGGATGTAAAACCGTACTGCTGGACTTGCCATATCGAACCGAAAGAGAAGGAGAAGGTGGCATGGGCATCAATAGAAGAGAATTCCTAAAGATAGTCGGAATCTCCGCTGTAGCCGGGCTTGGAGGCGCGACCGCTGTTGACTTGCTTCGAAGAGCCCCGGTGGAGGCTTCGCAGGCTTCGCCGAATCCAAAGGCGTTAACGGCAAAGAGATGGGCCATGGTCATTGATACGCGGAAGCTGACCGAGGCCGATTGCCAAAGGATGATTGAGGCCTGCCATCGCGTTCACAATGTCCCGGACATCGGAACGAAACAAGAGGTAAAATGGATCTGGACCGAGGAATATGAGCACGCCTTCCCGGATGATATGAATGAATTCGTTTCGGATGAGGTGAAGCATAAGCCGTTTTTGATGCTCTGCAACCACTGCGATCAGCCGGCTTGCGTGCGGGTGTGCCCCACAAAGGCTACATTTAAGAGGGCAGACGGTATCGTGATGATGGACATGCACCGGTGCATCGGTTGCCGGTTCTGTATGGCCGCCTGTCCCTTTGGCGCCAGGAGCTTTAACTTCGGAGACCCACGGCCGTATGTCAAAGAGGAAAATCGAAAGTATCCGACGCGGATGCGCGGAGTTGTGGAAAAGTGCACTTTCTGCACGGAGAGATTGGAAGAAGGGCTGATGCCGGCCTGTGTGGAAGTCTCCAATGGGGCGCTGATCTTTGGCGATCTGGATGACCCGAACTCAGAGGTCAGGCAGGCGCTTCGTTCCAATTACAGCATCCGGCGTAAACCAAACCTGGGCACGCAACCTTGCGTTTATTACATAGTATGAGGTAAGGGCTATGCTTGAGAAGGCACTATACGGAAGTAAAGGCTATTATGTATGGATATTGTTGCTGCTTGGTCTCATTGGGTTGGGCTCTATTGCCTACTACACACAGCTCACGCAGGGGCTGAAGATAACCGGTATGAGCCGGGATGTCTCGTGGGGTTTTTATATCGCCCAGTTTACCTATCTGGTCGGCGTGGCCGCCTCGGCAGTGATGTTGGTTTTGCCTTACTACTTCCATCACTACAAGGCGTTTAGCAAGATGATTATTTTAGGCGAGTTTATGGCCATCTCCGCGGTGAGCATGTGTATGCTTTTCATCGTCGTGGATCTTGGCCAGCCGCAGCGTCTTCTTAATGTCATCCTGCACCCCACACCCAATTCAATCCTTTTCTGGGATATGGTCGTTTTAAATGGGTATCTCTTTCTGAATATCGTTATTGGCTGGACTACACTCCAGGCAGAGCGCAAAGGTGTAACGCCGGCCTCGTGGGTAAAGCCCCTCGTGTATCTTTCTGTAATCTGGGCCTTCAGCATCCACACCGTGACGGCCTTCCTCTACGCTGGTATCCCAGGCAGACATTACTGGCTTACCGCTATTATGGCTGCCCGGTTTCTGGCCTCGGCGTTTTGTTCCGGGCCTGCGATACTCCTCTTGCTGGCCCTGCTGCTGCGAAGGTTGACAAAGTACGATCCCGGGAAAGAGGCGATCCAATCATTGGCGAAGATCATCACTTATGCCATGTGTGTGAACGTCTTCTTTTTTGGACTTGAACTATTCACTTCCTTCTACAGCAATATCCCGGGGCATATGCACCCCTTCACATACCTGTTCTTCGGGCTGGAAGGCCATGGGGCGTTGGTACCCTTTATGTGGGCTGCTGTAGTGATGGCCATTGGTTGCTTGGTCTTACTGATCCCGCCTGCCCTGCGGAACAACGAAAATATATTGGTCCCGGCTCTTCTTATGCTGGTTGGCGCGAGCTGGATTGACAAGGGACTGGCCTTGCTGGTGGCCGGGTTTGTTCCGAATATGTTTGAAAGGGTAACAGAGTATGCCCCGACGATTCCGGAACTGGCTATAGCTATGATGGTGTATGCGACCGGTGCGCTGATATTAACTGTTCTCTGGAAGGTGGCTATCTCGGTCAAAAAGGAGATTGCATAGGAGCTTTTTTAGGTAAAGTTCATATAGTTTAAGGTAGTTTAGAGAGGGCTCATTCTGTGATGGAATGAGCCCTTTTATAATTTTCCAGAAAAGCCTTTATGTTAGCCGCTAAAGAGGGATTTATCCCCTTGACCGAGGCGATTTCTTCAACTGAAACCTCCTTCAGTTTCTCTACGCTGCCGAAATGTGTAAGTAATCTTTTTTTGAGCACACTGCCGACCCCCGGAATCTCATCCAAAAGCGACCGGGTTAAGCCCTTTTTGCGCAACTTGTGGTGGTATTCTATGGCGAACCGGTGGGCCTCATCGCGGATGCGTTGCAGGTAAAGGAGGAGTGGGGAGTTTCTTTCCCATAGAATGGGATTTTTACGTTCCGGGAGATATACTTTGTCTATTTCCCCCTTTTTTCCCTTGGCCAGAGCGAGCAGGTCCACGCGGCCGCTGCAGCCCAGGTCTTTCAATACCTGCCTGGCCACATTAAGCTGGCCTTTCCCGCCGTCTATGAGCAGCATATTCGGCCATGAATTTTCCTCCTTGGCCCGGCTCAGACGTCGTGAAACAACCTCGCCCATCATGGCGTAATCATCCGGCTGTTCCCATAGCTTTATTTTGTATCGTCGATAGAAGTTCCGATCAGGAGAGCCATTGACAAAAGCTACCAGTGAACCCACAGCCATTTTCCCGCCGATATTGGATATATCGAGGCCCTCGATGTGTTCGGGGTAATACCTGAGCCTCAGTTTTTCCTGCAACAGTGCCAGGAGATTATGAATATCCCCTTCCTCCTTTAGTTTTTGGCGGAAGGAACCTTCGGCGTTTTTGATGGCCAGTAGCAAAAGTCGATGCCTGTCACCTCTTTGGGGTATCAGGATCGATACATTTTCCCCCGTCCTTTCCCCGAGCCAGGAGGCGATCACCGCCTGGTCTTCCATGGCCAGCGGTATAAGAATTTCCCCGGGTATGTATTTTCCCTCACCATAAAACTGCCTTAGAAAATGGGATAATATCTCTTCGTTTGTCGCCGGCGCTTCCCGGAAGGGGAAGGTTTTATGGCCAATCACGGCCCCGTTACGGACGAAAAGGATGGATATCTGGACAGACCCGTCCTGCCGGTACAGCCCGATGACATCCCGGTCAACAAGGCGTGTGGAGGTCACGGATTGCTTTTCTAATGTCCGTTTTATAGCCGATAAGCGATCCCGATAAAGAGCGGCCTTTTCATATTCCATGCGATCGGCCAGGGCCTGCATCTCTTTTGTGAAGATTTTTACGAGGTCCGGGAGTTGCCCGCGAAAGAACAAAACGACCTGGTCAACCAGTTTTCGATATTCTTCTTCCGAAATCAGAGCAACGCAAGGGGCCGCGCAGCGTTTGATCTGGTAATTGAGGCAGGGGCGGGTACGTGATTTAAATACGACGTCACCACAACGACGTAGCGGGAAGATATGTTGCAGGAAACGTAGCGTGTCACGCACAGAGGCGGCTGAAGAGAACGGACCAAAATATATAGCGCCATCATCTGCCAGGCGCCGGACGATGGTCATGCGGGGGAACTTCTGACAAGGGTCGAGACGCAGCGAAAGATAGTTTTTGTCATCGCGCAAAACCACGTTGTATTGTGGCCGGTGTCTTTTAATCAGGTTGCATTCCAGGATGAGGGCCTCTTTCTCGTTCTTGGTCAGGATGGTTTCGATAGAGGCGGCCCGGGTGAACAGGGCCTCCGTTCTGGTCCCCTGTTCCCGTCTTTTTTGAAAATATGAAGCGAGCCTTTTTCTTAAGTCTTTGGCCTTGCCCACATAGAGGACGTGGTCTTTCGCATCTCTAAGCAGATAGACACCTGTTCCGTGGGGGATAGTAGAAAGGATATCCTCGCTTAACGCCATGCCAACTCCTGCTGTCTGAGGGCGCGTACGCGGTCACGCAGTTCTGCGGCCCGCTCGAATTCCAGGTCCCTGGCGGCACGTTTCATCTCTTTCTCCAGGGATTCTATGCGCCGGGTGATATCTTCGACGATTAAAAACTCCTCTGTTTCTTCTGCGGCCACGGGCACCGTATAGTAGTCGGCTTCATAGACTGAGGTAAAGACATCCCTTAGGGATTTCTTAATAGTGGTCGGAGTGATTTGGTGCTGGCGATTATACCGTGTCTGCAGGTTTCGCCTGCGGTTAGTTTCTTCCAGCGCGCGCTTGATAGCCGAGGTCATGTGACCAGCGTAGAGAATAACCTCGCCGTGTAAGTTCCGCGCGGCCCGGCCGCAAGTCTGGATGAGGGAACGCTCCGAGCGTAAAAAACCTTCCTTGTCTGCGTCTAGGATAGCTACCAGGGAAACCTCCGGTATGTCCAGCCCCTCCCTGAGGAGATTAATGCCAATAAGGATATCAAAGACTCCGAGGCGCAGGTCCCGTATAATTTTTGCCCTCTCCATGGTGACAATGTCGGAGTGGAGATATTTTACCTTTAGCCCTAGCTCTGCATAATATTCGGTCAGGTCTTCGGCCATACGTTTGGTGAGTGTCGTTACGAGAACCCGTTCTTTTCGCTTAAGGCATTTTCTTATTTCTTCTAAGAGATCATCGACCTGGTTTATTGCTGGTTTCACAGTAACTTTGGGATCAACCAGTCCGGTAGGCCGGATGACCTGTTCGGCTATATGGCCAGCCGCCTTTTTTAGTTCATATGGGCCGGGTGTGGCGGAGACGTAAATTACCCGCTCTACGCGCTGTTCAAACTCGGCGAAGTTCAACGGTCGATTGTCCAGGGCGGAGGGCAGACGAAAACCGTACTCCACCAGGGTTTCTTTGCGGGAGCGGTCTCCCCGGTACATGGCCTGAAGCTGGGGGATGGTGATGTGACTTTCGTCGATAAAGAGGAGAAAATCTTCCGGAAAATAATCCAGGAGAGTGGGTGCAGGTTCTCCAGTTCTTCGCCCGGTCAAGTGGCGTGAATAGTTTTCTATACCATGGCAATAGCCCAGTTCTTGCAACATTTCCAGGTCAAAATTGGTGCGTTCTTCAATACGCTGGGCCTCTACCAGCCGGCCTTGATTTCTGAAAAAATCAACCCTTTCAGTTAACTCTGCCTTTATGTTCTCGATGGCCCCCAACAATCGGGGGCGTGTGGTCACATAGTGGCTACCGGGGTATATGAGGGCCTCTTTCATAATCCTTCTAACTACACCGCGTAAGGGATCGATCTCCTTGATGGCCTCAATGGTATCGCCAAAGTATTCGACGCGGACTGCCCGATCCTCTTCACAGGAGGGGAAGATCTCCACAATGTCGCCACGTACACGAAAAGTTCCCCGGTGAAAATCTATGTCATTTCGCTCATAAAGCATATCGACCAGGAACCGCAGGAGTTCTTCCCGACCTAATACCTGCCCCTCAGCGAGGGCCAGGTGCATGCTGCGATATTCCCCGGGAGAACCGAGGCCATAGATACAGGATACACTGGCCACGATTATTACGTCCTGCCTTTGCAGGAGGGAACTGGTGGCGGAATGGCGCATGCGGTCTATGGCGTCGTTTATAGAGGCGTCTTTGGCGATATAAGTATCGGTCTGCGGTATATAGGCTTCCGGCTGATAATAGTCGTAGTAGCTGATGAAGTATTCTACGGCATTTTCGGGAAAAAGCTGTTTGAATTCATTGAAGAGTTGGGCGGCCAGGGTCTTGTTGGGGGCTATAATAAGCGCTGGCCTTTCCGTCCGGGCAATGACGTGGGCCACGGTAAAGGTCTTGCCGGAACCGGTAACACCGAGGAGTACCTGGTGTTTATTGCCTTCCTGCAAGGAATGGGTGAGGGCTTCAATGGCCTTAGGCTGGTCGCCAAGCGGTTTGAAGTCTGAAACCAGATTAAATAGGGGCACTTACTCCTTTATCTCCCAGGTTGTTCCCTGTGGGCTGTCTTTGAGGATTATGTTTGCCCCGGCCAACTTTTTGCGGAGAGCATCGGCGACAGCCCAATCTTTCTTTGCGCGGGCCTCTTCCCTCTGGTGGATAAGATCACGGATCTGGTCTGCCGTAAGGGACAGCTTGCTCAGTTTCTCCGCCCGCCGTCCTTCCAGATAGCTTTTAGGGTCAGTGCTAAAGAGACCCAGAACCTGCCCCACCTCCCTGATGGCAGAGACAGCAAACCCAATAGCAGCCCGGCAGGCCTGGTCTGGCCCCTTTTTGCTGATCTGCAAGAGGGTGTTGATCCCTTTTACCGCATCAAAGACATGGCCCATGGCCTGGGCCGTGTTAAAGTCGTCGTCCATGGCCTCGTAAAAGAGTTTTTTAAGATCTCTGATCCGGGTATAGGCATCTTCTACTTCAGGTGGTAGCGAAATGCCCGCATCCGGCTGGGGTGCAGAGGTGGCGCTAATTTCCATAGCTTCGCTTAGTGTAGTGTATATTCGATCCAGGCTGACCTGTTTTTCCCGGATTAAGTCTTCCGAGTAATCCAGGGGGCTGCGGTAGTGTTTGGAGAGTAAGAACAGGCGCAGGGCCTCAGGATGGTAACCGGATAGGATCTCTTTTATCGTTAAAAAGTTGCCCAGGGATTTGGACATCTTTTCACCATTTATGGTCACAAACCCATTGTGCACAAAATAGCGTACGAATGGTTTTCCAGTGGCGGCCACGGACTGGGCCACCTCATTTTCATGGTGAGGGAATATGAGATCCTGTCCCCCTCCATGGATATCGAAAGTCTCCCCCAGGTAGCGGATACTCATGGCCGAGCATTCGATGTGCCATCCCGGTCGGCCCGGGCCCCAGGGGCTTTCCCAGCTGGGTTCACCAGGCTTGCTGGCCTTCCAAAGGGCAAAATCCATGGGATTGCGTTTTCGGGAGTCAATTTCCACCCTGGCGCCAGCCTGCATCTCTTCCAGACTGCGATGGGAAAGCCGTCCGTAACCAGGAAACTTTTCCACAGAGAAGAAGACATTACCTTCAGCCGCATACGCATACCCCTTGCTTACCAGGGTCTCAATCAAACGGATGATATCCTGGATATGCCCAGTGGCCTTTGGCTCCATGTCCGGCCGGGCCACGCCCAAGGCCTCCATATCCCGGTGGAATTTCCCGGTATAGTGTTCGGAAAGCTCCTTACAGGAGACTCCCTTTTCTCTGGCCCGGTTGATGATCTTGTCATCTATATCGGTAATGTTTTGTACGTGGGTCACCTTAAATCCACGGTGGCGCAGGTAGCGAATGATAACATCAAAAACTACGGCCGCACGGGCATGGCCTAAATGGCAATCATCATAGGCAGTAATACCGCAGACGTATATGCCGATCTGGTTATCCACCAGGGGCTTAAAGCCTTCCTTCTGACCGCTAAAGGAGTTGTACAGTCTAAGCGCCATATTGTCTCTCTTTTTCAGTCCTTCAGGGTGTCTTCTCCAAGCAGAACCACGGCAAAAGCAGCCATACCCTCCCCCTGTCCTGTAAACCCCAGTCCTTCAGTGGTGGTGGCCTTTATGTTTACGCAAAGAGGGGATATTTTTAAGGCTGAGCTGATATTCTGTACCATTTGCGGGACAAATTTTTGAATCCTCGGCCTTTCTGCCACGAGGGTCAGGTCTGCGTTGAGCACACAAAGTCGCTTACGGTGGATAATACGCATAACTTCTTTTAATAAGTACATACTGGAGCTATCTTTATAACGCAGGTCATCGTCCGGGAAATGACGTCCGATATCACCTTCGCAGGCGGCGCCCAGTAAGGCATCACACAGGGCATGGATAAGGACATCGGCGTCAGAGTGGCCGAGCAACCCCTTTTCAAAGGGTATTTCCACCCCACCGATCACCAGTCTTCGGCCCTCTACCAAGCGGTGTACGTCGTAGCCAAAACCTACCCTATGTGCTGTCTCCATATCTGTCTCTCAGCAATATCTCCACTAATTTTAGATCGGCAGGCGTGGTTACCTTTATATTGGTGGAAGCCCCCTTGATTATATAGACTGGTTCTTCCAGCCTCTCCACGAGCGAGGCCTCATCCGTACCATAGAAATTGTCTTTTTGGGCCTCTGTAAATGCCCTTCTTAAGAGTTCAACACGGAAGGCCTGCGGCGTCTGCGCCTGCCATATAAGGCTTCTTTCTACCGTTCTTATAATGCACCCGTCGGCCGAAACCTGCTTCAACGTATCGTTCGCCGGCATAGCGGCGATGGCTGCCCCTTTTTCTTTGGCCAATTCTATGACTTCTTTTATAGTATCCTCATTGACCAGCGGCCGCACCCCGTCATGCACAACAACTATTTTGTATTTTTCAGGTATAGCCCGCAGCCCGTTACTTACAGACTCCTGTCTGGTTTTCCCGCCGGACACCACTTTCCATAGTTTTTTAAATTCACCTTTAGTCTGGAATAGTTCCCGGCCGATTTTAACCATATCTGGGGTAAGCACTAAGATGATATTATCAATACTTGGACAGTTTTCAAAGACCTTGATTGTATGCCAGAGAAGAGGTTTTCCAAGGACAGGCAAGAATTGTTTGGCGACGGTCGTACCTATCCGCACTCCTTTGCCTGCTCCAGTTATTATAGCTATGGCGTTCATTGATAGAAAAGAAAAAACGCCGTTAACGGCGCTACAACTTAAATAAACAAGTTAGAGTAGGCTGTAAGCCGAGTTCTGTTATCCACCGGAGGTGGATGATGGTCATTCCTCTACGACGTCAATTGCTTGACGCCTCTAGCAACCAACCCGGGAACCTCGGACGGGCCGCCCTCAAACGTCCCCCTATTTGGTTTTGCTCCAGGTGGGGTTTGCCTGGCTCCCGGTGTCACCACCGGGACGGTGAGCTCTTACCTCGCCTTTTCACCCTTATCACGCCAGAGGCGGACGGTATATTTTCTGTGGCACTTTCCTTGGGGTCACCCCCAGTCCGCGTTACGGACCACCTTGCCCTCTGGAGCTCGGACTTTCCTCTCATCCCCTCGCTTTGCAGGAGAGGACGAGCGACCACCTTGCCTACTCTAACTATGTCACTATAAAAATAGCACAGTCAACCAATTTATTCAATAAGATCCATTGTCAGATGTGGTTTAGGGCCAATACGGTTCACTTAAGATAAAGTCATCCCCGAATGCCTCTATCGGGGATATGGTTTTTCAGGCAGTTTAAACCAGATTCCCGCTCAGAATCGTTGCGGGAATGACAAAATTCGGGACCGATTATCCTTAAGTGAACCATATTGGGGTTAGGGCAGGAGAAAAAAGACTATCCTTTTTCATTTGCTGCCTTAGGGACATCCTGATAGTAAATTATGCGTTGGCAGCTTGGGCAGTATATCATCTTTTTTTCCTTAAGCAGTTCATTATACAATTGTGGCGGGATATTCATGTGACATCCCAGGCACACGGCATTTAGGACACCCACTACGGCCAGGCCGTTTCTCTTGCTTCTCAAAAAATCATAGCGTTTGAGGAGCTCCTCCGGTATGTCTTTGACCATTGTTTTCCTATTTCCTTCAAATTTAGCCAATTCTTTGTCATATTTCTGGAAAAGCGAATCTAATTTCCCTTTTTCGATGTTTATCTCTTCCCTAATTTTACTTAGCTCCTCTTGTTTTTCTTTGATTTCTTTTTCCAGCCGCTCCATATCTTCCATGACGGCTACGATCTCATCTTCCCGTTTGCGATTCGCCTTTTTAATTTCCTCTATTTCTTTTAAGAGGGCCTGGTATTCCCTGTTTGTCTTTACCGCCATTAACTTGCCCTGGCTTTTTTTGAGACGAGCTATTTCGTCTTCTAACTCTGTTTCCTTTTCTTTTTTCTTTTGTTTTAGTTCCTCTTGTTTTTCCAGGACAGCCTTTAACTCTTCTTCTTGTTCTTTTGCCTTTTTTTCGAGATGGCGCAGCCCCCTTGGGCCTTCCTCTTTTTTGTCCTGAATGTGTTTTACTTCCAGATCAACGGCCTGGAGCTTGATGAGCAATTTTACCTCTTGTTGCAATGTGGTTTCCTCCAATCATTTTATTAACTGTAAAGGACTTTTTTCTGTTCGGTCTTCTATTACGCTAACCCTTAAATCCTGTTTTTCTAGCCTCTTACGTATTAATCGGGCCAAGGCCATCATACCAAACTTTTCAGAATGGAAATGGCCAATGTCCAAGGCACAGAAGTTGAGTTCTTCCGCCATACGGGCATGGCTATGTTTTAGTTCGGCGGTTATATACAGGTCTGCACCTGATTTGTGGGCCTTTTCTATCAATTGAGAACCACTTCCGCCGCATACGGCTACCTTGCGTACCCTGGCCGGGGCCTTACCGGCCATCTGTAGATATGGTAACTGTAAGTCGGTCTTTATTTTGGTAATAAATTGCTTGAAGGTTATGGGTGTCTTAAATGTGCCGATGCAGCCGTAACCTATAGGAACGGGTTTGTTGTGGAGCGGAGGCGGCGTTTGCTCTTCCTTAAGGATCTGTACATCTTTTAAGGCCAACCGTTCTATCAAGGCGGTACTGACCCCGTCCGGGGCCATGTCCAGGTTGGTGTGAGCGGAATAAATAGAGATATTTTTACTTATAGCCCGGGTTATTATCTTGCCGGTTGAAGTTTCAAGAGATAGCTGACGGAGTGGGTGAAAGAAAAGAGGATGGTGGGTTATTATGAGCTGGGTATTGGCCTCGATGGCCCGTTCCAGGACTGAGGTGGTCGGATCAACCGCTATAAAGACCGCGCTGACCGGCTGTCTCAATGACCCTATCTGCAGGCCGGCATTGTCCCACTTCTCAGCCCAGCCGGAAGGGGCAATTTCCTCAATAATATTTATTATGTCTTGTACTAAGGCCATAGGCAACGTTTCAATAAAAAGGGTGCATCCTGCCGATGATGCACCCTTTTTATGAACTTTTTTAAGGTTCATACGGACATAAAGATATTTTTTCAGGTGTTACATAATGATTTTTTAGCATGAAATAAAATAATGGGCCCACCTGGGTTCGAACCAGGGACCTACCGGTTATGAGCCGGTGGCTCTTCCAGCTGAGCTATGGGCCCCCCAAAGTATTTTCTAATTAAAAAGTTAATCGCCCCTTGTCAAGAAAAAATGGTCTAATTTTCAATAAACCCCTTTAATTGCTTACTCCGGCTAGGGTGACGTAATTTGCGCAATGCCTTGGCTTCAATCTGACGAATACGTTCCCGGGTTACAGTAAAATCCTGCCCCACCTCCTCTAAGGTATGGTCAGTCTGCTCTCCAATCCCAAAACGCATACGTAAGACTTTTTCTTCTCGTGGAGTGAGTGTGGACAGAACTTTTCGAGTTTGTTCTATCAGACCCATGTTGACTACTGCCTCCAGGGGTATAGCTGTTTTCTTGTCCTCTATGAAGTCCCCGAGATGACTGTCTTCTTCATCCCCGATGGGAGTTTCCAGCGATATGGGCTCCTTGGCGATTTTGAGTATCTTACGTACCTTATTCAAGGGGAAGTCCATCCTTTCCGCAATCTCCTCTGGAGTTGGTTCGCGGCCCAGCTCTTGTACGAGGTATCGGGAAGTACGAATCAGCTTGTTAATAGTTTCTATCATATGCACCGGGATGCGTATGGTCCGCGCCTGGTCAGCAATAGCCCGGTTGATGGCCTGCCGTATCCACCATGTGGCGTATGTACTAAATTTATAGCCCCGCTGATATTCAAACTTTTCTACAGCTTTCATCAGGCCAATATTACCTTCTTGAATCAAGTCGAGAAATTGCAGACCGCGGTTAGTGTACTTTTTAGCTATGCTTACTACCAGTCTCAGGTTGGCTCTTATCAATTCATCCTTGGCATATTGGGTTTTTTGGGTTCCTTTTTCTATTTGGAAGACTATTTTTTTCAGGGTGGTTGAACTCATCTTAGCCTCAGATTCGATATGCCGAATTTTCTTCAAGGCAGTGCCGAGGGTGGCAATCGTTTCTCGAAGATTAGAGGGTTTTATTTTGAGGGCCTTAGCTAGTTTACTGTTTTTCTCAGAGGTTAAGGGCCTTCCTAATAGTATTTTTATATCTTTAATGGGAATACTTAGAATTTTTCTACATTCCTTGACCGTTTCTTCTGTTTTGGCTAGTTGATTAGCCATGCCGGAGAGCTTGCCAATGATTCTGTCGAGCTGGTTTTGCTCTAATTTGATTTCCTTAAGGAGCTTTATAATATCGAGTTTGTTCTTTAGAAGTTTTCTTTTGAGGCGTTTTTTATAATCAGGACCATCGGTAGTAGACAGCAACTCGTCTTTTATTTTTTTATTTTCTTTATTAAGTCGTCCAACGGTCTCGATCAGACTGATCACTTTTTGTTCGCGTTGGATATTTTCCGTTTCATCTGAATTTTCTTCGTCCAGGTCCTTTACTATATCCCGGAGTTTAACCCGCCCCCTTTTTAGTTTTTCTCCCAGGTTAATAATTTCTTGCAGTCCAATCGGTGTTTCCAAGATGGCGGCCATGATTTCCCGCTCACCTTGTTCGATATTTTTGGCCAATTCTACTTCCCCATCGCGACTTAGTAATGAGACCAGACCCATTTCTCGCAGGTATATCTTGACCGGGTCTGATATCTCGCTAATGATTTCTGAATCGACGGGTACGTCATCATGGTCTGACTCCTGGTCGGATACAAACGCCTTTTTAGTATCTACGCCCGCTTTGGCATTTTCCACGATACCAATATCTATTTCCTCAAAGGGTATAATAGTGTCTTCTAGTTGCTCTGAACCTATGACGCCTTCTGGTAGTTTTTCGCTATAGCGGTAATGTCCTTCTTCGTTTATAGAAAGCAACTCTCGCAGGTCTTCCATCTCTACCTCTTTGCCCATATGGTTTTTCTCCTTAACTACTTGATTAATCAGCCCTTATGCCGGTCCAAAAGCTTTTTATGCTCCTCCATGAGTTCCTTGGCCGCATTGTTGGCGATACCATATTCTTTTTTTCTTTCTGCCTCTTTGATTTTTCCAAGTAGCATTTTTTTTTGACGATGCAGTTCCCGCCCGTGGATCTTAGTTAGAAGATCCTGTACTACTGATTCCACCTCAGTTCCGGTGTATGCTGGGGCATCGAGCATAATGGCTGCGATCTTGCTTTCCATAGCAGGATCTTGAACCCTCGCCAGCAGTTGTCTGGCATCGACCGCACCGTCTTCTTCAAATATACTTTTTAGGTGAGTAAAGATGTACTTAAGTCCTTCATTTTTAAAGAGACCTTTTCCCCCCCCTTCTTTTAAGAAGATTGGTAGATATTGCGGATAAGACAGCAGGATTTCTATAATCGTTTTCTCCAGGTATGAATTGGTATCTCCGGACGTCGGCCTTATATTTGTGAGTGCCTTTTGAGTTTCTATATCCGAATTCCATCGTAGCGCTTTTTCAATAAGCCCTTCGGTTATCTTCAGGCTATCGGCTATCTCGGCTATGTAGAGGGATCGTTTGATGGGGTCGGTTATGTCCTGGATAGCTGGTCTTATCTCCCTGAGAATTTGTGCCTTGCCCTCCAGAGACTGTCCCCATTTTTGAGTAAGTTTCTCTAACAAAAATTTAGTTAAGGGTATGGCTTTATCCGCCAGATGTTCAAATTTTTCAACACCATGGGCACGGATAAAAGTGTCGGGGTCATGACCACTGGGCAATATTAAAACCTTAGCGGAGGCCCCTTCTTTTAGGAAGAGGGGGATGCTCCGCAGGGCGGCATTGACGCCGGCTTGATCAGAGTCAAAGAGAATTATGAACTCTTCGGCATAGCCTTTTAATATCCGGATATGATTTGGGGTTAGAGCTGTTCCGAGTGTAGCCACTACATTTTTTATGCCGTGGACGTAGAGAGATAAAAAGTCAAAATAACCCTCCACTATGAATCCACGGCCTTTATGTCTGAATTCATTCCTGGCCAGATGAAGGCCGTAGAGGGAGTTCCCTTTATGATAGACAGGCGTTTCCGGTGAATTGAGATATTTGGGCAGGGTATCGTCCAGGACGCGGCCTCCAAAGGCAATAACTCTTCCTGAAACATCGAAGATAGGGAAGATTATGCGATTACGGAAACGATCATAATATCCCCCGTTTTTTTTCTGTATAACCAATCCTGCCTCTTCTGCCAGGGGGAGAGGGTGATTATGCTGGGTTAACTGGCGGCAAAGACTGTCCCAGTTTGGTAGTGCGTAACCAAGGCCGAAGAAGGCAGTTAGATCAGGGGGAAACCCCCTCTTTTCCAGATAGGCTCTGGCTGGTTTGGACTCCGGGTGATTGTTGAGAATGTAAGTATAGTAGGCCGCAACTTTTTCGTTTAGATTATAAATTATTTCTGTTTTGTCTATTTCATCTCGCTTATGTGGGGAGGTCCGAATATCAGGGAGGGGGATTTGATATCTTTTGGCCAGATCTCGTACTGCCTGCACAAAGGATATGTTGTGGTATCGCATTAGAAAGCTAAAGACATTTCCTCCGATTCCACAGCCGAAACAATGAAAAATTTGTTTTTCTTCGCTTACGGTGAAAGAGGGGGTTTTCTCAGAATGGAACGGACAAAGACCCTGATAATTACGGCCGACTTTTTTTAGAGATATATAGTTACTGATGACTTCAACTATGTTGGCCGTATTCCCGATTTCTTCGATTTTACTGTCCGGTAATAGTGCCATCAAGCAACCATCCTATCGTTAATAGCTACTCGGCGAGCGTAATAATCGAAGCAAGATGGTGCGGAGAAGCAGATGGGGTTGATAATTGGAAGTGCCCCATCCTTTCCCGGCTTGCGTGGGCGGGCAACACTCTGGAATAAAAACAAATTTTAGGCGCCTTTTATTTGTGTTGACTTTCTCATTATATATGGGCCTGTATGGAAGGCCTTTTAATAACCAAGAGAGAAAACCAACTTTATACGGCGAACAAAATAATACAGAAAAACAGCGGAACAAACCCCTGGACTTTAATGCCTGTTAAACCTCTTGACAGGCCATCTTAGCTGGCTCGTTTGTGCTTATAATAATGTTAATGACTTTTTGTCGGTCAACTTACGATATGTCTCACCCGCTTTATTTTTGGAGTGAGAACTCTTAACGCATTACAAGTATAAATAGATTAGGCGGATAGCTGCTTTTTAAGACAAACTTCCTGTCGGCTTTAATGGTTCCAGCTAAAGATATTATCTCTCTACGTACCTGCGTGTTTTCTTTAACGCCCTTTTTTTCGCGGCCAATATTTTCTTTTTTCGTTTAATGCTAGGCTTTTCGTAGTGTTCCCTTTTACGAATCTCGGATAATATGCCAGCCTTCTCGCATTGCTTTTTAAAACGCTTTAGGGCAAATTCAAAGGACTCATCTGATTTAACTCTGATGCCCGGCATCCAGCTCCCCCTTCCCCCAACACCAAGTACCCAAAAAACATAACCACCACTCCCTATCTATGATTGTATAGTGAATAATATTAATCTAGCAGGGCAATTTAACACTCGATACACAAATGTCAAGTATTTTGACCATGATTGTCTCCCGGCCGGGTATTTTTTCGCAAATATCCAGCGGTTGGCAGGGAAGGGCGCATGGCTGACAGCTGAAAGCTGACGGCTGACTTTTTATTGAAGCTCCCCGCAGCAAGCTGCGGGGAATCTCCGTATGCAAGGTAAAATGCATCGTATTCGCTCGCTAACCCCGCCGCAAGCAGCGGGGAATGCGCTCGCTATGCATGTTCAGCAAATGCGCGGGAGGGGTTCGCCGGTAAGCATGTCCACGATTCGGTTACCGCCGATAATGGTTTTCATAAATACCTTACCCGGATGATCGGATATGACCTCGCCAATAATGCAGGCACCCTGGCCATAGGGATTTTTATGCATAATATCAATTAGTTTTCCGGCATCCTGGGCCGCTGCGCAGGCTATCAGTTTTCCCTCATTGGCTAAATAGAGCGGGTCTATTCCTAAGAGTTCGCATGCGGCCTGTACCTCGGGACGAACAGGTATGGTCTCTTCGTGGACACGGATACCTACCCGGGATTGCCCGGCGATTTCATTGAGGGATGTGGCCAGACCGCCACGGGTGGGGTCGCGGAGGACGTTGATTTTCTGGCTCGTCGCCAGCATCTCAGCCACCAGAGTATTTAAAGGAGCGGAATCGCTCTTTAAGGGGGCATCAAATTGCAGGCCCTCCCGGCAGGTAAGGATGGTTATGCCGTGGTCGGCAATGGTACCGCTCAAGATTATTTTGTCTCCAGGCCTGGCGTTTTGTCCGGAGATGTTGACGTCCGGATCAATTATCCCGATGCCGGCGGTATTTATGAAGACCTTGTCTGTAGCGCCTTTGGGCACAACCTTGGTGTCCCCCGTAGCAATGACTACTCCGGCCCTGGCCGCTGCATTTTTCATGCTGCCGGCTATGACTTTAAGGTCGGCCATAGGGAACCCTTCTTCTATGATGAACCCGACACTCAGATAGAGCGGCCGGGCCCCGCGCATGGCCAGGTCGTTTACCGTGCCGTGTATGGCTAGGCTGCCTATATCCCCGCCGGGAAAGAAGATGGGATCGACTACATAAGAATCGGTAGAAAAGGCCAGTTTGGTTCCCCCGATGGCCATGACCGCACTGTCGTTCATTTCTCTGAGGAATTCATTATCAAATTGGGGGAGGAAAAGGGAGGTGATCAAGTCATGCGAGGCCCGGCCTCCGCTTCCGTGGTCGAGAAGTATCCGGTCGTGTTTCATAGGATCTCCATAGGCTTAATAACGTATTGTCAAAAGATTTTTACCACAGAGTACCACAGAGAACATAAGGATATTAATAAAGATAGCTTCATATCCCATATCAAGGGAGAGGGAATTTTTACGAAGTTGTCAACGGCCGAACAGTTAATCATGATACTTGTAATAGGCTGCACATGTCCCTTCGGTCGAGACCATACAGGGGCCATAGGGATTGGAAGGCGTGCAGACCTTCCGATAAAGGACGCAGTCAAGCGGAGTCTTGACGCCCCGCAGTATGTCCCCACAACTGCAACCGGGATGATCCTGGGTCCTGGGCACGGTTAGATCGAACTTTGTCTCAATATCCAGGGCGCGGTAATTATCTTTTAATCTTAAGCCGCTATCAGGTATAGTGCCAAGCCCGCGCCATGGCGCATCGCAGGTCTTAAAGACCTCCGAGAGCAGGGCCAATGCCTTCTCATTACCGGTGAAGTTGACCGCCCTCCGATACTGGATATCCACAGCCGCTTTTCCCTCTTCAATTTGGGACAACAACATGTAAATGGTTTGCAATATATCTACGGGTTCGAAGCCGGCCACTACGCAGGGGATGTGATATTTATCGGCGACCGGCCGGTAGGCATCTGCGCCAATGATGACGGATACATGACCCGGGCAGATGAAACCGTCGATGGCCAGCTCTCCGCCGGCCAAGAGGGCCTCCATGGCCGGGGGGATAATCTTATGGGCCGGGATAATATAAAAGTTGTCGATTCCTTCTTTTTTGGCCTCTTTTACTGCCGCCGCAATAGTCGGCGCAGTGGTCTCAAAGCCCACCGCCAGGAAAACAACCGTGCGGGATGGATTCCGGCGGGCGATGTCTAAGGCATCAAATGTGGAATAGACCACGCGGATATCTGCCCCATCCGCCCGCTCCTTCTGCAGGGATGACGAGGACCCCGGCACGCGCACCAGGTCGCCGAAGGTAGCAACAATAGTATCCTTTTGCCGCCCGAGCTTGATAAACTTGTCTATTTCCTCTGTGGCCGTGACACAGACAGGGCAGCCGGGGCCGGACAGCAGGGTAATATCAGGCGGCAGCAGGCTTCGTATCCCGCTTCTGAATATAGAAACGGTGTGGGTTCCGCAAACCTCCATAAGCCGGACCGGCCGGTGCGACAACGCCTTTATTTTATCTATTAACTTCCCGGCTAAATGCGGATCGCGGTATTCATCGAGATGTTTCATCGGCAAATATTTCCTCAAAGTATTGTAGGGTGATTTTGGCCTCTTCTTCGTCAATGCAGTGGATGGCGAATCCGGCGTGTACAATTACATAGTCGCCTACCGTGGGCGGCCTGTCAATAACGTCCAGGCGTACTGCCCTTCGCGTGCCGCCCAGATCCACCACGGCTGTATTTTCCTTAAGCTCCAGGACTTGCATAGGTACGGCTAGGCACATAAATAACTACTCCTTAATTATATTTCACCGCCCCTTTTCTTCTCCATAGCGCATGCTGCTACGGCCTGCCCCAGGGATAATCCGCCATCATTTGCCGGTACCAGGCGATGACTATAAACTTTAAATTTATTCTTAAGTAAGAGTTTCGTCAAGCCGGTCAAGAGAGTCATATTTTGGAAAACACCGCCGCTTAAGGCTACTTTCGTGAGGTCTCGTTCACTCCTCAGCCTTAGACATATATCTGTAAACATCCGGGCCAGGGTGTAGTGAAAGTTATGGGCAATAAGTCCCTTTTTTGTCCCTTTCTGTATGTCCGTCACGATCTGCTCAATAATCGGCCCGACATCCACCGCCCATTTGCCGTCTCTTTTTTCTATGCGGTAGTCATAGGCCACTGCCCCGTGGCCGGTAATGGACATCTCCAATTCCATAGCGGCCTGCCCCTCATAGGCCACTTTGTAGCGCAGACCTAACAGGGCGGAGACACCATCAAACAGACGGCCACAGCTTGAAGTCAACGGGGTGTTGACCTTTTTCGTAATGGCTGCGGCTAAGAGGGATAGGGTTTTTTCGTCGTGATTTTTCACAAATGGGATATCCAGGTTCAGGAAGTCTTCCCCGTAGGTCTGGTAGAGATAACTTACCGCCATGCGCCAGGGTTCTTTGATGGCGGCGGCTCCGCCGGGTAAGGGGACGTAATCCAGGTGCCCGGCCCTCTCGAATGAGTCCCGGCGGGCTATCAGTATTTCGCCTCCCCAGATAGCGCCGTCTGTGCCATAGCCGGTACCGTCCAGGGCTAAGCCGATTACTTCTTCGTTCAAGTTGTGTTCGGCCATACAACTGACAATATGGGCATGGTGATGCTGGATGCCATATTTGGTTAGGTCATTTTGGGCCAGGGCATATTTGGTGCTTAAATATTCCGGGTGGAGGTCATAGGCGATGACCTGGGGGGTGATCTCCAGGATGCGCTTGAGATGTTCAATGACCTCGGTAAAAGATTCCAGGGTCTCCAGGTTTTCCAGGTCACCGATATGCTGGCTGAGAAAGGTGTTTTGTCCTTTAGCCAGACAAATAGTATTTTTTAATTCGGCCCCGCAGGCCAGGATTTCCGGCAGGCTTTCTTTAAGCATTATTGGTACAGGGACATAACTGCGGGACCGGCGGATAGGGTAGGCCTTTCCTCTATTAACCCGCACCACCGAGTCATCGCAGCGCATATAGATATCCCGGTCGTGCATAAGGAAATAGTCTGCAATATGGCCCAGGCGACGGAAGGCCTCATCGTTGCCGATGGCAATGGGTTCTTCACTCAGATTGCCGCTGGTCATGACCAGCGCCACGAACCCTTGTTTCAGCAGTAAGTAATGCAGGGGTGTGTAGGGGAGCATGACCCCGAAATATTTATTACGCGGGGCCACCCCGGCAGAGATGGCAGGGCGCGGCCTCTTTTTTAAAAGGACGATGGGGCGTTGTGGCGATGCGAGAACCTTTGATTCATAAGAATTTACCCGGGCGTAGGTTTCTATGGTTTCAAAATCTGGAGACATAACGGCCAGCGGCTTTTCCTCACGATGCTTGCGCCGGCGAAGGGTGCACACGGCCTCATCTATTGTGGCGTCAACTACCAGGTGAAATCCCCCCAGGCCTTTTATAGCCAGTATTTTACCCTGGCGTAGAAGGTTGGCCGCTTGGATGACAGGGTCTTTGCAGACTACACGGTTTTTATTGGCGTCGTAAAGAGTTACCCGGGGGCCACAGGTCCAGCAGGCATTGGGCTGGGCATGAAAACGGCGGTTAAGGGGATCGTGGTATTCGGCCTCACATTCCGGGCACATAGGAAATGATTTCATAGAGGTCTTGGGGCGGTCGTAAGGTATATCTTCGATAATGGTATAGCGGGGCCCGCAATTGGTGCAGTTGATGAAGGGATAGCCATAGCGGCGGTTCTTGATATCCAGGAGTTCGGCCAGACACTCATCGCAGACACAGATGTCCGGGGAGATAAGGGTGGAGCGGCCTTCTGAGGCCTGACTTTTATGGATGCTAAAATCGCTGTATCCGGCCGGGGGATGTTCGGATTTCTCCAGGGCGGTAATATTCGCCATGGGAGGGGATTCAGACCGTATGGCCCTTAAAAAAGAGTCTAGGGCCGGGGACTCTCCTTCGACGTCAATATCTACGCCGTGGGAGGTATTGGTTACATAGCCCTTGAGGTTGTACCGCTGCGCCAGTTGATAAATAAAAGGACGAAACCCCACGCCCTGCACTATCCCATGCACGGTGGCCTTAACCCGGCGGCTTACTTTTTCTTTGTCTGCTGTCTGATCCATTTATACCAGTTTTCCAGGCCCTCTCCGGTGCGGCAGGAGACCTCGAATATCTTTATTTTGGGGTTCAGTTTTAGGGCGGCCTTATTTATATTGTTTATCTTGCAGTTTGTGTATGGCAGGAGGTCGATTTTGTTTATTAAAAGGACCGCTGATTCGCGGAACATGACCGGATATTTGAGCGGCTTGTCGTCGCCCTCGGTCACGCTCAGGATCATGGCCTTCACGTTTTCACCGATGTCAAACTCGGCCGGGCATACCAGGTTCCCCACGTTTTCCACGATAAGGAGGTCAAGGTTATCCAGGTCCAGGTGGGCGAGGACATTCTGAATCATGTTGGCGTCCAGGTGGCAACCCCCATCAGTGTTAATCTGTATGGCCTGAACCCCTTTTTTGGCTATGCGTCTGGCATCGACCGAGGATTGTATATCTCCTTCTATTACCGCCATACGCAATCTGTCCTTCAGCGCCTCGACCGTATTTTCCAAAAGGGTGGTCTTCCCGGCTCCCGGGGAACTCATGAGATTTATGGTGAATAGGCCTTTTTCCTTGAATAATTTTCGATTCTTTTGGGCAAGGGCCTCGTTAGCCTCCAGGATATTGCGGACGACGGATACTTTCAAAGATTAATCTCCTTTCGTTATGAGTTACGAGTTACGGATTGCGGGTTCCGGGGTTAAGCTTTTTAACTCGAAACTCGAAACCCGTAACATTTCAACTGTGAGCGAAGTGAATTATTCTAATCATCGGTTTCAATCTCGCAAATATAAAATTCGCGACCAGTGAGGATGTCGATTTTAAGACCCTGGCAACCCGGGCAGTTACAGAAAGGGTCTTCTAATGTAAATTCCCTTCCACATTGGGCGCAGCGGCCGGTAATAGGGACGGTCTCTATCTCTAATCTTGCCCCTTCAGCCAGAGTTCCTTTGGTAATCAGTTCAAAACAAAAAGAAAGGGAAGAGGGTTCGACGGCGGTCAACTTGCCCAGTTTAAGCCTTACGGCAGATATGCGTTCAATAGAGTTTTTCTCTGCCTCGTCCCGGATGATGTCGAGGATACCCTGGGCTATGGATAGTTCATGCATAGGTTATCGAATCTCTAACATAATAGCCATTCCGGGGTCAATGAGAACCTTACTACAGTAACCCCTCTTCGCGGAAGCTAAAGCACCCGTCTTCGCCTACGATTAAGTGGTCGTGGACGGCAATGCCTACTGCCGTAGCCGCCTTCTTTAAGGTCTCCGTCAGGGACAGGTCTTCAGTGGAGGGTTTCACGTCGCCGCTGGGGTGGTTGTGTACGAAGATCAAGGCAGTTGCCTTATGGTAGATGGCCCTTTCTATTACCTTGCGGGGATAGACCACGGCCTGACTGATGGTGCCTTCCTGGATTATTTCATCGGCCAGCACCTTGTTTTTGGTGTTGAGAAACAGGCAGCGAAAATACTCGTTTTTGAGACCGGCCATGGCCGACCGGCAATAATCGATAAGCGCCCGGGGCGAGGAGATGGTCTCCTTCCCCAGGACTTCTTCCTTTAGGTAAAGGTCCGAGCAGTCCCGGACCAGGTTTAATAGGATAGCAGTGTGTCGGCCAAGGCCGCTGATTGCCTGGATCTCATCCGGTGTGGCGCTGAGGATACCCCGAAAGGATTTAAATTCTTTTAACAGTTTCTTGGCCAGAGGTTTTACATCGCGGCGGGCGATCGTATATGTCAGGAGGAGTTCCAGTACCTCATAGACCTGAAGCCCGGCTACACCATTCTTAAGATAGCGTTCCTTCAGCCGCTCGCGATGGCCAATAACATCTTCTTTCGTACTATCCACAATGGAAAATATCGGCGGCGGAGAGAAAAAGTTAAATGCCGCGCGAAATCCAATACCACACATCCTATAGAAAACATTTGACAATTCCGATGGTTATAGGCGAATATGAGAGCCGTAACAGAGGTCGGCGACATATTTATCAGGGGGGAGATTCTGGCATTTCAGCCAGCCCGCCTACGGCGAGCCGAGGACGGAAGTAGAATATCCGAAACAGGTGCTGGTATTATCCCCAAAATAGGAGCATATCGGCGCTCTAAGTGAGGATACAAATGAGATAAGCAGGACATTGCTCGCTCTGCTCGCTTTGTAGGCGAGAGGCGGAGCGCAAGGAGGTCCTATGAATATAGTCGAATTTATCAATCACGTGCTCAAAGAAGAAATCCGAAGAATTCAACAGGCGTACGAATGGAAACATACCTATCTTTCTTTTGGATTAATTTCTGGTGGTATTGAATTTTTGGGAGCGCTATGTGACAGATATGACTTGAATGAGGGAGGACACAGTGAAGATAGGTTTAACGACGCACTCATCAGATTTTTTGATCCGAGATATCACTATTATGCTCAGAGGAAGAAGCCCTTTAAACTTTATTCTAATTTGAGATGTGGAATGCTTCACGTCGTAATTCCGGTTGACAAATTAATACTTGGCGAAAGAGCAAATGATTCTGCTAAATATGTACATTTGAACAAATATAGGACAATGGGCAACGAACGTTTATTCTTAATGGCTGAGGACTTTTATGATGATTTTCGATCTGCCTGCGACAAGGTGATAAATATGATTAACGATAAATCAATTTTAAATCTACCAGAAGTAATTCGTGCGTCTCAAAAGAAGAATATAATGGACCCCAAAAATTGGACAGTGTGTTAAGTTACACTTGGGAGGGAAATGAAGGAGGACCAAGTGGAGAATTTAAGGAAAAAGCACACACCGTCATTTAAGGCCAAGGTTGCCCTGGA
>DSAQ01000205.1 GCA_011046395.1 Pseudomonadota bacterium
CCCTGTTCCTGTGCCAACTCAAATGACAGAGCAGTAAAATTTGTAGTGCCCATAAATATGCCCATTATTAGCTTAACATATTGGTTTTCCTAAACTTTTAACTATGACTGTGGTAAACTTGGGGTAAGTATCCGAATTATCTACCCTATAGAACTTTTCGAAGATATGTGGAATCTCTTTCTTGGCCATCCCAAGCCCTTGGTCGGAGATATCACACTTTATCATTTTCCCTTCCATTCGAGCTCTTATAGCTATCTCGCCCCCCTCAGGTGAAAACTTGATGGCATTGTCCGTCAAATTCAGGAATAGCTGGATCATCTTGTCCGTGTCTGCCCATAAATTCGGCAGGTCCGAAGGGATATCAACCACTACTTTATGCTTGGCAGTCCTGGATTCCAAATCCCTCAGTACGGCATCAATAATGCCCGAGAGGGCAACAGCCCTCAACTCTATTTCAAATCTACCCGATTCAATCCTAGAAATATCCAAAAGGTCGTTTATCAAGGCGGCCAGTCTATCGGTTTCGCGATCAACCACGGTAAGAAATTCTCGCTGGGTCCGGGTATCATCGGGATCGACCTGCTCAAGGAGGGCCTCAACATACGATTTAATGCCGGTTAGTGGAGACCGCAGTTCATGAGAGACATTGGAAACAAATTCACTTTTCATGGCATCCAGCTCTCTTAGTCTTTCGAGCTCTTGTGAGGCTGACATGTCCCTGAGGACAATAATTGCGCCTACATGATGGCCCTCGTGGTCAATGAAGGGGGAAAAGGCCATGGCCAGCGGAATCGGGTCATCACCGACCACAACGTGTTCGAATTGAGTTTCAAACGCACAGCCGTTCCTTGCAGTTTTTCTCTTGGCGCTGTCAATCACCTTGGCCACGTCCGGGGGCAGGGCTTTCTTGTAGGTCAGTCCAATAATATCGGCAGACGGAAGCCCCAGCATGGCGGTAGCATTCTTATTTACATGAGTAATCCTGTCTGCCGTATCTACAGCAATGATCCCGTTGCTTATACCTTCCAAAATGTTATGGACATACTCTCTTGACCGATTCAACTTTGAATATAGATCCTGATTCTCAAGGGCTACACCCGTCTGACCGGCCAGAAAGGAAAGGTGTTTGGTGTTTGCCTGATAAAGACTTATGGCCGGATCGGAGAATACCAGCAAAAACCCCAAATCCCTTTTAACCCCTTGCAACGGAGCTATAGTAACAAAATCATTCTCTCCTTTGTTTGGACATTTTGGAGAGGACTTATTGAGAAATATATTTGTACATCGTCCCTCTTTCAAAACCCACTCAATAATCTCATCTTCCAGTTTTAGATTTTTTAAATCCTTCCCTGAGATGCCCTGAAATCTCACTGGCTGGTATGAGCTCAAATTTTCATCCCAGAGATATAGGGCACAGGAGTTGTACTCGGTGGTTTGCTGAACCATCTCAAGAAACATATTTACGATCTGGTCGAAATCGTAGATCGAGATTATCTGTCTGCTCATATCTTGCAGTACCGACAACTGCTCGACTTCTTCCCGCAGATCGGAAATCGTTTTTTGCAGGAAAAAGACATCTTCTTCGACGGGCTTGATCCTCATTACAAATCACCAATATCTATTTCGCAGACGTCAAGAGTTCACAAGCGACTGCCAACTCTATTTCCACCTCTGAGAACAGCTTCACTAGCAGCCGTTTGTTAAGGCTCACCAGCTTCCATGATTGTTCATTTACACAAGGAACCTTGCAGTCACCCCCATTGCCGATGCCTGCCGCGCGACAAAGTACGTCTGCCACATGCACTATGGCCACCACCCTCATTGATTCCCCAGCCTGAGGGGGGTTGTGATGAAAACGAATGACTTTTAATAACTGCGGCGGCAGGTTCCATTTATTTGCCAAAATGCCTCCTACGGCAGCATGGTCCAAGCCGAGTAACTCTTGCTCCGCCTCTCTAATTGGAATTCCTTTTACCTTTACCAGGTCTATAACTCTGGTAAACTCCTCTCCAAAATACGCGTCCAGAACCAATTTTCCCAGGTCATGAATCAAACCGGAGATAAAAATCTCTTCAAAATTATTTATCCCCAACCTCTTGGCGATCAGTTTTGCGGTAACACCGCAAGCCAGAGAGTGTTTCCAAAATCCTCCCCGATCAAAATTTCCACTTCGTTTTGAAAACATGTCGAATACGGACACGGCCAAGACCAGATTCCTAATACTGGCAAAACCAAGTATAACTATGGCATGATTGATAGTGGTTATTTTCTGAGGGAATCCGTAGTATGCGGAATTTGCCATTCTCAAGACCTTTGAGGTTAGTGCCTGATCTTGAGAAATGGCTTTCCCCACCTCCAGAGCAGAAGACTTCGGATTCTGGGTGATTTGGATAATGTTATTGGCTACCACGGGAAGGGTAGGAAGGTCTCTTATATTCTCGCCAAGCTTTGTAAGCTTCGTCCTTAAGTCAATCTGCACCATGAGCGGATCCTTTTTCGGCAGCATATTCCCTCACCGCAGCCATAATCTCTTCCATAATGGCATTACCCCTCACGTCGGAAAACCTGCTCTCAAGTCCTTCCATTCCTATGCCTTTTGATATCGCAGGGGTATTTTCCTGGCCGTCGCCCTCCACGCATAATTCCGAAACTCCCCACAAATTCAATTTCTTAATCAAATCATCTGTTAGCACAGTCCCTTTCTTAAGGATCAGGCTTCCCCGGCTATTCAGAGTGTCCTCAGCGATAACCATGCCTGATTCTGCATTGTTCAGATCAATGTTCATGAGTCGCTCCCAGATTTGGCAGTACCAGCTTGGCCAGCTCACCTTAGCCGCTTTATCCGTATATCGGTTATGTATGGAAGAATCTTAAGAGATTTTTTTCTCTTACAACCCGTTAGTACGCTCACGCGTTTCGAAAGCAGGAAGATAGACATAGAAAGCGGGAACCGCGTTGCCAGGCTTGCCAATGACTTTGGCCTTTCCCAGCCAGCAATCAGTATCTCCTGTTTTCCTTCCCGGTTTTCAAATCTTCGTATCCGTTCACCGTTATCCGTAAGAACCGGAAAAGTGCTTTTTTCGGTGAACAGTCAACGGTGAACGGTTACAAATCTTCCATATCTCACAATCCAATCTTCCGATTTTCGATGTTCCTCATTTGAAGTTTTGTTTCTACACTTCCTTGTCCACCAGGGCGAGTAAAGATTATCCATGGGTAAAAGGAGGACGTGGTTTTTACCTTGCTTCTCTGGCCAATCTCTGGGAAAGTCTGGCTGCCTTCTCTGTATCTACAAAGCTCAGTATGGCGCCTACATCCTTGCTCTTCATGGCCGAAAGTATCTGCAACGCCACATCATCATTTAACTTTTCAATAAGGCCGGCCGCCTTATCAGGCTTCATGGCGCTGTAAGCCCCGACCAGATGTTTTAAACGCTTCTCCTGAGACTGATTGGCGGCATCGACATTTTTCTGAAGCTGGCCCTGTAATTCTGTTTGTAACTGGGAGAGCTTGGCTAGTTTGTTTTCTATATCCTTCTTCAGGATCAAAAGTTCCTCTTCCTTTTTTCTTAGTTCTTCTTCTCTGACTGCCAGTTCGCGGCGTTTATTTTCCAGCTCTTCGAACAGCTTAAGATCATCTAAGACGATAGCCTGCTTGTCTTTTACTTTATCCTCGGCTATAGCCTGATTATGGCCTAGTGGTTGCCAGCGAAATCCACGTTCATAAAAATAAAACCCGAGCACGCCCAGCTTGATACAGATAATCAGTAAAAAGAAAAACATTATGTGCCTGAGGGTATTAAATCTACGCATGTCCCGTTCCTTCTGAAAACACATCCTTAGCCCGACGCCTTATAAGAACCAATTCATCGTTTTCTTTCTGTTCCAGGCGTATCATCTCCTGCGTAAAAGCGTCAAAATCTTTTTTCTTTAATTTCTCGATCATCTTCTTTTCCCTGGATAACTTGATAAGCTTCTGCCTGGCCTCTTCAACCGCCCGGGTTAATGACTGTACCACTTCTTCCTGTATGGCAATGTCCTTAGCCAATAGGTTAAGATAGTTTATATAAAGTAAATGCTGCGCTGCCGGAATGCCTTTTGTCCTTTTTTCTATCAAATCAAACAAACATTCCTCTTCCTGGGTTCTTAGCCGATTCAGCTTCTGTTCCGCCTCTGCCCGTTCGGTCATCTTTTGAGCCAGGAACTGCTGGGCGACCTCCTCCAGGCGTTTCTTGTAATTTAGTAAGGTATCAAATTTAAAAGAATAGCGCATAGCAAACCCGACTTATCCCGCAAACAAAGCCGCCAGTTGGGCGGCGCTTTCGCCATAACTTACCCGTTCCTCTACTTCCTGTTGCAGATAGGCGTTGACCTTATCGATCATATTGATGGCATAGTCTATTTTGGGGTTGCTTCCTTTGACATAGGCCCCGATATTAATGAGGTCCTCAGCCTTCCGATATGTGGCCAGGATGTTGATGAGTTTTTTGGCGTTCTTTCGCTGATTCTCCCCTGTAATATCCCGCATCACCCGGCTGATGCTGCCTAGAACATCTATAGCCGGATAGTGATTCTCATTGGCCAGATCACGAGATAAGACAATATGCCCATCTATGATGGAGCGTGAGGCATCGGCAATGGGCTCATTCATATCATCTCCCTCGACCAGCACGGTATAAATACCCGTAATACTCCCGCCGCCACGCTTGGTCCCGGCCCGTTCCAGCAATTTAGGCAGTTGAGCGAAGACAGAGGGCGTATATCCGCGCGAGGTCGGCGGTTCACCAATAGCCAGCCCCACTTCCCGGTAGGACATGGCGAAACGGGTTATCGAATCCATCATCAGGATAACGTCTTTGCCTTTGTCCCGGAAATATTCAGCTATGGCTGTGGCCAGATAAGCTCCCCGCATCCTTATAAGCGGCGGCTGGTCTGAAGTGGCCACTACCACTACCGAACGCCTTAGACCTGCCTCTCCCAGATCCCGTTCGATAAATTCTCTTACCTCCCGGCCCCTTTCCCCGATAAGGGCTATGACGCTGATATCGGCGGCGGTGTGCCGGGCGATCATCCCCATGAGCACACTCTTTCCTACCCCCGAACCAGACATAATACCAATTCGTTGCCCCTTGCCTATAGTAATAAGGCCGTTTATGGTCCGTATGCCCACATCCACCGGTTCGCTTATACGCTCACGCAGTAAAGGGTTCAAAGGCTCGGCATAGAGAGGATATTCTGTTTCATATTCTATGCGATCCTTTTGATCAATCTGATTCCCGAGTCCGTCTATAACCCGCCCCAGGAGTTTTTGGCCTACCTTGATATCGGGACTCTGCTGTTTAAGCCTTATTCTACTGCCTGGCTCTATGCCCCTCATCTCACCCAAAGGCATAAGCAGCACCCGGTCATTTCGAAAACCGACTACCTCCGCTGGAATGCTGCTTCCGTTATTTTTAAGATCAATCTCACATATCCCACCCACAGCCATACCTGGTCCCCGGCCTTCGATGACCATACCGATTACCTGGGTTACTACACCCTGCACACTGATGGTCTTTGCCTCTTCAACGGACCGCCTATAGGCCTCCCAGTTAATGGACGGGTTACTGGCTGTCATTCGTTATCCCTTTACCGGTTTTCAGAATCTTCTCTATAGCAGTCTCAACAGCCGCCAACTGTCCGTCTAAAGTAACATCTATATCACCAAATTCCGTTTCCAGCAGGCAGCCGCCCCGGGTAATATTTTTGTCCTCTACTATCTCTACATGCTTTAGTCCGGCAATACCCTTTAAAAAATCTTCCTTAATCTCATCGACAAACGCAAAATCATACGGATGAGCCCTGATCCTTACTTTTGAATTTTCCACCACGTAATTCAGCGCCTCCCTAATGGCGTATCTTATCAATTCCGCTGAGGTGGCGACCTCGTGATGGATAACCTTTTTAGCAATCGCAAGGGTCAGAGTTAATATCTCTTCCTCCCATTTCTTGTAGAGCAAGGACTTAAGGTCGTTGATTTCACGCATTATCCTGGTAAAATTCTGCAGCTCAATTATGAGCTTTTCTTTGCCGAATTCAAAACCGTCCTTTTCTCCCTGGGCGTATCCTTTCTCGTAGGCCTCGTGTTCAATGAAAACGGATTTCTCTCTGGCCTGGCGAATGATTTTTTCGGCCTCCCTCCCGGCGCTATATTCATCATCCCCCGGTCCCTTGCCTGTCCCCCGGCCATCTCCCGGATTACCCTGGAGGAAGGCCTCCAGTCTTTCGAAAGAAAAGTCCGTCTTCCTTTTAGTACCTACTTTTTGTCTCATAAGCCTTGACGTAAACAGTCCTTAGCCGATTGGTACGTATGACGCACTCTACTACTCAGCTTTCAACGATCAGCATTAGCTGGCGTTCGAATTGTTCGAGACGTTCGAGCTGTTTGAATCATTCAGTCGTTCGAACGTCGAACGTTCTAACGACTCCTATCCCCTGTCTTCTGATCGCTCCCAAACTATACAAAAACATCCTCTCCGCTTTTACCGCCCAGCATAATTTTGCCTTCGCTTTCCAGCCTCTTGGCCACCTTTATGATCGCCTGCTGGGCCAGTTCTACATCCCTTAATCTTGCCGGCCCGGCAATCTCCATGTCTTCCTTAAGCATCTCGGCCGCACGCGAAGACATATTACGGAATATTTTATCTTTAAGCTCCTCCGAGGCAGTCTTTAAAGCCATCTTAAGTTCATCACTGCTGACCTCTTTAAGTATGGCCATTATGCTGCGATCGTCCACCTGCAGGAGGTCTTCGAAGATAAACATTCTCTTGCGAATCTCATCGGCCAGGTCCTGTTTCTGTTCTTCGATCTGTTCCATGATGGCTGCTTCCGTGGCCCGGTCCGTCTGATTCAATATCTCCGCGGCCGTTTGAATACCGCCGATAGTATGCGTTCCCTCTGTGCCGCCGATAACCGTCAGCTCTTCCTGAATAGCCTTGTCAATCTCTTCAATAACCTCAGGGCTGACTTTTTCCAGCATGGCAATGCGCATCAATACATCGGCCTGTATATTTTGCGGGAGCTCCATAATGATACTGGCGGCCTGCGCTTGTTCCAGGTGCGCAAGAATCAGGGCGATAGTCTGGGGATGCTCGCTCTTAATAAAATTACCAACCGTTTTACTATCCAGGTGCCTTATCTTCTGAAAGAAGTTAAGTTTCCATTCCTGTTCAATCTCGCTCAGAATACTCTGCGCCTGTTCGCCCTTAAAAGCATGGCCTACCGCCTTCTTGAAAAACTCATTGCCATCTACCGCTAGCCCTCTGATCGATCCGGAAGAGACAAAACCCTGGAATTCCGTGACTAGGTTTTCAACAATATTCCCCGAGACAGGTTCAATCTTGGTCATCTGCCTGGCCAACTCTTTGATCTCATCTTCTTTTAGTCTCTTAAAGACTTCAGCTGTGAATTCTTCTCCCATGGCCAGGAGAAGAATAGCGGCCTTTTGCGGGCCAGGAAGCTGCTTCTCACTCTTCTCAGCCATTTATTTTTCCTTCAACCACTTTTTTACCAATTCTGCCGCCCGGTCAGGCTGGCCTTGCACCAGTTGCATTGTATGATCTCTTTCCGCTTCTTTAAAGTCAACTAACGCTCCTTTTTCCAAGTCCCTGATTGATGTCGGCAGACCCGTTAAAACCGTTTTTTCCGGCCTGCTTGTAAGCAACCACTTCAATAGCGGCTTAGCCACAAAGAAGATAAATATTAGAACCAGAGCAATATTAAATAACGGCCTGGCTATCTTCGAGAAATACTCCTGCCATGGGATAGATACCGATGTCTCTTCTTCCGGTGCACCCCAGGCAAATGGTATGTTTACAACTTCTACCTGATCACCTCTTGCCTCATCGAAGCCGACCGCCTTTTTAACTATGTTCTCAAACTGGCTGATTTCAGCTTGCGTGCGCGCTACATACTGTCGGGCGCTTTTTCCTTCCTTGGCCGCCGTCTCTTTGTAGGCGCCGTCTATCATTACTGCCACAGAGAGTCTTTTAATGGAACCGGCCGGTCCCAGCACCTGTCTGTTTATTTTATTTATCTCATAATTTCTGATCTCGCTTTCCTTTTGATAAAGGGACTTATTGCCCGGATTGGCGCTTCCTTCTAACTTACTGGCCAGGCTCCCTTTTACCCCCGGGATACCGGCCGGAATGTTGCTCCCGCCTTCTGATTTTTCTTCTGCGCGCTGTTCGCTTCTTACAACCGCACTATCCGGGTCGTATTTTTCTTCGGTTATATTTATCTGCTGGAAATCGATGTCCGCTGAAACACGGGCGATGGCCTTGTTGGGCCCTAACACCTCTCCCAGCATGCCTTCTACCTTTTTTCTTAGACCATCTTCCATGCCTTTCTGGTATTCGAGTTGTGCCGTGGAAAGAGGTCCGGTTATATCAGAGCTACTTTTTTTGTAGAATAACTTACCTCCAACATCAGCTATAGTTACATCTTCAGGAGCCAGTCCCTGCACCGCACTGGCTACCAGATGAACAATGCTTTCTACCTGATTATTATTGAGCTTCATACCACCCCTTAACTTCAGGATAACCGAGGCAGTGGGTTTCTTTTCTTCCTCTACAAAAAGAGACTCCCGGGGGATGGCAATATGCACCCTGGCCTGCTCCACCTCCCGAAATTGGCTGATGGTACGGGCCAATTCTCCTTGTACCGCACGTTGATAATTGAGTTTCTGGACGAAATCCGTAGTCCCCAGGCTGGTCTTGTCAAAGATTTCAAAACCTACGCCACCGCCTCGGGGTAACCCTTCGCCTGCTAAAGTCAGGCGCATCTCATGTACATTTTCCCGGGCAACGGTTATAACCGTGCCGTTTTGTTCCAACTGATAAGGTGTTTTTCTCTCTTTAAGTTTGGCTATTATACTGGCGGCGTCGTCTTGATTCAGGTTGGTATATAAGACTTCGTAATCAGGGCGGTTTGCCCAGGTCATAAGCAAAACGAAGCCTGAGACTACCGCGCCAATAACGAACAGGGTCATAATCTTCTGTTTTATGCTGAGCGACTGGACAAATTCCAAAAGCTGCTGAAATTGCGGCATTTCTTACCCCTTATAGCCTGGCAAATTAATCAGACCTATCCGTCTGCGGCGGATCGTAGACAAGACGCCTGCCCCGGACGGGCCGATACCCGCAGATGTCATTCCTGCCCCTTTTGTCAGAAGTTTATATTTAAAATCTTGGAAATCTGCGTTCATCTGCGTCCAAAATGAAAGATTAGAACTGCATACGCATGACTTCTTCATAGGCTGAAATAATTTTATTCCGAATCTGCATCATCATGCGGAACGAAATACCAGCCTTTTCCACAGCGATCAGCGTTTCATGCAGGTTAGCATTCTGGCCGGAGGCCAGCTCCTCGACATTTTTATCAGCAACCTGCTGTAATTCGTTTACTTCGGAGAGATATTTCTTAAGCTGATCTCCGAAGCTGGCTCCGGATACCTTTTTTATATCTTTGAATCCAGCCCCCGTGTTTTTAAGAGGTGCAGCAATATCCGAGGTTATACTCTTAGGACTCATGGAAGTAACCTCCTATAGTGCGTGAATGTCATTAGTCAATAGTCATTTGTCACTGGTAAAAGTGATCAATCTCCCCCGCTTAACCAATGGCCGATGACTAATGACCAGTGGTGTTGCCTATAGTAAATAAGCTATCAGCGGTCAGCATTCAGCTTTTCACTGATAGCTGTTCGCTTAAAATTACTTCCCTATCTCCAGCGACTTCAATGCCATGCTCTTGGCGGCGTTGATAGCAGTTACATTGGCCTCATAGGCACGGGTTGCCGAAAGCATATCCACCATTTCTTCCATGACATTAACGTTTGGCATGAGGACAACGCCACGTTCATCGGCATCCGGATGGCTCGGATCATACACCTCTTTGAAATCTTCCTTATCCTCAATCACACCTAAAACCTCTACGCCCCGCATGCCTTCATTCAATTTACCGGCCAGGGCGGCTTTAAAATCTTCCTGTACTGGTTTGGCCATAAAGACTATAGACCTGGCCCGGTACGGCCCCCCCTCCGGCGTCTGCGTCGTCTGAACATTAGCCAGGTTGCTGGAAACTACGTTCATACGGGCGCGCTGTGCCGTTAGCCCTGAAGCACTGATGCTCATCGCCGTTAAAAGATCCATAATCATTTACCCCCTTCAGTTATGGCCATCTTTATTCCTTCAAACTTTTTTGCTAAAAGTTGTATGGAGGCCTGATACATCAGGTTATTCTCCGCCAGCCCAGCCATTTCCTGGTCTATATCCACCCCCTGGTAAGGGGATTCGACGACGCGGGCTGATAAATTATCATCATCTCCGACAGGCATATGGCGGCGGCTGGTTCTGACCAGTTGCAGCTCAGACCCTTCTACGGCCGTGCGCATAGCATCTTTAAAGGATATGTCCTTTGGTTTAAAACCGGGGACCTCGGCATTGGCCACATTGCTCGTAGTCAGGCCATGCTTCAGGAGACGGACATCCAGCGACCGTTTAAGAACCTGCATGGTATGCGTAAATAGCTTTCCACCACCCATATATCCCCTCCCTATTTATGCTGTTTCTTCTTACCTTTTCCGTTTTTAATACTATCTGTTATTTCTCTGTGCGCTCTGTGGTTAAATCTTGCCTTTTAATTAAGCAAATTCCATACCATATATTACTTAACCCACCCCTGCAGACGATATTCCTGTAATTTGTTACGCAGCGTGCGCACACTAATACCCAGGATTTTAGCCGCATACGTACGATTACCGTCGGTTTCGTCCAGGGCCTTTAAAATCTGCTCTCTTTCTACGTCCTTGAGTGGGGCCGTACCGGTCAGGGACGCGGGATTTTCTCCGGGAGGCTTTACGACTATATCATCAAGCAGAAGACCCTGCCTGGTTACCTCTTTACCAGCACAGAGCAGTACCGCTCTTTCAATGGTGTTTTCTAATTCGCGTACATTACCTTTCCACGGCAGGGTTATGAGATACTCAGAGGCCTCAGGCGATACGCCTTGCACCGGCCTTCCATACAACTGACTATACTTTTTTACAAAGTAGTCACAAAGGGCACGGATGTCTTCTTTCCTCTCTCTTAAGGGCGGTATTTTGAGGGGAATTACGTTCAGGCGGTAGTACAAATCCTCACGAAACTCTCCTTTTTTAACCATGGCTTCTATATCCCGATTTGTGGTAGCAATAACCCGCACATCTATAGCTATAGGAACCTTACCCCCGACACGGTCTATTTCATTTTCTTGAAGGACCCTCAACAACTTGGCCTGTAACTGGATCTGCATCTCGCTGATCTCATCCAGCAGGATGGTACCGGCCTGGGCCAGCTCAAATTTTCCTATCTTACGGATTACGGCCCCGGTAAAGGCACCTTTTTCATGTCCGAAGAGTTCACTCTCCAGCAAGCCTTCGGGCAGGGCGGCACAATTAACAGCCACAAATGGCTTATCCTTTCGTTCGCTTTCCGCATGAATAAACCGGGCCAGGAGTTCCTTCCCGGTACCGCTTTCCCCCTGGATAAAGACCGTAGCGCGGCTGGAGGCCACGTTTCTGGCAATATCCAGAAGTCCCTGCATTCGTGCGTTGCGCGTCACCAGTGTAGGAATAAGCGGCATACTACTTTCAGAGGCGGGTTGTCCTTTCAGAATATGCGCCCCCCGCCTTGTTCCCAGGGCGCGCTCTACCACGTGCTCCAGGACTTCGACCGAACAGGGCTTAAGGATATAATCGAAGGCCCCTTTTTTCATGGTTTCCACGGCATTCTCTATAGTTCCATAGCCGGTAAGCATAACCACCGGCAGATCCGGGAATCTCTTCTTGGCCTCTAACAAGACACCCATCCCGTCCAACTTTGGCATCTTAAGGTCAGTAATAATGAGATCCAGTGGCGTCTTATCTATCACCTTGACCGCGGCCTGACCATCCTCAGCCAGCACAATCTTATGGTTATTACGCGCCAACGCCTCAAATAGCGCCAGGCGCATATTAGGATCATCATCTACGATCAGGATGGATGCCGCGGTCATTATCTGAGCCCCTGTACCTCTTCGTAAAAAGGCCTTTTCACCGCTGAGTACGCAGAGCCCGCAGAGAAAAACTTTAAACTGTTTAATATGTTATCTCGCTGACCCTGCGGTAAAATTTTACTTTTTACGAAATCATCACTTTTCATTTTTCACTTTGCACTTTGCATTTTTTATTGCGCCATGGCCTACTACATCGCCTGTGCACGTACCCCGGGAATTGCCTGTGATTGGTAAATAGATGGAAAAACTGGTTCCTTTGCCTGTTGCACTGTTAACCTCGATCATACCTCCGTGCGCCCGAACGATATTGTTCACTATGGCCAATCCCAGACCACTGCCGCCCTCTTTTGTGGTGAAAAATGGGTTGAATATCTTCTCCAGGTGTTCGGCCGCAATTCCCGTACCGGTATCGGCAAACCGTATAGCCACCCCTTCTTTTCTCTTTCTAATCCCCGTCGAACCTTTCCGCGTGGGGTTATCTTTTTCATCTCCGGTCTCGATAACAAACTTACCCCCGGCCGGCATGGCCTGGATAGCGTTGAGCATAAGGTTGAGCGCCACCTGCTTCAGTAGCTCACGGTCCCCCATGATCCATGGCTGGCGGGCATGGTACTTTTTAATAATCTCCAGCGGTTTTGCCCGGGGCAGGAGACCGACAAAGTTTGCCGCTTCATCGAGCCATGCGGCCACCGGGATCTTCTGCAGCTTCGGCTTTGGCGACTGAGTAAAGATCAGGTAATTAGCCAGTAGATTGTCCAGGCTACGCACCGCCTGAATAATATGTCCTACTATTCGATGTCTTTCGACATCACCGGCCAATTCTCTCTGCAAGATGGAAGCAAAAATCTCTATGCTGCCGAGTGGGTTACGCACCTCGCTAACCATCTTGGCGGTCAGCTCACCCATGGCAATAAGGCGTTTATCCCGTTCTGCCTGGTCTTCCAGCCTCTTCCACCTGGTGATGTCTTGCAGGATGGCAATGCAACCGGCTTCATCAAAGGTAGTGCTGCCTTTTAAAAGGGTCAGGGTGTACAAGATAGAAACAAAATCATTTCCGTGCCTGAATCTGAGCACACGCTCTTTTCCATACCCTAACGCCTTTATTTCTTTTATAGTGCAATCTTCCAGCAGGGAATGTTTACTCAGAACCTGGTAAAAATTTCTTCCCTTATACCGGCTGAAGTTGATACCTGTAATGGCGCAGGCGGCGCTATTCCATACCGCTATTCGCTCACCTTTATTCAATACCACAATGCCGGGTTGCAGGCTCTCCAGGATATGGTGAAGGAAGTCCCGGACCTTCTTGTTTTCAGCCAAACTGTCCGCCAGTTTTCTGTTTTTAGACTCAAGCTCAAGGTCCAATTCCTTTATTTTAGACTCAAGCTGAATAAAAGACTTTTGTAAGTCCATGGCAGCATGATTAAAAGCGGTAAACGCCTTGCCAAGTAGTCTTAATTGTGCTGATTCGGCCACGGTCATTAGAATATCCTTCTTAACTCCGGGGTACTGCTGAACCCTTAACCACAGAGAAAACATTATGCAGTCAATTGGTTGAGTAGATGAGTGGTAAAAACAGTTGAGTCGCTGAGTAACCACTCAACTACTTAACCACTCAACTACTTAACTAATTAACTACTCCCCTCGGTGGTTTCATTGGAATCACCTTACCAAACTAAGTTTGATCCCCTGTAATCTGTCTTGAGCTACTTTTTTCCAGAATTCATCACCGGTTTTAGTAATAGCCGTGAGCTCGGCCTCGGCCTCGGCCCTCTTCCCCAAGGCCTCATAACAACCGGCCAACTTGTAGTGAATCCCGTGTCTTTTTTCCGGCGGCACGGCAAGCGCCAGCGCCGCCAGGTAATCCTTTATGGCTGCCTCAAATTGTCTTTTCTCCTTTTGTCTATCTCCCAGATCAACCCACCGTTCGGCAATCCTGGTCTTCAACGAGCCGCTATCGTTTTTTTCACCCAGCAAAGGGGTCAACCTATTCAGTATGTTACGTGTCTCTGCCTCTGCTCCGATGCGCTGTGTACAGTAGGCCCAGCTATACAGCAAAGAAGGGTTCCTATCTCCCGGGTTCTTTTTAACCAGCCAAGCCAAGTAATGCGCCCCCTCGCGCCATTCACTGGCCAGGACATAGTTTTGTCCCAGTTTATCTCGTGCCTCTTCTAAAATAGATTTGTTGCCGGAGCTGGAGATCAAACGCTTCAACAGTATGCCGGCTGTACGATAATCGCGCTTTCTTTGCGCAGTGTCCGCCCAATCCAGCAGAACACGCAGACCTTCCTCTCCCTTGACGCCCAGTTTATTGGCCTGGTAATAAAAATGAGCGGCCGAATCATAAATACCTAACGCCCGAAAGGCGCTGGCTAAATAATAGAAAAAAGTGCCGTCCTTTAACCTGGTTATTACTTCATCGTTCTTACGATAGGCGTTAATGATCTCTACATATTGCCTGCCGGAAAGAAAGTCTCTGGCCTGGCTGGAAAGCGCTTCCTGGCCTACGTCCAGGACGGAAGCCAGATATTCAGACTGAGGGTATCTTTCTATGAAACGCTGCACCCAACTTATACTCTCTGCCGCATGCCCGGCTTCATAGTACCTTAACGCCAGCCGGGCCATGGCCTCTTCCGCTAACGGGTATTTCCGAAGTTTTTCTGTCAAATCAAGATAAGGACGGGCATCAAACGACACCCTCCCTCCTTGCATTGTTTTATCCGGCCATTTTATCCGTTCGATCAGCCGGTAGCGGGCCAGGACAGCGCCCTCACTCTGAGGATAGAAGTTGGTCAAAAAGGTATAAAGCTTTATGGCTTCCTGAATTTTCCCCTCTATTTCATAGACCTCGGCTATCTTATAAATGGCCAGATCGTCTTTATCGTCATTCGGAGTTATATTTATATAACGGAGAAAATCGGCACGGGCCGGGGCGTACTGTCTTGCTGCCATTTCAACCTCTCCCCTGAAGAATAAAACCAGCGGCCAGCGCTGATGGGCATCAGGCCAAAACTTCAGTAGCTTCTCTAAATTCTGTGCCGCCTGTTCATAAGACTTTCTGTGGATATAGACCTCAATTAGTCCTAAATATGCCTCGCCTATTATCTTGCTCTGGGGGAATTTTGATATAACTTTCTGGAACTCTCCTTCAGCCTTGTCCAACTGCCGGGCTGAGAGGCATAACTTTCCCTGGTAAAAATGGGCATAAGGGATATAGGGCGTGTTCTTATAGTTTTTGCCGACCAGGCCGAAATAAGCTAATGCCTCATAATCATAACCCATTTCCTGATAAAGCAGGCCTAGTTGGAGATAGGCCCTGGGAACTTCGGCAGAGGACGGATACTTGTGTATAGCCGTCTGGTAAGCCTCGACAATAGAGAGAAAGTGGGAAGCCCGACCCGGTTTATACTTGTAGAAATAGCAATCTGCGAGGAGAAAATAAGCCTTTTCTGCCAAATCGCCGTCTTCGCCGGTCTCAATAACCTTCTCACAAGCGGCTATGGCCTCATCATAGTAGCCTTGCTGAAAATTGACTGCCGCCTTTTCCCATATGGCCGTCAGATGTGACGGAACCTTTTCTTTTCCCTGGGCCAGGGCCTGTCCGACAGGCCCGCCGGCTATGGATAACCAGGCCACCAAAAGAAAAACAAAAACCGAACTTTTTACCCTTTTGGGTTTCATGCAGATTATCAGTTCTCTAAAAAATAAATAGACTAGACACCCTGCCCAAGGAAGGAGCAAGGAGTATGCCACAAGTGGTCAAGGCGGGACTTATCTCGTATATACAGATAGTTACGTATGTAGAGATTATCAGCCGTCTATCCTCAGCGGGTAAGGCAAGGGGAGGTTAAGGACTATATGGTCAATTTTTTGACAAATGCTCAATTATCCATGGGATTGGCAGGCTTCATTAGTTTTTGCTTTTTCATCTTCTCAATAAGGGTCGTCCGGTTGAGATTGAGCAATTGCGCGGCCTTATTTTTTACCCAGCCGGCCTTGTCTAATGCCTGCAGTATCAGATTCCTTTCAAACTCGTTAACGGCGGCATGCAGGTAAAGACCCTCTTCAGGAAGGGCATTATGTTGGTGTGGTTGGGTGGTATCCTTCTTACGATGGGCCAGCAATCTTTCCGGCAAGTCGCGTACGGTGATCTTATCATCATTGGCCAGTATGATCAGCCGCTCGATCATATTTTCCAGCTCCCGGACATTACCCGGCCATTCATAAGACATGAAGCATTGCATGACCTCTTTAGAAATAGATTTTATATTTTTCTTCTTACTCTTGTTAAATTTTTCCAGGAAATGATGTGCCAGAAGAGGAATATCACCGGCGCGTTCTCTCAACGGCGGGACATGGATAGGGATAACATTAAGCCGGTAATAAAGATCTTCCCTGAATCGCCCGGTTTCCACGGCCTCTTCCAGATTTTTATTGGTGGCGGCGATGACCCGGATATCTGTTTTAATGGTTTTGGTCCCTCCGATACGTTCAAACTGGTGGCCTTGCAGGACGCGTAAGATTTTTACCTGGAGGTTGGGGCTCATATCGCCTATTTCGTCCAGGAAAATAGTTCCGTTATGGGCCAGTTCAAAGCGTCCGATACGCGTGCGAATGGCATGTGTAAAAGCGCCTTTTTCATGGCCGAATAACTCGCTTTCCAGCAGCTCTTCCGGAATAGCGCCGCAGTTGACCGGGATAAACGGCTTATCCCGGCGATCGCTTTGATAGTGGATGGCATGCGCGATCAATTCTTTCCCGGTCCCGCTCTCTCCCATTATCAAGACCGTGCTGTCCGTCTGGGCTACCTTATCAATAAGGTGGAAAACTTCGCAGATATTTTCACTGTCTCCAACGATATTTTCGTAAGCGTATCTGGCATTAACTTGTTTTTTTAGAGTGGTATTTTCCCGCTTTAATTCCCGGTAATTGAGAGCTCTTTCAATAACCACCTGTATTTCTTCCGATTTGACCGGCTTGGTCAGATAATCAAAGGCGCCTAATCGAATGGCCTCAACCGCGTTTTTGATGGTGCCGTAACCGGTGATGATAATACACATAGACTCCGGTGAATTTTCAGTAATATATTTCAGCAGTTCCATGCCATCCTTTTTGGGCATAGCCAGATCTGTCAAAATTATGTCATAAAATTTGTCATTAATCTTATCGACGGCTATTGCTCCGTCAGACGCGGTATCCACGGTATAGCCGTTAGACTGCAAAATTTCGGCAATGCTGCTTAAAACAGCCCGGGAATCATCTACAACGAGAATCGTCTCATTTCCCATAATTAACCCTCTTTTTACAATTAGTGTTCATCCGGAAACTAATTAACCGTCAAAAATGCTTATACTCGTCAATCCCCCTGACTTAACCAGCCGGGCTAAGGAGTTATATGTCAAGCAGTTAACGGGTGTCAATTATTTTATCATTCATTGTAGAAAATTATATACTACATACCCTAATTATCATTAAGTGTCAATTATCCGTACATAACATAACGACAGAATATAGACCGTGAGCATCTTTTCACTTGCAGTTAATACCTGTATAAATTAAAGTGCACCGTCAAATGTTTTTCGCATCATCAGGCCATAACCGGATATAAAATTTAAGGGGTATGAGATTGAACTTCGTTGACTTAAGACGCCAATATCTCTCCTACAAAGAAGAAATTGACCGGGCCATAGACAAGGTTTTGAACTCAACCCGGTTCATAATGGGACCGGAAATAAAAGAATTGGAAGAGCAACTTGCCGCCTATGTGGGAGTGAAACACGCCATAGGTGTCAGTTCCGGGACTGATGCCTTGCTTTTAGCCCTTATGGCTTACGATATAAAACCAGGGGACGAAATTATAACTACCCCCTTCAGCTTTATTGCCACAGCCGAGGTCATCTCCCTGTTAAAGGCCAAACCGGTCTTTGCAGACATCGAAGACAGTACCTACAACCTTGACCCCGCGAAAATAGCCGGGATAATAGAACAGAAGAAGAAAGCAGAAGAATTCAGGATTAAAGGTATTATAGCCGTAAGCCTGTATGGTCAATGTGCAGATTTTGACGCTTTAAATTCTATAGCCCAAAAACATAATCTTTTTGTCTTAGAGGACGCCTGTCAATCCTTTGGCGCAACCTATAAAGACAGACGCTCCTGTTCCCTTACTGACGTGGCGGCCACATCATTTTTCCCTTCGAAACCACTGGGCTGCTATGGCGATGGGGGGATGGTGTTTACCGGTGATGATTCCTTAGCCGGGAAGGTGCGTCACCTGCGTGAACACGGCTCTCAGAAAAGATATGAGCACAAGTATGTCGGTTTAAACAGCCGCCTGGACACAATTCAGGCGGCTGTTTTGCTTGCTAAGTTCAGGCACTTTGAAGATGAGCTTATTTTGAGGCAGAAATGCGGGGCGTACTACACGGAAAAATTGAAGGACCTCCAACCAACGGTAATCCCACCCGCCATCTTGTCGCATAATAAAAGCGTCTATGCCCAGTATTCCATCCGGGTAAAAAGACGTGACCATCTGGCTGAGTCGCTCAAGAAAGATGGTATCCCCACCGCTATCCACTATCCAAAACCCCTGCACCTGCAGACAGCTCTTGATTATCTGGGACACCGTCCGGGAGACTTCCCTGTCTCTGAAGCCGTGGCCCAAGAAATACTATCCCTTCCCATACATCCTTTTCTTACGGAAGAGGAGCAATCCTTTATTGTGGACAGGATTGCCTCAGCATTGGCTTAGTTACCTTTCAGCCAGAAACTCTTATATTCCCTCCCCCTTTGACGGGGGAGGGCTAGGGTGGGGGTGAAAAGGTGAGCAAATTAGGTTGTTCCCCCTCCCCTTCATCCCCTCCCGCCAGGGGAGGGGAGGTTTTCGGATAAAAAATAGCTACTTTTTAACGGCCAAGAGGTTCCTAACACAGATATACGCTAATACCCACCATCCGGCGATAACTGCAATCCAAAGTACTAAACCGAGAAACCCCAGTCCACACATGGCCGTATAGTTAAGTTGTCAAGCAGGCGAAACGCCAGCAGCAATCAGCTTGATCGCAATATACGATAGCCGTGCCAAAACAATCAAAATTGCCTTCCGCGCGCTGGATGGCCCTGACGGCGTCTGCAAGCGTGAGGCCTTCAATAGAGATATTCAAACCTTTGGCCCTTTTTATCGCCATGTCCTTAGCCTTCACCGTAACGCCGGCCCCTCCTTTCTTCACTGCCGCTGGAGCCTTTGGTTTTTTGGCCCTGGTCACCGCTGCTGTCTTAGCCTTTGTCGCAGTCTCTTTTTTAATTTTTGCCGCCATAGTTAAATAACCTCCCTGTTTTTAAATGGTCATGAAAAATCATACAATTATTCTTATTCGTTGACAACTGTTTTTTTAATACCCTAAAGTTTAATTAAGTTGAAACAACGATCTAAAATCGCACAATTTTCTTGTCGGATATTTTATAATTAAAAAAGGATGGTTATGACGTACAAAAAAATCTTATCCGCAGTCAATGAACACCTGAATTCAGAAATCTCGGCAAGGTATGCCATGAACCTGGCGCGGGTCTGCGAGGCAAAATTCTACCTGTGTTTTGTGGCGGAAAAGGGGATGTCCAGAGCCGGCCTGGATCGGGCCGGGGATGCCATGAAGAGACTATTTAATGCGGCCCTGGCTATGAACCTTCAGGTGGAGAGCATCACAGAGACCGGAGACCCGGTGCAAGAGATTGACAAAATTGTCCGGCAAGAAAAGATCGACATAGTTTTTGCCTCCACGCGGAGGGAAGATATTAAGAAAAGATTCTATGCCGGCACCATTGCCAGAAGCCTCTCTTTAAAACTCCCCTGCTCCGTGGCCCTGGTGCGGGTGGTGCACATGGGGAAGATACACCCCCGTAAGATACTCGTCCCCCTGAAGGCCAGGATTGACCACATAGCAGAAAGGGCGTACCTCACATCAAAGATAGCTCAGGGTTTTGGTTCAAAGGTGTTCGTCTTTCATGCCACAAAGCCCATGACCAGGTTCTTCCATGGCGAGATACATCTGACCCCGGCCCAATGGGAAAAGAGATTGCCGGGAGACATCTCGGATTTTATAGGGCACATCCAGAAATATAAGATTGAGATTGAAGGCCGGTTTTCGCCCGGTTCCACAGCCCGGAGTATAACCATAGAGGCGGCGGCCAAAAGGCACGACCTGATAATAATGGGAGCCAGCCAAAGGACCTTGTTAAGTGCGGTTCTGAAAGGCAATCCCGTGGAAGATGTCCTGAGAACTACACCATGCGACCTCATAATCCTGAGCCCCCGGCATGAAGATTAATAGCCTCACCAAAGAAGAAGTTTTACGCAATCTGGTCACATCAGAAAGCGGCCTCACCGAAGAAGAGTCCCAAAAGCGGTTTCTGGAATTCGGCCCCAATGAGATCAGAGAGGTAAGGAAGACACCCTTATCCGTCCGTTTCCTGGGACAGTTTACCCATTTTCTGGCCATACTCCTCTGGATAGGGGCCGGGCTGGCTTTTTTATCAGAATATCTGCACCCCGGAGAGGGGATGCTGACCCTTGGCCTGGCCATAGTGGGTGTAATATTCATCAACGCCGTCTTTACATTTATACAGGAATACAAGGCGGAAAAATCTATCGAGAAATTAAGACTTCTCCTCCCTTTTCAGGTGAAAGTAATAAGGGAAGGGAGAGAAAGGGAGCTACCAGCCAGAGAGATAGTACCAGGAGATTTAATTATCCTTTCCGAAGGCGACAAGGTGCCGGCGGATGCCAGGCTCATAGATGCCACCTATCTTATGGTAAACAATGCCCCTCTTACCGGCGAATCTGAGCCCGTGTCTTTGCATTATGAACCCGGTGAGGAGGAACTGATAGTAAGCCGAAATGTCGCCTTCGCCGGAACGACCGTGGTGAGCGGCTCTGGTAAGGCCATAGCCTTTGCCACCGGTATGCGGACCGAGTTTGGCCGTATAGCCCACCTGACCAGCGCCGTGGAGGCCGGGTTAAGCCCCCTCCAGAAAGAGATTATTAAAGTGACCAGAATCATCGCCTTTTTAGCTACAACGACGGGTGTTGTCTTTTTCGTGATTGGGCACCTCATTGGAAGGGGATTCTGGGAAAACTTTATCTTTGCCGTAGGTATAATCGTGGCCAATGTGCCGGAAGGGCTGCTCCCCACGGTCACCCTCTCCCTGGCCATGGGAAGCCAGAGGATGGCCAGGAAAATGGCCCTGATAAAGACCCTTACCTCGGTCGAAACCCTGGGCTCGGTGACCGTTATATGCACAGACAAGACCGGCACCCTTACCCAAAACCGGATGGAGGCAAAAAAAATATGGACGGTCGATGAGCAGCAGTCCACAGTCAACAGACTGATGAGAATAGCCTACTTTTGTAACAATGCCCGGATTATTGATGGAGAATACAAAGGAGATCCCACAGAAATCGCGCTCTTAAAGGCCGCAAGGGAAACCGTCGGGGATTTAAAGGCAGAGCGGGTGTTTGAAATACCCTTTGATTCCGAAAGAAAACGGATGACTACTGTGAATAAAATCCCCCCCAGCCCCCCTTTGCCAAAGGGGGGTGAGGGGGGGTTCGCCTTTACCAAGGGTGCTATGGAAAGCGTACTTCCTTTATGCAGCTACATGCTGACCAATGGCAAAAAAGTCCCCATGGATGAGAATCTCAAGCAAAAGGCCATGGATGCCTACCATTCATTGACGGATATGGGTTTAAGGGTGCTTGCTTTTGCCTACAAAGAGATCGAAAAAAGTTCAAAGTTTAAAGTTCAAAGTTCAAAAAATAAAGACACGGTACTCGAAAAAGATATGATTTTTGTCGGATTAATAGGTCTGGAAGACCCGCCCAGGCCGGAAGTCCCGGAGGCCCTAAAGAGATGCCATGCGGCGGGCATAAAGGTGATAATGATTACCGGCGACGGAAGCCGGACGGCCCTGGCCATTGCCAGAGAAATAGGGCTGGTAAAGGGTAACCCGGTGGTGATAGAGGGGCATGAATTCGAGAGGATGGGTGATAGGGAACTCCAGGAAAAGCTTTCTCAGAAAGAGATAATATTTGCCCGGATGACACCCAGGCACAAGATGAGGGTGGTATCCATCCTAAAAGAAGAGGGGGAAAGGGTGGCCGTGACCGGTGACGGGGTGAACGATGCGCCGGCCTTGAAGAAGGCGGATATTGGTATCGCCATGGGCATCTCTGGAACCGACGTGGCCAAGGAAGCCGCGGATATGATACTACTCGATGACAACTTTGCCACCATCGTGAACGCCGTAGAGGAAGGCCGGGCCGTGTATGAGAACATAAGGAAATTTATAAGTTACATATTCTCATCAAACGTCCCGGAAATTGTGCCTTATCTTGCCTATGTGCTTTTCAGAATCCCTCTACCCCTGACTATCATGCAGATACTGGCGGTTGACCTGGGGACGGACATGCTCCCGGCCCTCGCCCTAGGGGCAGAAAAACCCACCCAGGAAGTCATGAGACAGCCGCCGAGGAGTCCTGAGGAGAGGCTCCTGAATTTAAAACTCTTGAGCCGTGCCTATCTATTCCTTGGTCCCATAGAGGCCGCAGCAGGGCTATTTGGATTTTTTTATGTGTTGAATACCGGCGGCTGGAAATGGGGAGAGATGCTGGCCGCGAACCATTTGCTTTACATGCAGGCCACCACCGCCTGCCTTACGGCGATAATAGTCACTCAGGTGGCCAATATCTTCGCATGCCGCTCCTTCAGGGAATCTGTATTCCGCATCGGCTTTTTCTCTAATAAGTTGATATTTATCGGCATAGCGTCTGAGCTTGTGTTGCAGTTATTTATCGTCTATCACCCCTGGGGGAATGAGATATTTTCCACCTATCCCATTTCAGTAATGGTGTGGCTGATACTGATTCCTTTTGCCTTTATCTTGTTTGCGGCAGAAGAGATAAGGAAATGGGTATCAAGAAAAAATAAGATCGCGGTAACGCCTTAGGTGAGGAATTTTAGGGGGGTGACATAATCATATTGCATTTACAAGGAACACCCGAATCCACCGTCTAATTTGGCTATCAAGCTTAAAATCAGCAGATTATGGAGTATCCCTGAACAGCGGCAAGATATTAGATGCAAGGCGCCGAGGAGCGACGACTGCGTATGGAGCAATACGCCGCAAGGAGGAGCGATCGAAGGCAACGCCGCAGATGATGTCTTGCCGGTGTTCAGGGGTAGATAAATTGCGTTGACAGCCTGTCAAGCAAGAGGTTATATAAACTCAGTGGGCGATTAGCTCAGGTGGATAGAGCGTTGGTCTCCGGAACCAAAGGTCGTGGGTTCGAGTCCCGCATCGCCCACCAAATAACTTCAGCAAGTCAGGCGCAAACCTGATCACGTTTTATTACCCTAAAAATACATCCCCCTTCGTTCTAACCAAATCACACCCCCTGTGTTCTAACAGCTTCTTGGGCTTATAGCCGGTTTTTGTCTTTCCATGTAAGCTTATGCCTTGATATTTGAGCCTCTTGCAAAAGCCCCCATTCTGTCATTCCCGCAGCGATTCTGAGCGGGAATCTGGTTCTAACTGCTTGAAAAACCATATCCCCGATAGAAGCATTCGGGGATGACAAACAGTTTTGCAAGAGCCTCATTTGGTTAATCTTTTGATGTCTTGCGGAAGCCAACGCCCCCGCCTTGACATACCTAATTTGACGTAAGAAAGCGGAATTGACCTGACTGTGCCCCTTTTGCCCGGCCTCTGCCTTGGGATACCGGGCGAAACATTCCTGCTTGACCTGAAGCGATGTTTGTATAAGAATCGTTGCGACCTCAGGCGGGGTCGGCGTCCTCCTTCACTTATGTGCGGGAGCGGACGACACGGCAAATACCACGGGTCGTTCTATGCAGGGGAGTATCGATGAATGAGGGGAATGTTCCGGAAGAGCTGCGAATCCGCGACACCTTGAAGACCGTCTTCGGCTTTCAGTCCTTTCGTCCGAACCAGGAATCAATAATAAAGCGCATCATAAGGCGGCAGGACGTCTTCGCAGTAATGCCCACCGGCGGCGGGAAGTCGCTTTGCTATCAGTTGCCCGCAAAGATTATGCGGGGCACGGTCGTGGTGATCAGTCCTCTGATTTCGCTGATGAAAGACCAAGTCGACGCTGCGCTCGGAAACGGCATATCCGCTGCATTTATCAATAGTTCGCTGGGCGCCCGGCAGATATCGGACACCTATCGGATTCTGAAAGACGGCCGGATAGAGTTACTCTACATTGCGCCGGAACGTTTTGCCATACCCACTTTTCTTGAGACACTCACGACCGTTCCCGTCTCGCTCTTTGCCATAGACGAAGCGCATTGCATTTCCGAATGGGGGCATGATTTCCGTCCGGATTACCTGAACCTGCGTATTATCCGGGAGGCATTTCCTGAAGTTCCGATTGCGGCTTTCACCGCGACGGCCACTCTGAAGGTTCAGGAAGATATTGTCGGGAGGCTTGGCCTGAGATCTCCGTATATTGTTCGTGCCTCGTTCAACCGGCCGAATCTCTTCTATCAGGTGATGAGAAAAAAACGGGTAGAGTCACAGATTCTGCAATTTCTGAAGGAGCACGCCAATGAGCCCGGTATTATCTATCGCACCACGCGAGATTCCGTTATGGAAACGGTGGACTTCCTGAAATCCCGCGGGATCGCTGCTCTGCCCTATCATGCCGGATTGTCGGCCGAGGAACGGAGCAGGAACCAGGAATCGTTCAGCAGGGACGAGGCCTCGGTGATAGTGGCTACCATTGCCTTCGGTATGGGCATAGACAAGTCGAATGTGCGATTCGTCGTTCATGCCGATCTGCCCAAGAATGTGGAAAGCTATTACCAGGAAACGGGGCGTGCCGGTCGTGATGGAGAACCCGCCCGGTGTCTCCTCTTTTTCAGCAGAGGTGACATCCCTAAGATCCGCTACTTCATTGATCAAATATCAAACGATGATGAACGCAGGATCGCGCTGGAGAAACTGAACCAAATGGTGGGTTATGCCTCCCATAACCTCTGTCGGCGAAAACAGCTTCTCGGTTTTTTCGGCGAGGACTATCCCGCCGATGTTTGCGGGGCCTGTGATATCTGTTCCGGCAGTGTCGAAGCAATCGACGTTACCGTAGATGCGCAGATATTCATGTCCGCCGTGGCAAGAACCCAGGAACGCTTTGGGATCGGGCACATCATCGATATAATAACCGGGGCTGATACCAGGCGTATCCGCGAGCTTCGGCACAACCAAATCAAAACCTATGGCGCGGGAACACACAAGGGCAAGAATTACTGGCGATATCTTGCGGATGAACTCCTGGCGCAGGATGCCGTCTGCCAGGAGGGTGGCAAGTATCCGGTGTTAAAGCTGACAACAAAAGGTCTGGACATACTTCACGGTAAAGGACAGGTTGCGGCGCTGAAGAGGGAGGAAAGCGGAGCGAAAGCCCGGCCCATGGCCGGCAGCGCATCCGAGGCGCATGATAATGCGCTTTTTGAAATACTTCGCGGTGTGCGGAAGGGCATTGCCGAAGACGAGCACGTTCCGCCCTTTATCGTATTCTTCGACAAGACCCTCCGTGAGATGGCCAGGTTCTCCCCGGTGACCCCGTCCGATATGAGCAGAATCAGCGGGGTGGGCGCTACCAAGCTCGAACGGTACGGAGAAGCCTTTGTGCGTGCCATAAGAAGATACCTGGATGATAATCCCGGCATTTCCACGCAGGCCGGACAATATAGCGCTTTCGATGACGGGCCCGGCCCGAAAAAGAAAAAGGGCGAAACAGTGGAGGAGACGTATGGACTCTTCAGGAAAGGATTATCACTGGAGGAAATCGCAAAGTCGCGTGGACTTGCGCCGTCCACTATTGCCGCGCACCTGGAACGGCTTATCCACGACGGCCGCGATGTCGATATAGACCGTCTTATTGATCCCGGAAAGCGGGAGAAAATCGAAGCCCTGTTTCTGACGCTCCAGCAGTGGAATCTCAAACCCATAGTAGAGCATTCGGAGGGGACGGTAACCTATGAGGAGGCCAGACTGGTAAGGGCCTGCCTGTTGTCCAAGGCTCCGGCATAGGAATAAGAAAGAGAGAAAAGAGAGAAAGGAGTACGAATCATTATGAAAAAGAAGATCCCAAAATTTACATCGGAAGATGAAGAGCGTAATTTTTGGGCTACTGCTGATTCAACTGAATATGTCGATTGGAAAAAGGCCGGGAGGGTAGTTTTACCCAATCTCAAACCTTCACTTAAAACGATCTCGTTGCGTCTTCCGGAATTCATGATAGAAGAACTTAAACTTTTGGCAAACAAACGAGACATTCCTTATCAGTCCTTGCTTAAAATGTTTCTAAGCGAACGTATAGAGCAAGAATTGAAATCGGAAACATGATGGAAAAGACCGAAGAAAAGCAGAGTTTACAGCCAGACCACCGCGCTTCTCGCCGTCTGGTTGACCCTGTTGTTATGTGGTTTTTTGAAGTTTTTTCTTTAATATTTCAATAGGATATTTGTAGTCGATAGCGCTCAAAATAATACGATTTAATTTATGATGACCTCGTAAAAAGCTAATTTATACCGTTAACGGTATCCTATATGCAACGAACTTGACTATAACACCAAAAAGCAGCAAAGATATTTAAAGGGCGTAGCAGGTAAC
>DSAQ01000050.1 GCA_011046395.1 Pseudomonadota bacterium
ACCGGTAGTTCCCGGGAGAGCAAACTTTGTGGTATTAGAGTAACCGGCCTTCCTCGTGGTATCCATGAGCGAGGTGTTCAGGATGTTACTGTACGGCCCATAGAGGATGTAGAGCGGCTGGAAGTCCAGGCCAGAGGCCGGGCCAACGTCATAGTCGCCGTCGTCTTTATTGTCATCACCGGAGGTAAAGGCCGTGGCTACACCGGCCGTGAGGGCGTCTTTTTTCATACCTAAGTTAGCATAGTAACCCCAGCCGCCCCGGCCGATATCCTGGGCGGCGCCATAGTAATCCCGGTAGTCGCCGTCGTTGATCATGAGCTCGCCCTCGAAGAACCAGGTATTGGTCGGATCATTGGCCGTCAGGGAGAAGACGTAGTCATACTGGTTGGCTTTCCAGTGATTGGGGTTGTCAACAGCATCATAAACCGAGCCACTCCGGTCACGCACATAATTGATACCTGCGCCCAGGGCGTAGCAGGGCCGGGCGTACTGGAGGACGAGGGAGTAGCGGTCTTCGTCCTCGTCTGCCGCATTTTTGCCTGAAGTGGCACTTTTCTCCTGGCGCTTTTCATAAAAGGCGTTGAGGCTGAAGCCGTTCCACTCGGGAGACAGATATTCGATGCGGTCTAAGCACATCTCGGTGTTGGCCCAATCCGTAAAATAGATGTAGTTACCGGCCATGCGGCCCACCATAAGGGTGCCTTTCGGCGTGGCCCATTCGATGTAAGCGGCATCCCAACTGATGTTTGTGGCGTCAGCGCCAAAGGCATCCACGCCTACCTCACCGGCCCAAGAGCAAGCGCCGCTGGTCTCACTGCTCCCCCACATCTGGTTGTTAAAGACGCCGATGGCGGCATGGAGTTTCAGGTTGTCGGTTATCTTGAACACCGGCTCGATGCACAGGAAATGATCCCACCAGGCCTCCGGGCTGGCGTAATTGCCGGGAAAATCGCCTGGATCAGTGTAATCAGCGTCCGCTGGCGATGAATTATCAACAGCGGCTGGTACGGATGATCCATCCCACGGCGTAACCATACCCTGATTAGCATTGCTCTGATAGAAGCCGCGTACCTGGTAGTAACCGCTGATGCTCAGATCCACGGCGGCAGCCGGGAGCGCCATGGCCGTTATAAATAAAACAGCCCATAAAAGTACAAAGTTTTTCCTCATAAACCTTCTCCTTTCTTCCTTATCTGTTTTTTTCTGACACTGATTCTTCCACCCTCTCTTGACCTTTAATTACTCTACTCATCTCTGTTCACTAAACAACGGAGACAATCCCTCAGTGTGCTTATCCCGCACGAGTGATGCATTAAGACAGGAATATCCCCGGCCTTTGCTATACTCATCACCTCCCCCTTTGCTTTGTGAGAGACCTTATTGGTAAAGGTTACCAATGCGTCGACATTTTTAATTTTTAACGGGATATTGGCCTTGAACTTGGTAAACACCTTGAGTTCAATCCCAAATCTTTCAGCCTCAACCACATAATGCCTTTCAAGCCTGTCCATTCCTCCAATCAATGCTACGCACATAGCAATACCTCCAAAAGTAAAAGACGTGATCTGAATCAAATCCAGGTTACGCCTTCACTTTCCCCGCCTTGTGCGAGAACCGTAAGACATCCCTTAAAGCTTTTCTCTATTCGCTTTCAGCCAATACCTGCGTCAGCCTTTTTCGCAGGACCTCAAATCTTTTTGATTTAAATGCCTTTTTGTATCTACTTCATATCCCGTACCTGAACCCAGATAACAGCCCCTACCTCACTATCCTTGCCATCGATAGGTTTACCTTCCATAAGTGCTGCAAATCCCCACCAGCCAGCCTTAGAAATAGCATTAGGTAAATACACCATTTGCATCTGCCTTTATGGTCTGTGTAACAAAAGCATCCTGTGGCGCCCTTACCTTTTCCCTCTTGTCGAAGGCATTTCCCTTTATATCATGATTCAGGTATTCCACCTCGATCTCTGCAAAGGGGACAGGCTTACCCTCAAACCTGACAATATCAATCTTACCGCTGCCCTTATGACGTTAAAAGACCCCATCTTCCAACCCTAAAAGGGTAAGGTAAAGGCCTTTTGGCCTTTACCTTAGACCCAAAAGGAGGGGTTAGCAGGTGATTTTATCTGAACCACCCATTCGTTAACTATCCCATTTATTCCACCCAAACCTTCTCGGCTATACCATGACCAATAGTTATAAGCTGCTCACCCAGTTTGGCGCGCACATATTTCCCCCTTTGCGGGGTTGGGGCTGCTGGCTCACTTCCCGTCAGGGTTACATCGGCACCTTCTTTAAATCCCATTTCATCCAGTCTCTGCTTAACAGTTGCGCCACCGATGATTCTGGTTACCTTAGCCTTCTTACCCTGTGAGAGGAAGTTAATCTGGACAGATCTTCCCTCATATTCTGCCAGAACCTTCGATGCCAGGCCTTCGCCCATCTTTATTTCCCTGTCAGCTATCCTGAATAATATGGTCCGGTCAGGCAGATGCCTTAGAAATTCTATCTCAGAGCCTTCTTTAATACCCAATTCAGAAATCCAGGCTGCAAAGTCCTTTCCGCCTCCGAGGGCTTTGACAACTCCCTTACCTCCTTCTTCCAATTCCAGGAGGGTAGTCATAGCCCCTGCCCTCTCCAGGTATATCTTCTCAGCCATCCCATGCCCCAGGGCAATATCCTTCCCGGCAGCCCTGGCTGAAATGGCTCCCCGGTGTTCATGGGCAGGCACGTGTGCCAGTACATTAAGTTCAATCCCTTCGGTAATACCCAGATCTTTAAGATGCCCTGTTACATCTTTGCCTCCCTCAATCCTCTTAACAACTACCCTTGCCTCGGGCTCTACATCACTCAATAATTTCATGGTTTAGACCTCCTTTTAGATTTTATTTTCTTCTCATTCTACCCCCACATTTCGGGCATACCTCTTCCCTGCAGGGAAAACCTGGCCTATGCGAAACAGTAGTGCCACATGCCAGGCAGACACATTCGCCCCCAGGACCAAGTCCCTTTCCCTTCATATTCGAGCAGGCTCTGTCATTGATCTGACCAGATGGAGCAGATTGGGAAGTCTCAAATTTTCCCATCTTATAATCCTCTACGGCCTGCCTGACCTCTCCATTGAGTCCGGCAACCACCGGTATCCCCACAGCCTTCAGGGTCTTGAAGGCATTAGGCCCGATATTTGCTGCCAGGACAGCCTTCACACCACGATCAGAAACAAACTGGGCTGCCTTTATTCCCGCTCCTCCATGGGCAGACCTGAAGGGATTTTCCAATGCCTCGAAGCTCATGGTTTCCGCTTCGACTACCAGAAGATACTGACATCTACCGAACCTGGAGTCTATGACTGCATTCAGGTCGGTGCCTTCAGCTGGTATAGCTAACTTCATCTTGTCACCTCCTTTCCTTGATGAAATTGAAATTGATAAAACAAAAGGCGTAACCTGAATTGCTTTAATTCAAGTTACGCCTTCACTTTCCCCGCCTTATGCGAGGACCGTAAGACATCCCTTCGAGCCTTGAGCCGAGAGCTTTAAGCTATGATTTTTCAGCCAAGACCTGCATGAGCCTTTTCCGTAACACCTCCAATTTCTTTGATTTAAAGGCCGTTTTAGTTTGTTCCAATACCGCAACAGTCTCAGTTAGAACCGCTTTCATTTTTTTCTTATGCGGACAATCCGCGAAGACGCAGTCAGGACATATCCCGGTCTTTTTTATCTTCCGCCCTATGACGGCTGGCCTTTTATAAATTCCTTCATATGTTCCAGACACTTATCTTTTGAGCGGCCATGCCTGCAATATTCACTGAAATATTCCAGCCACCCGGCCCCGCCTCTGGGACAGAACTCGACAAATTCCATAAATTGCACAAGCCTTTCCAGAGAAGAGGGACTTATGGCATGTTCCATTTTGCAGGCATCCTCATCGGCCTGGCTGGCATCTATGTTCAATATGTCGGTGAAAAATCTACGTAGAATCTCATGCCGGCGGTTAACCTCTCTGGCCAGCTCTAGCCCTTCCCGGGTTAGCTCCACATATTCATATTTCTCATGATTGATTAAGCCCCTTCGAACCAGGGTATTCAGCATGCCGGTGACAGTGGGCAGCTTAACTCCCATACGCCTGGCAATATCCTTAACCCGGACTGCCTTAACCTCCTGTTCCAGATTAAAAATGGCCTCCAGATAATCTTCCATGGTAGATGTCAAAAATTCTTTAGACATGATGGCTATAAATAGTAATTAGGATGACACAATTAAGTTAGATAAACCTAACTATCATGGGGAAATTTAATTGTCAATCTTTTTTTAATTTTTTCGGGAAATTTTTTACCTGGCCCAGCTTCAATTTAAAGAGTACAAAAATGGAGAAGATAGCTAACCAGGGCAATCAGGGGGGACGGTCATGTAAATATGCGTTTCTTATTTGAACGTTACCGATATCTTGGATAGGTATTGCAAATATCAAAGAGGCATATGACAGGAATAATACACCGGCAAGCAACGAATCTCTGCTGGTTTTTTCCGAAAAAAAGCCCAATTATTCACCCGAGCCCTGCTTGTATTTTTGCATGGTCTCAAAACAACTTGCAAGGTCATCTTCAAGGTCTTTAAATTTATCATTTTTTCTGAATTTGATTTTACCGCGTGGAATATTTCCTGATGCTGCAGCTCGAAGTAAAATACGTGTTTTGTAGATAGGCCCGATTATCCTGTGTGTATAAACAATACCCCATATTATCAGTACAACGGATAAAGTCCCAAGCACAATTGCCCACTGGAGGAAAAGGCTGTAATTGTGCTGAATAGTGAGATTATCGTAATTAAAGACAAAAAGATAAAAATAAGAACTCACAAGTCCTGCCAATATGGCAACACAAAGTTGCAAGAGAATAAGTATAGTTACGTACCCGAATTGGAAAGGCTTGTTTAAAATATACTTTCTGCGCACTTTTTTTACTTTTTCCATCTGTTTTACTCCCTATTGCTATCAAGCATCGAACTCAAAGTAAGAATAAAACCAATTGCTTTGAGCTTTCAGCTTTGAGCTTTTAACTTTCAGCTTCTTCACTCATGGTCCTGTAATTTTAATATCGTCTTCTGTCTCTTCTATTCCATCAGGCCCGCAGCTTATGAGTGTGTACCTTTTTTGATCTTTGGTTGCCGTATAGACGAATTCACGTTCCCAATGGTCAGTGGTCAAAGGTTTAAGCTCATTCTCCTTGAAGTTTGCTTCCATCCATCTTTCAAAATGTTCAGTCCTGGGATAGCGGCCCCGGCGCATGAATTCATAATCAAGCATAATACTTATGCTTCGCATATCTCCGGCCGTGGCAATCTGCTGTGTGACCGCGACTGTATCATCGAAGAATTTTTTTATTTCATCCGAATTTCCTGCAATAGCGCCCAGAGCAATACCTGCGATCAATAGCCTTCTAATAATTTCAATCATAAGGAGTTATGATCCTTAAACCGCTTCATGATCTCTCTTTTAAACGTTTTCTTATCCTGAAAAATATCAGAATCCCTCCAGCCAGAGCTATCCCTGAGCAGGAACCCGGTAATACATATTTTTTATAATAATACCCCTTCTTATCAACATATGTATAAACCTGCGCTATCTTTGTCCCTTCCTCATCAATATGAGACCATGTCCCATCCCTGTTTCTTGTAAAGGCCATGGAATCTTCAAAAGTCCTGTTCTCTTTAACGTCCAGGACCGTGAAAAAGACATCGGCGCTTCCATCTTTTTGTTCCACTTTTATGAAATCCCTCACATAAAACCGCTTCTTGCTTTTTTCATATTCCCCTTTGTATTTTTTCCTGTGCACGTAAGGCTCGATATAGTAAGCCACGTCATCTACTGCAATAACATCTTTTTTCAAGAGAATTTTTTCTCTTCCCTTGGTGCTATGAGCATCAGCACCGGTCTGCACCCCGACCAGAATGGCCAGAGCCAGAAACATTATAATCGATCTTTTCATGGGTAGACCTCCGCAATAGGCGGTTCGCGAACCGCCTATGTATTAATCCCTCAATCCCATCCGCAGATTTCGCAGATTGTTTAAACATTTTATCCAATCATCCAATCTAATCCCTCAATCCCTCAATCCCTCAATGCAAAACCCCTGCAGCTTTTCTTCATCAATCTTGACCTCGAATTCCTCTTTCAGCCTGTCATAGGTTTTTTGCCATTCCTTCCTGTATTTGTCGTACAGCACATCATTTTTTATGTAAGCGCGTTTTTCTTCATAGGTATACTGATAAGGCTCGGTCTTTTTGATAAGCTTGAAGATATAGTAATGGTCATCAATCCTTACCGGATCAGAAACTTTGTTTAACTTTAAATTTTCAATCGCTGGCCGCCAGTTGCCACGAAATCTGTCAAGGCTCCTTGTTCCGATAAAGCCGTCATTGTCCTTAGATTTTTCATCTGTCGAGTATTTTTTTACTGCGTCTTCAAATGTAATCCGGCCTTCCCTTATCTCGCGCATAACAGATTTCGCCTTTTCTTCGTCATCGGTTTTCACCATCTTTATCCCGTACAGCGCCTTTTTTAGATAGTTCTCTTTATGCTCCTCGTAAAACTGCGTCATCTCTTCTTCGGTAATATTTTCCTTATCTATCTTAGGGACGAGCCTGTCCTGCATTACTTTGAGAAACAGATCGGACATGAAGCCATGTATCTCCTGCCTGACCCACGGATCCAGGTGCAGGTTCTCTTTCAGGCCCTTGGCGATAATCATTTCCATATTCAGGGCATGGTCAAAAATAAATGCAGGGGTCAATTGTTCAGGATTATTTCTGTACCTGCTCTCCATTTTCAGTTTCTTATGATGGGCAGCCAGGTCCTCTTTTGTAATATTTCCACCCTCGAACCGGGCAATCGTATTTTCCGCCCTGTCGGACGAGCAACCGCAACAAAAAATCAGGAACATAATCATAACCATAAGTTTTTTCATATCTTCTACTTCCTCCAAAATTAAAAGTGCTCACCTTAGGTCGCTTTCCCATACATGGACAGCATTCCTGCAATCAAACCCCAGGCCACAAATCCGACAATACTGCCCAGGACAATGATAAGCACGGGCTCAATCATGGCGCGCATCCTGGCAATCTTGTTTGCAAGGCCTTTTTCATGAAGATCTGCAACCGTTACCATGGCTTTGTCCAGAAGTCCGGAGTGCTCGCCGATTTTCGCCATGGCGCCTACCATTGGTGTAAACGTACCTTCCCCGATAACAGCCGCAGAAAGGGGTTCTCCTGCCAGAACCTTAGAGATCATCCCTTCTATCACCTTCTTTACGGCCAGGTTTGAGATGGTACCACTGGTTGCCCTTAAAGCTTCAATTAAGGGAATTCCGCTTTCCAGAAGTGCGGAAAAGGTCTTTGCAAACTGCACGATTACCCCGTACCGGAAGACAGGGCCTATCACGGGGATCAACACCCTGTACCTGTCTACATAAAATCTCGACTCAGGCACGACCATCAGGGTGATTATCGTTGCTATGAAGCCGACAACCGTCATGATGATAGGAATGGCATGGGCCGTCAAAAAATCTGCGGTATCGAGCAGAAACTGGGTATTCCACGGTAATTTCCCTCCACCTAATAGTGATGCAAACCTGGGGATCACAAACACCACCAGAAAGATTACCACGCCCACAGTAACCACCAGCACTACGGACGGATAAATAAAACTCAAGATCATCTTCGATCTCAAGGCTGCCTTGCTTTCCAGGTAGTCGGAAATCCTTTCAAGAACAACATCGAGGATACCGCCCAGCTCTCCGGCCCGCACCATGTTGACCACCATTTCCGGAAACACCTTGGGATATCCGACAAAGGCGTCACTTAAGGGGATACCCCCCTCGATCTTAGCCTTGACCTCAGAGAGTATCTTTTTCAGCTTTCTGTTCTCTGTCTGCCCGTGCAGGATATCGAGGGCCTCTGTTATGGTTACGTTAGATGAAATAAGGGAGGAGAGCATGCGGAAAAAAAGAACAACATCCTTTGTCCTGACCCGGCTTATCATGGTCAAAAAGTCGCCTGCACCGGCCTCAAAACCCTCGACTTTACCCTCAAAGCTCTCGTTTATCTCAATCAGTGAATGCCCTTTAGCCGTAACCTGGCTCGCGGCCCCGGCCTTGTCAGCCGCTGCAACAGTCGCCTTTACCTTTTTCCCGTCCGCATCAATGGCTGTATACTTGTAAATCGGCATGGTCTACTCCATAGTCACCCGCATGATCTCTTCCGGGGTTGTGATCCCTTTCCTTACCTTTGATATCCCATCCTCCCTCAGGGTTTTAAAACCTTTCTCTTTTCTGGCAAAAGTACGAATCTCCTCAAAATTTGCTTTCTCCATAACCATCTTTTTTATGGCGTCATCCACACAGAGAAGCTCGTAGATGCCGATCCGGCCCCTGTACCCCTTGTTATTGCAAAAATCACATCCTTTTCCCCGTCTGACCTTGAATCTCTCCGTGCATTTAATCCCGAGCATTGAAAGCTCTGCATCGCTAATATCGGTCCATTCGCTGCAATAGGAACATACAACCCTGACCAGTCTCTGGGCCAGTACAGCGCGAACCGATGCGGCCACCAGAAAGGGCTCGGCCCCCATATCCATGAGTCTGCTGAAGGCGCTGGGCGCATCGTTGGTATGGAGGGTAGAAAGAACAAGGTGGCCGGTGATTGCAGCCTGCAGGGACACACGCAGGGTATCTATGTCCCGGATCTCGCCGACCATGATAATATCCGGGTCCTGCCGCAAAATGGCCCGCATGGCCTTTGCAAAGGTGATATTCTCACCTGAATCGACCTGGGTCTGGGTTAGGCCTCTTATCGTCAGTTCCACAGGGTCTTCAATGGTGGTGATATTGGTGGTTTCGGAACGGAGCCTCTGCATGGAGCCATACAGGGTAGTTGATTTGCCGGAACCGGTAGGGCCTGTTACCAGCACGATGCCATGGGGCGATCTCAGATATTTCTTAAAACTTTCGAGTAACTCCGGCTGCATGCCGAGCGAATCGAGATGAATGGCCTCATCATGGGGCGGCAGCAGCCGGAGCACTGCCTTCTCTCCGTGGGCAGCAGGGATGACCGATACCCGGACATTTACCCCTTCGATATCCACATCAAGAGTCTGGGGCTTAAAGTAAAAGGCGCCGTCCTGCGGTTTTCTCCTCTCGGCAATGTCGAGGCCGGCCATTACCTTTATTCTCGATATGAGCTTGCTGCACAAGTCGTAGGGGAGTGTTTCCGTCTTTATCAGCATGCCGTCTACTCTGAACCGGATAACGAGTTCGTCCATGCCGGGTTCTACGTGGATGTCCGATGCCCCCTTGTTGATAGCCCGAAGCATGATTTTCTCCAACAGCTCTATGGCAAAACCGATACTCTCCACCTCGATCCTGTCATTCAGACTTATGGATGTATCGTACTCCATGGTGTAGAAGAGGTTTTGCATCTTCTTGAGTTTTGTGGATGTGGTGAGAACAAGCTTCACCTGTCTATTGGCCAATCTCGATATGTTCTGGAGCAAAGCCATTTGTACAGGGCCTGCGCATAACAGCAAGAGTTCTCCTTTTTCACCCGTCCCCACAGGAAGCACCTCTGCCTTTAATGCTATTTTTTTTGGGATTGTCTTGATAATCCCCTTTTCAATGATTTCCACCTCATGGTTGAGGAGGGGAATACCCAGAAATTCCGACAGGTAACCGGCCAGTTCCTCTTCAGTTAAGAACCCTTCTTTTACAGCAATGGTTCCGATCTTTTCCCTGACCAGTCGCTGGGAGGCGAGCAGCCCGGACAGCGCCTTGCGTGTAACCACATTTTTCTCAAGAAGAAATTCACCGAATTTATCAAATCGTGCCATAGTAGTTATTTGTTATTAGTTATTGGTTATTAGTCATTTGTCAATTGTTTAATCTATCCACAGATTACGCTGATTTTCGCAGATTATTAAAGAACAATTCCATCTAATCCGTGTGATCTGCGTAATCTGCGGATCTCAATTCCTGAATCTTTTCCTGTTGTTCTCCCACGAAAAGGGCTCTCTCGAAATTCTCCGGGTAGAAAGCCTCTGTTTGAGGAGATTCGGGTCTCTGGCGGATGCAAGGCCCATCTCCATGGTAATGCGCCCCTCGTCGATCAGCTTTATGAGGGATTGCTCCATGGTCTGCATCCCTTCGTGGATACCGGTCTCAATAGAGGAATAGATCATATCGTCCTTGCCCTGACGAATAAGGTTGGAGATCCCGGGGGTGCGGAACATGATCTCCACGGCGGGGACCCTTCCGGTCTCTGACGCGTTGGGTAGAAGCCTTTGGGAGATCATCGCCCGCAGCACAGAGGAGAGCTGCTGCCTGATCTGGCCCTGTTCATTGGCCGGGAATGCCCCCACCATCCTGTTTATGGATGAAATACAATCCCTGGAATGAAGGGTTGAGAAGACGAGGTGGCCTGTTTCCGCGGCCATAATCGCCGTGCGTATCGTATCCGTGTCCCTCATCTCGCCTACCAGGATCACATCCGGGTCGGCCCGGAGGGAATCCCTTAAGGCCGCAACAAAAGAATCCACATCTGTATACAGCTCTCTCTGGTTGATAATGCATTTATTGTTCTGGTGAATATATTCGATAGGATCTTCAATAGTAATGATGTTGAGCCTGGAAATCGAGTTGATTTCGTCAATCACCGTGGCCAGGGTGGTTGATTTGCCGGAACCGGTCACACCGGTCACAAGAACCAGACCGTCACGAAACTTCGAGAGCCTTGAAAGGCTATCCGGGAGGTTAAGGCTCGAAAAAGTCGGCATCCCGTCCATAAGCAGCCTGAAGGCCACGCTTATCGCCCCCTTCTGGTAATATGCCGTGACCCTGAATCTCCCCACATCGTTTATGCTCAGGGCAAGGTCTACAGACTTCTTTTTTTCGAGCACATCCTTGTGTCTTGGTGCAAGAAGACTGTAAAGCATATCTTTTATCTCTTCCGGGGTGCAGGGATCGCACTCCATGGGATGCAGTTGTCCCTTTATGCGGAATACAGGAGCCATGCCCGCGTTAAGATGGAGGTCCGAGGCCTTCCTTTTCATGGTCTCCCGAAACAGTTCGGTCATACTCCGTGGCTTAGCAGACAAATTCATGATTTTTGCACGATCAGTCATTTTGCTCCTTACTCGTTACTGGTTGCTGGTTCCGCAGTACAAAGTAGGGTGGGCATTGCCCACCGCAATTCGAGTTATTGGTGGGCAATGCCCCTACGATACTATCTAATCTGTGTAATCTGTGTAATCTGTGTAATCTGTGTAATCTGTGTAATCTGTGTAATCTGCGAATCAATCTTTTGTTTTGTACTCCAAAATATTCTCCTTCTCATCCACTACCGCGGGATGGGAGCTCCTCCTGTTCAGAAATTCCCCTGATGTCTTCCCTGCCAGGGCTGGATGGGTTATCACGTGCGGAGTCAGGATAATAACCGTTTCTGTCTTGGTCTTATCTTTTATTATCTTTTTAAAGAAAAATCCGAGAACAGGGATATCACCGAGAACAGGAACTTTTGTTTCCTCGGATTTGTCCTGTTCTTTTATGATCCCTCCGATCGCCACGGATTGACCCGATTTTGCCGCAATGATGGACTTTATTGTGTTCTTATTCACCCCGTCCAGCGGAAAGAGCGTTGTCTCACCGGTCGCGGGATTCACCACGGCTACTTGCGTCATATTCAGATTTGCGGTAGATATGTCAGTCTCTATATCCATGGTAATGGTGCCGTCCTCATTGATGAATGAAGATATGGTCACGTCCGTTCCAAGCTCCTCTCTCCTGATCTTTACATCAATGGCTGTGGTTACAACAGCGCCTACATCGCCGGTTACGACGGCCTGTGTGGTAGTGACCTTCACATCATCCCTGAGCGGGGTTTCTTCACCAACAAAGAACTCCACCTTGCTGTTATTGGCGCTCATAAGAAACGGGGTGGAGAGGATATTGACCCGCCCCTGGCTTGCAAAGAACTGAATCCGTGCCTTTATAAACTCATTTGAAAAGAGGTATCCAAGCGTTGATGAAGCAAGCCCCAGGCCGGGGAGGGAGGACAAGGCGTGCCCGCCCCGGGAAAAACCACCGCCCGCCTCAGCATGCTGCGGATCTGAATAATCCATCTGGAAAAAACTTTGAAACTCATCGCCAAGATTTATCTGGAAAATCTTTACCTCCAGCAGTACCTGGTTGGTGGGCGTATCGAGCGCCTCGATGATTCTGCCCATCTCCTGTAAAAGGGTTTCATCAAGGGACCTGGCCACGATGCAGTTGTTTCTCTTAAATACCGTGATTGTAGCGGGAAGCGCCTTGCCTATCTTTTCTGCCAATGCCACGACATCAGTCTCTTTTTCCGTAATCCCCAGGGCCAGGAGCTTTTTCTTATCCTCCTCGGTCAGAACAGGTTTAGCCGCACCGGCAGAACCGCCTCCTCCTGACGAACTGTCCGCCTCAACATGGCCGTAGACCTTTTCGCCGGAAATAAACTTGAGTTCAACCTGGGCGCCCATGACGGCCTGGATGATCTTTGCCATGTCCTCAGCATTGGTGTATCGCATGTAAAAGGCCCTGGTCTTTTCATTTCTCCTGACCACCATCTCGTTTGCATATTCTTCTGCGGTCATGAGCGTGATAACCTGTCTGTCCTCCCTGTACCACAGGTCGTTTAACCGGCATACGGACTCAAGCGCCTCCCTTAACGGCAGGCCCTGCATATAAATGCTGATCTTTTGCCCGGCAGCCCCGTTTGATACAATCACATTGTACCCGCACATCTCTGTCAGGGTCTCCGCAATAAACCCGACCGGGACATCCCTTAAAATGATGGTATGCAACATCTCCTTCATACCGGGAAGCCCGTCTTCTTTTCCGGAAAGCATCCTTTGCGCCTCTTCAATGCCGCTTACTTCAGCGCCCGATATGATCCTTACAATCGGCTTTTCTTCCGGCATTTCAGGTAATGAATCCGGTCTTTTCGGAGCCTCAAGGATTTCCTCCGGGGCGGCGATACCGCCATCCATTCCACTTCGGGTTGCGGTGTGGGAACATCCTGCGATATAAAACAGGAGAAATACAAGGGCGAGAAACAACATCCGCTTCTTATCTGTTTTCAGCATTACGGCGATACCCCATAGGTCTTTCCATCGGCATCCAGAAGGGTTACACTTTTTTTCTCGACGCTTTTTACTGTAAAGGTGTATTTCAAACCTTCCACGGTTACGCAGAATTTATCCCCCGGGGAAAAAACCGCGTATGCCTCTTTATCCTCCGCTCTGCGTACCAGGAAGATGGCCCTGCTGAACCGGTCAGTGGTTATGATCCCCTTCAGGTTGAGGGTGGCCAGGGCCTTTTCATAGTTGTAAAGACTTTTGGGAGCCTCTTCAAAGGGACTCCTCTCCTGGCAGAACCCCGTGGCGGCTAAAGAGAAAAACAAAACAAAAGTTGTTACGATAATCTTTCTTTTCATATGCTTCTCGTTTCTGGCTTCTGGCTTCTCGTTTCTTGTTTCTTGTTGCTGGTTTTGTCATGCAAAAATCGTAGGGTGGGCATTGCCCACCCTACAACTTCCCTTTCCTAAATCATCAGTGTCACATTAATCTTAAGGACATCACCAACGTCACCGTTCTTTTTAATACTTATACCCTGAATCTTCACCGGTTCGCGCAGCTTTTTAAGACCGGAAAGAAACTCCAGAAAAAAATAAAACGAGCCTTCCATATCAAGATCAAAGGAAGACCAGGCAAATAAGGCGCCGGCAACCTTTCCTTTGGGGACAATGCTTTTCACTACAAGGCGGTTTTGATCGGCAAGCCTGTTTATCCTGTTTAAGATCTCAGTGATTTCCGATTCCTCCCCTGTCTTTTTTGCCTTGGTTTCACAAACGGCCCTGATCTCCTCAAGCTCCTCTTTGTGCTTTTTGATTGTTCTGTTAATCGATTCTTCAGATGAAACCTCTTTGATGGAATTAACCTCTCCTATAATCTTGTTCAGTTCTATAACGGTTTTTTTCAGGGCCTTTGCCTGGGGGTCATAGATCCTTCCTATATAAAAATAGGTCCCCGCAATAATAATGGCGGCAATAAGCCCGAATTTCTCGAGCTTGGTCAGCTTTCTCATTCACTTACCATCCGCGTCTTTACAAGGAACTCAAACTGAAGCCCCCCTTTGTCTGCTTTTTTAAGAGATTTTATCACCACGGATTCACACCATCTTTTTTTCTGCATCCTTGTGGCAAATCCTCCCACGGAACTCAAATCGAAAGATAGGCCTGCGAGCTCGTATTCCAACGTGTCCTTCTGAATTAGCTTTTCAAGGATAACGGTTTCAGGGATGGAACCGGCAAGGTCCCTGAAAAAATTGATGACCTGCACGATATCCTCATCTGCCCTGCCGGTGATAAAGGCAATCTTGTTTTTCGTAAAATCAATCTCCTTTTTGAGGTCCTCTAATTCCTTTTTTGCCTCGTCGTATTTTGCATTGCGGGCCTTTTTCTCCTGCAACTCTGCTGAAAGCCTCGTTATTCTTGACTTAAAGGAACTTTCCTGCCACCTCATATACTGAAAGTGTCCGAAAAGAAAGGTTATCAGAAGGACGGTGACTATCAGCGGCATGAGATAGGCGCTCTTTTTCAAACGGGGAACAAGGGGCTCCACATCGTTTATGCCTGTGAGCCTCTCCTTTTTTGACTTCAGCTCCCTGATGCCGGCCCCGGCCACCGTGGCATAGACCGCATTCAGGCTGTCATCACCGGCGCCTGTGAGACCGGCTGCTTTTTTTAAGGCGATCGGTTCCGCCCCGTTTGCGCAGAGAGATGAGATATAATCGACAATGCGTCTGTCCCCTGCTCCGGGTCCGCTTATTATAAGCGGCATAGGTTCAGGAACCTGTCTTGCCGTGAATTTCAGGGTACTTTCCAGTTCTCCGGAGGGATTCCCTGTCAGATGGTCAATAATTGCTTCCATGCTGACCGGAAGGGTGTTGATAAGGGCAGGTCTTTCTCCCTTCAGGATGGCAAAGTTGGAGTAATCCTGTCCGATGTCGAGGATAGCCCTGGGGGCCTCAAACTCCTCGATAAAGACCGGCATGTAAAAACAGACCTCCGGCGGGTAGATACGGGCCAGCTTGAATCCGGCAACCTTAAACCTCTCTTTTATGGCACGGTATATGTTCCTTTCCAGCACCGATACGTTGACGGTAATATCTGTCTCATCCGGTTCCGGTACCATCCCGGGATCAGCAGCAGCCTTGTCCTCCTTTTTTGCCCCGATAAGGGCCTGCATACCGGTCACGCCCGTGTATGGTTCCACCTCCCACTTTACCGCCTCCATGAGCTGGTAATGCTTCATCTTCGAGACCTTTTTCCTGTTCATGGAGATCTCGACAGCCCTGGCAAGCGAGGTGACATATACGGCCGGGCCGGAGGTGTAGTCCATCCGCGTTGCAAGGGTCTTGATGGCCTCAATTGCTGGCAGATCGTCCTCAGGATCGGGCCTGTCTACCTGTGAAAAATCGAGTATTTCTAAGCCCTTGCCCTTTTTTGTGACTACCGCAGCCCTTATATGTCTGCCGGCAACCTCAACGGCCAATAATTTTCTGTCAAACATTTTCATTTTTTATCACGAAAACACGAAGGTACGAAAACACGAAAAAAAGATAAAAGATTAATAACTATTCAGCCACAGATCTACGCTGATTTTCGCAGATTATTAAAGAACAATTCCATCTAATCCGTGTAATCTGCGTAATCTGCGGAGCCTCAATCCTATCTATGGCGCGGCGCTAAAATCCACGTTCGCATCGAGAGTAATATCATTCCGCGGTTCCATAGAATTGTTGGTGCTAATGTTATAGATGGCGGAATACTGGTTTTCACCCGCATCAATTACATTATCTCCATCCGTATCGTTCCAGAAGACCAGATATCTGGCCCCTGTCTTTATCTTGTTCGCCGTAATATTGGTATAGTTGAATGCATACGGCGGGGGAGAAGCAGAACCTACATCCCATACGCCTCCGGCAAAATTGCCGTCTTCCGGGTTCCCACGATTTGCCACTCTGATGTCCGTGCTCCCGTCATCATAGAAAAGACACGCCTTGGTGGTAAGTGACACAGCGTTGTTGACTGTAAACCTGTTCAACGTGAAAAATCCCGGATACCAGTCGCTTTTCCTGACAATCAGGACGATATTGTCTGCGTTATACCCGCCTGCATCATTGGGATTATATGTTGTTACATCAATCGCCTCGGTGTAACTCGCCGGTTCCAGGTAATCGTTAACGCCATCAGGCGCGCCCTCCGGCAGGGTGTCGGTATCGTAAAAATCAAACTTTCCGTCAATCCCGCGGGAAAGGATCATAATGGCGTCATTGGCATTGTCTTTAAAAAACAAAACCTCCCTGTCCCAGGCATCCCTGACAAACTGTTCCCCATTGATACCCCAGGGGGTCTGGAGATATTCGCCGCGCCAGCCGATGCCGGCGTGCGCCCAGGCCGGCTCATCCACATCGTCGCCCGGATCACTGCTGTTCGGCGTCCTTGTCCATAATTCCCTGATCTGTCCTTTTGTATAGGAAACCGGTATTCCATCCTCGTCATCCCAGGCAGGATCCTCCCACCTGAAGAGCCTTGGCCACCGGCACACATCCCCTGTAAATCCGTCGTTCATGCCGCCGGGGGATGAGCCCAAAATGGCCCTTTTTATCCTGAGAAAGAGCGCTTCGGTCTCCATCTCTTTCTTTTCATTTATCTCCTTAAAGACAGCCTCCCATTCATGGGAGTATATCTTCATAACGATGTTGTCTTTGTTGTATTCGTCTGTTTCGTCATACGCCTTGCTCATGATGTCATCCGGGTCTACGGTCCAGAGACCTGCCGCAAATGTCCCTTTTGTCGGGTACGTCCCTTTTTTATCCGGCCCTTCCGAGATGATCCAGAATATTGTGCTTCCCGGTCTATCTTGGTCAGCGGTTATAAAGAACCTCAACGCCCGGCCCCAGCCGTCCGTAAGCCTTCCGTCCGTCTGCAAGAGCCTGAAGGACTCTTTTTCGTCATAATGTTCACCCAGAGCGCCGTCAACCGGGGAGTAGTCGCCGTCCTCCCATGTCTCTTTTAAAAGAACCGGATTCCATTTCGGCTCAAGGTTGGCATATTCATCGTCTGTTTCCGCCCAGTGCTGGCTGTCGGAAGGTTTCTCATCGGAAGGGGGCACTATATAGGGGCCTTTCCACCTGGCGTCTTCCATCTCCCCCGGCGGTGAAGCCGGATGTTCTTCAAGATATTGAGTCCACAGCCCTCTTGGCTGCCCCTCGTTTTCAGTCTCAAGCCCGCCGATGTGGTCACGATGATCAGCGTAATCGAGCAACTTGCGAAAAGGATAGTTCCAGACCCACTTTTTGCCGGCAAAATGGCCCGAGGAACGATAGCCAAAAGTCCAGGGAGGATCTGGGAGGGGATCGGGGAGGGAACCATCAGGAAGCAAATCGGATGGTTTTATATCAGTCCTGGCCTCCCACAGATCAGGCCACTTCTCCATATCCCCCACATAACCGCCGATGATCCTTCTTCCGTCCGCATCAAACCGGTCCGGGTCCCCCACAATGGCCCGGCGGATCACCTCCATCTTTTCACGGGTGAGCCTCTCCCTCTCCCTGTCGTCCAGGATACCCAGGCCCGGCCAGGCCATGAGAGCGATCATCCCGAGGATGAAGAGAACGATCAGGACCTCGAGGAGGGTGAAGCCGTGCTGGTTGCGGGTTATAGAAGGCTGAAGGCTGAAGGCTGAAGGCTGAAGGCAAGAAAACCTTTTTTTCCTGCTTTCAGCTTTGAGCTTCTTTGTTCTCGTTGCTGGTTGCATTTATACCATACGGAGTTGTTTTGAAAGATGAACGTCCAACATCGAACATTGAACATTGAACATCGAATAATGATGTCGCTCCGCTCTTCAAATTATTTTAAAATCGAATAAAAAAACAGCAATGATCACTCACAGAGGACACAGAAAACACAGAGAAAAACTTTTTAATATAATTAACTCTGCGGACTCTGCGCCTGTGAGAGATTTATTTATTCTTTGTTGTGTTGTACCATGTTGATGAAATCGCTGAGTTTATGCTGAGGGACCGAAGTGCTCCGCCAGTTTATAAATTGGCGGAATACATTATTCAAAATTCGATGTTGGATGTTCGATGTTCGATGTTCATCTCTTTCCTTCAGTCTTCAACCTTCAGCCTTCAGCCTTCAACCTAAATACCTGAGCAGTTACTTTTGCTCATTCTTTTTTCCGTAAAAAAGGCGGGGAGGAAGGCTCCTCCCCGCCCGGTTAAGGTTAAATTACCAGAGATTAGTTAATGTTACCGTCGTCATCAAGGTCAACACCCCAGAATTCCTCGTCATCAGCAGGGTACATGTGGCCTTCCGGGCACATGGTCGCAAACTGCCATCTTTCCTGGGCCGCGGTGATGTCAAACGTTCTTACCTTCAGCTTATTAGCATTGGCAACATAATCATAAGGAGCATCGGGCTCGACATCGTATGCCGCGCAACCAAGTGCTGCAGGAGCGGCGATGGTACCTAAGGGCTCAACACCAGCCATCCTTGCAGCGGTTGCCTCAAGCCTTGGGAGAAGGAGTATGTAATCGTTGTAGGTCACATTGTCGGCGTTCTGGATACCGCCGGGACAATGCGCGGCATTGGAGATAACACCGGAGGTGATCAGCCCGCATTCAGGCCCCATACCAAAAACGATCCTTCCAAAATTGTCAGGCTCGCCCCATCCTCTCTCGCCGAGGACGTTCACCCAACCAGAGCCGCTGCTGTCGTAGCCGACTCCAACCATGGCAACACCCACATCCACAGCAGGAATCACAGGCTTCATCCTGGGACCCTGGTTGACAGGAAGAATTGGGCTGTTGTCATAACTATTCAGATTAAGTAGCTGCACAATCCCCATGTTCTTCAACTCTGCCGCCTCATCCGCATCGAGAATGTGAATTTGAAAGTGGTTTCTGTCATTAAGCTCTTTGGCAAGAGTCTCAGGGCCATTAGCCGGATCCTGGTCGGAAACCGTGGGAATGAAGTATAAAGGTGCAGTAGCAGTATCTTCGCACACCAGGTTGGTCAGGTTGTTCGGGAAACGGTTTGTCTTCTCAAAGTAGCTGGACATGTAGGTGACCATCCGGTTCTGGTTGGAATCGCACACCGTGTCCACCGCGCTTCCGGAGATGCCGGCCAGCCTGGGCGCGACCATGGCGATCAGAAAACCCATGATGGCGAGGACCACCAGGATCTCGAGCAGGGTAAAACCTTTCTGGCCGTTCACTTTCTTAAAATTTTTTCTGATTTTCTTAATCATTTGTTTACTCCTTTCATGGTTTGCCTGTGAACAACCCACCCGCAGGGCCTGTTACGGCTTTTAAGTCAATCCGCTTTGTCTCAAAATACCCTTCGGGCGCCTCGCCGCGACAGGTACTCACACCTGTTTTTGCATCACCTCCTTTTTTAGTAACTACGCAGCCACCGATCTACGCTGATCATCACTGATTTTTTTCTTTGAATAATATCTGTTATTTCTTTGTATTTAAATCCATCTGCGTTCATCTGTGTGAATCTGTGGCTGAATAGTTACACACTTTCTTTATAATCGACCACATATCTGTACTCCTTGCCGCAGTGGATAATAATCTCTTTTTGCCCGCGGCGGAGAAACCTTATCTCCACCTTCATCTCACCGTAGCCGTGATGGAGGAAAAGCTCATCATATAATCCCAGCATCTTTTCCTTGACCTCCTGGTTGGTGTGACCTGTCTTTTGATTCGTTTTTTTATTTCCCATCAATCTTAAATCTTCAGACCTGACCTGCCTTGAAATGACAGCTTGGCTGGTTTTGAGTTAGTTATAACTAACTTTATATGGCCTGTCTAACGCCTGAAGCTGAAAAAATAGCGGTGGAGGCTAACTATTAGGTTCACGGTTCACGGTATCTTCAAAACGTTCAATTTTCATCGCTCTTTAACCTTGAACCGTGAACCCTGGAACTGTGAACCTGAGTAGTTACCAGGTTTTTAATCCGGGTCAGACGGCGGGCTTTCGACGGCTTCATCCCAAAGTGCCCTGCAAATACCCTGGCAAAATGGCTCAAAGAACTGTACCCTACCTCGTATGCCGTTTCGGTGACATTCATCTTCCCGTTGTTAAGGAGATCCAGGGCCTTTTCCATGCGGAGTTTGCGAAGGTAAGCATAAGGCGGCATACCGCATACTTTCGGAAAGATCTGTTTAAGCTTTGCGGCGCTGACTCCCACACGTCTTGCCAGATCATTTACAGAAGGCGGATCTTCCAGGTTATTTTTTAAAATAATCTGCGCCTTTTCCATCTGCTCCATGTCAAGAGAAGTAACGGGCAGACCGTTCTCTTCGGTCTTTTCATTAAGCATGCAATTTATCAGTTCCATAATTCTGGCCATAAAGAAAAAAATCGGGGCTGCTCCGTGCAAGGAGGTATCCAGTATCTGGTTGATACTCAAATGCATGACAGGGGTAATCGGTTTGATTTGATTAAAAAGCCCCCGGTCTTTTATTGAATTTTGCAGTTCCGCTGTCATTTCATTTTCTCCTAATATATCCAGAAAAATCCTGTAAGGAAATTGAATCTGCAGGATTTGAGCCTGCTGGCCGGACGGATATTTAAGGCGGCGCCGGCCGCAAGAGCTGTAAAGTACGCCATAGGTATGAGCAGGCAGGCAATATTCACCGGTCCGGCCGTCTTCTGTAATGATCAGGTTTAACTCCCCTTTCAGGCAAAACATCAGCATAATCGTTTCTTTATCGCAAAACCGATGGCATAAAGAACAATCCCGATCCGGCATGCAATAGTGCCGGCAGGATATTTCCATATCGTTATTTGACCAGGTCCATTCGAAATTATTGTAATTTTTCAAGCAATTGCTCCGCTTATCCGGCATTGCCTTATCCATTATGCATCCCCCTGGTGGTTGAGTGGTTGAGTGGTCGAGTGGTTGAGTAGTTTTGACAATCTCTGTATTCATACCAGCCACGCATATATCACCCGAAGAAACATCGCGGCAAGGCTGCCGACATATACGATCCATCCGATCCTGTCCAGTTTATCGATAGAGTCCATCATGCACGGCCTCCTTTTATGGCCAGGTCGATTTCAGCCCTCAACCTGGCTTTCAAACTGTTTTCATGATCCAGGCGTGAACCACAATTGATATATCCCGGCCGGACACCTGGTCCGTTGGTGGATTGAACTGCAGCCAGGATCGTCTTCCCGACAGGCTGTTTTGTGTCTTTGGCCCTCATGATACCTCCTTTATCCGGTTTTTGTGTGTGGTTTAACAAATGCCACGCCTCCTTGAACCGGGCGTACTTGCTTTCACCAAACCCTGCCTCGGGTAAAAGGTAAACTCCGCATTCTGGCATGGCATGCCGCGGAATAACGTAATGGATGCCTTCTCCGTTGTCTTCGCAAAGGCAAATGACAAAGTCAATGTCGGGCCCGGCGCCGGTTGTGATGTGGAAATATCGCTTCTTTCCGATCATGACAGTCGTTGAGGCGTACCTGAGAAGAAGCTTGTAGCCATTTGTCAAAATTTCATACGAGTGTTTCCGAATCCTGAGATGGGGGGTCAAGCCCAGGGACTTCATTTTTTCTCTGATCCTTATCAATAGCTCGAGACGTTTGGTTTTCTTCCTGCTAGCGCGCGCCTTGCGCTTGCGCTTCCTTGCCAGCCGCTTGCTTTGAAAGGCTTCAGCATAGGGGCATCCATAGATCTTTTTATACACCTGCCGGGCATATTCTCTGGAAAACCCGAAATGTCTGGCCACACCGGCCAGGGTGCTGTCAGGATTTTCTATGATTTTTTTAAATCTCTCCACAGCGCCGGCGCCGTAGTTCCTTTCAAACTGCCTTGGAAATTTGGTGGCCTTCTTCATTCCAAAGGTTTTTCTCAACTTCCCGATGAATACCTTATTTACATTTAAAATGCCGGCAAGCTCATAATCGTAAAGGTTTTCCACCTCCACCTTGTCTTTGATAAATTGATACAGTCCCATGTTAAATTGCTCTTTTACGTAAGCTTCCAGTTGTATTGTCGTCATCTTAAACCTCGCATTTTTCAGTTGGCGAATAACCCGCTACTCCACTACAATATTTCTCCTTTTCAAACAAAAAAAGGCGTAACCGGATTCCTAAACACAATCCAAGTTACGCCTTCACTTTCCCGGCCTTATGCGGGGACCGTAAGACATCCCTTTAACGTACGGCGCCCTCAATCCAGGGCGAGGGCCTTCCCCTCGCCCCTTGAGGGAATTTTATTGTTCAATTACTTCGTTTCCGTCTCCATTCTGATGTGCCCCACATGGCTCATGACATCGTGGAGATGGGCATCCAGATCCTTCAGGTGGTCCCTGAGGTCCCTCACCGCGGGATTGTCCTCAAACCCTTCGAAGTCCTTGGTCATGTGTTCCACATCATCGTGCATGTGTCTTACATCTTGTTCCAAATGCATCAAATCATCAATGAGTCTACCCATAGCTTTCACCTCCTTTCCTTGATTGATTTTTCCTTTTTCCTGAAAGGAAACGCACGGCCTGCCTTTCCAAATTCAGACTGTATCTGCTATTGATGATCCCTGGACGATAATACATCTTCGTTAAAAGCTAATCTGTGTCCTTATACCGGCCACACAAACGGTATCTACCTTGTTGTTGCCACAGACGAGCCAGTCTTAGCATTCTCGGCTCCCCGTTTGTTTGTTAAACAATTAAGACAATCTCTCAGTGTGCATATTCCGCATGAGTGATACATTAAGACCGGAATATTTTCGGCCCTTGCTATATCCATCGCCTTCTTCCTTGCCTCGTGAGAGACCTTATTGGTGAAGATTACCAGCGCATCAACCTCTTGATCTTTAATGGAATATTAGCCTTAAACTTGGTAAACACCTTGAGTTCAACTCCAAATCTTCCAGCCTCAACCACATAATGCCTTTCCAGCCTGTCCATTCCCCCTATCAATGCTACGCACATAACAATACCTCCAAAAACAAAAGGCGCAAATTAGACTGCTTATCACAATCCAAATTACGCCTTCACTTTCCCCGCCTTGTGCGAGAACCGTAAGACATCCCTTAAAGCCTTGAGCTGAAAATGCAGGGCCTTAGAGGCTATGAACTTTCAGCCAACACCTGCATGAGCCTTTTCCGCAACACCTCCAATCTCTTTGATTTAAAGGCCGTTTTAGTTTGTTCCAATACCGCAACAGTCTCAGTTAGAACCGCTTTCATTTTTTTCTTGTGCGGACAATCCGCGAAGACGCAGTCAGGGCATATCTCGGCCTTTTTTATCTTCTTCTCTATGACGGCGGTCAGGATGTGCCTCTGCATATCTATCCGGCTATGCAGATCTTCAGTACTCTTATCAATAATCTTAATCACATCGGCTTTCTTGTCGGTTTCCATCTATACTCTCCCAGTATTTTGTCTTGCCCCGACTTCTTACCCCAGCCCTATCAGCCTTCCCCCCTGATAAACGATGAATGACACGACCCAGGCCACGGCTGTAGTATAGCCCGCGGCAAATAGGGGCCATTTCCACGAATTGGTCTCCCGGTAGATCACCCCGATAGCCGCTACACACGGCATATAAAGAAGGGTAAAGACCATCAGGGTGAAGGCAGTAAGCGGGGTATAGATTTTCCTTCCATCCGGCCAGGTATCCCTCTGGATCCGTTCCCTTAAGGGGGCTGACTCCTCGTCTGCCTCTCCGACGGCATAAAGGGTGCCTAAGGTGCCTACCACGATCTCCTTGGCAATAAATCCTCCAAAAAGTCCAACCCCGATCTTCCAATCAAACCCTAAGGGTTTTACCACCGGCTCTATTATTCTCCCCAGGCCGCCCAGGTAGCTCTTCTCCATCTTCTCCCGGGCCTGCTCATTTTCCAGATTGGCTATGCTTTCATCCCTGGCCGCTTTCGTGATCAGGCCAGAGGCGGAGTCTGCCTTTACCTCTTGTTTCAGACGGTCGTAATCTTTTGAATACTCCGGACTCCAGGGAAAGTTGCCCAGAAACCAGACCAGGACACAACCAGCCAGGATAATAGTCCCCGCCTTTTTCAGATAAAGCACGCCCCGCTCCCACATGTGGATAATTACCCCCTTGATGGTAGGTATTCGGTAAGGGGGGAGTTCCATAACAAAGGGGGCCGCTGGCCCCGGAAAGAGGTACTTTCGAAATAGCTTGGCCATAACAATGGCCATGACTATGCCCAGGATATAAATGGAATAAAGTACCGTGCCCCCTTTTTCAGGAAAGAAGGCCCCGATAAGCAGGGCATAGACCGGCAGCCGGGCCCCGCAGCTCATGAAGGGGTTGACCAGGATGGTAGTCAGCCGATCCCTCTCCTGGTCAATGGTCCGGCAGGCCATGATTCCCGGTATGTTGCAGCCCAATCCCAAAATCATTGGGATGAAGGAGCGGCCGTGCAATCCAATTTTGTGCATAAAGCGGTCCATGACAAAGGCGGCCCTGGCCATATAGCCTGAATCTTCCAGTATGGCCATGCAAAAAAATAAGAGAAAGATAATGGGTACAAAAATAATGACGCTGCCTACCCCGCCAATAATTCCCTCTACTACCAGGGACTGAAAGGCGCTTTCCGCGGGGAAAAAGCGGCCAAATATGTTCCCCAGCCATTCCTGGCCAGACTCCACCCAGCCCATAGGAACCTCGCTGAGGGTAAAGGTAAATTTAAACATGAGCCACATCAAAAATAGAAAGATGGGTATCCCCAGTACCCGGTTTAAAACTACACGGTCGATTTGGTCCGAGGCGCTCAGCCGCTCTATCGCCGGTCTGGATACCACCTTTTTATAGATGCCATTGATGAAGCCATACCTTCTATCGACAATGATGGTTTCCACCTCATCATCAAAGATACCTTTTAGATGCTCACTACTTTTTCTTACCTGATCAAGAATCTCTCGCCTATCCATAATCTCATACCTCCTCACTTCTCCCCGGTCACCTTCTTTGTGACTTCCTCGTCTCCTTCCAGCAACTTTATAGCTATCCATCTCGGAGCGTATCTCTGCATAAGCCCGGCATCTCTCTGGATCAACTCCTCTATCTTTCTTATCTCTTCTTCTATCTCTTCCCCATACCTCGGGGTGACGTTGCCTCTATCGAACTTACCGTCGGCCACATCCACAATGGCCTGTAAGAGCTCGTCCATCCCTCTATTTTTATGTCCTATGGTAGAGACCACCGGCACGCCCAGAAGTTCTGAAAGCTTTTTGGTGTCGATCTTATGCCCGCTTTCCTCGGCCCGGTCACTCATGTTTAAGGCGATGACCAACCTTACGCCTAGTTCCATAAACTGTGTGGTTAGATAGAGATTACGTTCCAGATTGGAGGCATCCACAATGTCCACCACCACGTCCGGTCTCTCTTCCACCACAAAATTGCGGGCCACGACCTCGTCCAAAGAATAGGCGGTTAAGCTATAGGTGCCGGGCAGATCTACCACCTTAATTTCGTAGTCCTTGTATTTCAGGCTTCCTTCTTTTTTCTCCACCGTTACCCCGGGCCAGTTGCCCACGTGTTGGCGGGAACCGGTCAGGTTATTAAATATGGTGGTCTTGCCGGAATTGGGATTTCCGGCCAGGGCAATGGTTATCTTTTTGGCCATTCACGATCCCTCCTTAGATGACTAAAACTGAGTTAGGATATGCTAACTTTTAGCTTAAAAATTTTTCCTCAACCAACCATAATCTTATGGGCCATTCCGCAACCCAGGGCCAATCGGGTATCTCTTACCGAAACTATCAATGGGCCCGGGCCACCCTTTAAGACCTTCATCTTTACACCCGGAAATAATCCCATACTGTGAAGCCTTGACTGCAGCCCCCGGCCGGCATGTATAGCCATAAGGGTAACCTCTTCACCGGGGTTCACCATATTAAGCGGCATAAATCCTCCCTTCATCAAAGCGCCTCCACATGGACATGCGCTGCCTCATCCTTGCGCAGCGACAGGTGGTACCCCTTGATCTTGATCTCCACCGGATCTCCCAGGGGGGCCACCCTTTCTACCTCCACTAAGGCCCCGGGCACCACGCCCATATCTAAAATACGCCGGTGAGCCGGCCCTGTTCCGGTCACCTTAGCAATCTTTCCTTTCTCCCCGGGGGAAAGCTCGCTTAACTG
>DSAQ01000040.1 GCA_011046395.1 Pseudomonadota bacterium
ATGTATTTCTTGTTCCATCACGATCTCTTTCTCTTGGTTTTTGTTGGGGAACTCTAACCATAGAAAGAGATCGTGATTTAATCAATTTTTAGACCATGTAAACACTTTTGAACGTTACCAATCTTTTGGTTGACAATTCTTGCCTAATCACTATTATGGTCTTATTAATCAACAGCTTAAAAAGTAGTTCTACTAAGGAGAAGGGCCTATGGAAGACTTAAAGAAGATGTACAAGACGGTTATGGCCGACCATTTTCCAGAGGCCATGACTATTACCTTTGGAGATCAGACCTTAATTTACCGGAAGAGAATCTGGAAGATACCGAATGAATCAAGGGTTTTTGTGGAGAAGGGACTACGCTATGGCGAAAATCCAGGCCAGGAGGCCGCCCTTTATGAGCTGGTAGGCGGAAATCTGGTTTGCGGGGAGTGTCATTACATTGAACCAGGCCGAGGTCTGGTAAGCGCTATAACCGAGGCGGATATGATCCAGGCCGGTAAACACCCCGGCAAAACCAATCTCACTGATGCTGATAATTCATTGAATATTTTGAAATTTTTAACCCGCAAACCGGCCGTGGTTATCGTAAAACACAATAATCCTTGCGGGGTGGCCTATGGTGATACCCCGGCTGAGGCCTACCGGCGGGCGGATCGTGCGGACCGCATAGCGGCCTTTGGCGGGTGCGCGGCCTTCAACCGGGCCATGGACAAAGAGACAGCGGAGGAGGTATCCGGGCATTACCTGGAGGTGGTGGTGGCTCCGGAGTATGAGGAGGGTGCCGTAGATATCCTAAAACAGCGTAAAAACCTGCGGATCATACGTATTGGCCGGATGGATCGCCTGGAGGATTATTTAAACGCCCGCTTCGTGGATTTTAAGAGCCTTATGGACGGGGGCATTATTGTTCAGCAGTCTCCAGTCAATGCCATCCGCACCAGGGACGATCTGAAACCGGCCCATACCGTGTACAAGGGACAGGAATATCGGATTAAAAGGCTGCCTACAGAGAGGGAGTACGAAGACATTCTCTTCGGCTGGAGTGTCGAACAGGGCGTTACCTCGAACTCTGTTCTCTACGTCAAGGACGGCGTGACTGTGGGCATTGGTACCGGCGAGCAGGACCGGGTCGGCGTGGCTGAGATCGCTGTGTTTAAGGCATATACCAAGTATGCAGACGCACTTTGCTTTGACCGCTATGGTATTCCCTATAAGACACTGGAAATGGAGATAGCAGCCGGCAAGAGGGATAAGGCGGCCAAAGAGGAAATCGACCGGGAGGCTAAGGAAAATCACGGCGGCTTAAAGGGTGCGGTCATGGTCTCAGATGCCTTTTTCCCTTTCCGCGATGGGGTTGATGTAGGTATCAAGGAAGGTGTCTCCGCCATTGTTCATCCGGGCGGATCAGACAGGGATTTTGAATCAATTTTGGCCTGTAATGAGGCCGATCCACCGGTGGCTATGGTCTATACCGGACAGCGGGCATTCAAACACTAGCTTTTTGGGGTATTTCCCCCATCATGGGGTACAATGTCCCACAGGAAAGAAACGCCCGCGGATGTGTTTCCCCGGGTATATCTAAAAATAATCATTAATATCAGTCCGTTGATTTATTAAAGAGTGTTTCCTATACCAGTTTATCTATGGCATGGAACTTGCTGAAAAATAATGAGTTCTTATTAAGATTAGGCCCTGAGTTCTGTAAAAAATGGAAGCCAGAGGGTTGTTAGCCGGTGCCCGAGCCTAGATATAGCTATATCGCTCTTTGCTCCAGGGATGAAAATTGTACCAACCAGGTACATGAAGTTACAACTGCCTTCCAGGAGAAGTGCAAAGAGCTGGGTGTCAAGGTAAGCATCCGTAAGATCAAGACCGTATGCAGCGGTCGTTGTAAGAAGGGTGTCTTTGTGGATATTGGCGGGGCTGTCTTTTACCACATGGTAAGACCTGATAATGTGGAATCCATTATACGGGATACCATATTGGAAGGAGATGTACTTCCCGCCCATTATTCGATTGAACGCTCGTTTGTAGGCGATGAAAAGGTCATATACGATCGGCCTGCCAATGTGCTAATCTATACAGATTCTCAATTTTGTTTGGCAGAAGGATTGCGGGACCTGTTACGCAAGGATGGCCTTTCCTCTTGTGGTAAATGTGTCCCCTGTCGTCTAGGTGTCAAGAAGTTAGGCCAGATCTTATCAGCTTTGCTGGCCGGGAAGGCACGGGTGGATGATGTGGATAGATTGCGGGAATTAGCGCTGGTTATGGATGCCAGTTCCCGATGTGCCTTGGCGAGTAAGTTCGTGGCGCCTCTCTTTGTAGCTATGGATAGTTTTGGTGAGGAGTTGAACTTTGTCTGTGTATTGAGCGAAGATGCAAGCCGTGTCTGTGAGTTGAAAGATTCGGGCGGGCGGTTTGACTGAGAGTGCTTGAGAAATAGAGAAATCATATAGAGGAGGGGCTTTATTATGGCGCTTGATCCAAGGAAGTACAAGGACTGGCAGATTGCTGAAGACGCAGAAAAACGGATGAAAACCGTCTATCAACTGGCGGATGAATTGGATCTGAAAGAGCTTTTACCCTACGGGCATTATGTGGCCAAGATTGACGCTGCCAAGGTTTTAGATCGCCTGAAGAAGAAACCAGACGGGAAATATATTGATGTTACGGCCATCACGCCTACTCCCCTGGGTGAGGGGAAGAGCACCTCTGCTATGGGCCTGGTGGAGGGTCTGGGCAAGAGGGGGAGGCGTGTCATCGGAGCCATCCGGCAACCTTCCGGTGGGCCGACTATGAATATCAAGGGTAGCGCGGCCGGCGGAGGTCTGGCGCAGTGCATTCCGCTTACGCCGTTCTCACTGGGGCTGACCGGAGACATCAATGCCATCATGAATGCTCATAATCTGGCCATGGTAGCCCTTACCTCGCGCATGCAGCATGAATTCAACTATTCGGACGAGCGTTTGAAGAAGATAGGTTTGAAGCGGCTCGATATCGATCCCAAGAATGTGGCCATGGGCTGGATTATGGACTTTTGCGCCCAGGCCTTGCGAAATATCATAATCGGAATCGGCGGGAAGATGGACGGGTTTCAGATGCAATCGAAGTTCGCCATTGCCGTAAGCTCCGAGGTCATGGCCATTCTGGCCGTGTCCACAAGTCTGGCCGACATGCGGGAACGCATGGGGCGAATTGTCGTGGCATACAGCCGGAGCGGGCAACCGGTCACGACCAAAGACCTGGAGGTGGACGGGGCCATGACGGCCTGGATGGTCGAGGCCCTGAATCCCAACCTGATGCAATCTCTGGAAGGGCAGCCAGTGCTGGTTCATGCCGGTCCGTTTGCCAACATTGCTATCGGGCAGTCTTCCATCGTTGCAGACCGGGTTGGGCTTAAACTGGCTGACTACCATGTTACCGAGAGCGGCTTTGGCGCCGACATAGGGTTCGAAAAATTCTGGAATCTGAAGTGCCGCTTTAGCGGCCTAAAGCCGCACTGTGCCGTAGTAGTAGCTACCATACGGGCCCTGAAATGTCATGGCGGCGCACCTATTCCGGTTCCGGGCCGTCCCATGCCTGACGAGTACGCAAGCGAAAACGTGGGATGGGTGGAAAAAGGTACGGCAAATCTTGTACACCACATCCAGACGGTAAAGAAGGCCGGGATTAATCCCGTGGTCTGTATCAATGCCTTCCATACGGATACCAAAAATGAAATCGCCGCGGTGCGCCGGCTGGCAGAGGCCGCCGGGGCTCGCGTAGCTCAGTCCAATCATTGGCTCAAAGGAGGCGAAGGTGCTCTTGAATTTGCCGACGCAGTAATCGATGCCTGTGAGGAAAAGACCAAATTCAAGTTCCTTTATGATCTCAAAACGCCGCTAGCCAAGCGCGTAGAGCTTATTGCCAAGGAGGTCTATGGGGCCGATGGCGTCAGCTTTGCTCCGGAGGCCGCGGCCAAGCTTCAGGCCATGGAGAAAGATCCGGAGATGGCTAAGCTTGGCACGTGCATGGTCAAGACCCATTTAAGTCTCTCCCATGACCCGAACATCAAGGGTGTGCCAAAGGGCTGGACTTTGCCAGTTAGGGATATATTGGTTTATAAGGGCGCGGGATTCGTGGTGCCGGTGGCTGGCGCCATCAGCCTTATGCCGGGGACAGGTTCGGATCCGGCCTATCGCCATATAGATGTGGATGTCAAAACCGGTAAGGTTAAGGGACTATTTTAAGAATAAGTGTTCAGTTTACAGCTATCAGCTTTCAGTAAAGAATGATGTATGACTGCTGACCGCTGATTGCTTTATGAGGAGAGAGATATGGCAGCGAAGATTATTAGCGGAACAGAGATTGCCAAGCAGATTCGGGCGGAGTTAAAAGAGGAAGTGGCTAATCTCAAGGCCAAACATGACATCACACCCGGCCTGGCCACTGTCCTGGTCGGTGATGACCCGGCCTCAAAGGTCTATGTGGGTCAGAAGGAAAAGGGATGTGCGGAGCTTGGAATTTACTCAGAGAGGATCGACGTCGCGGCGGACACGACGGAATCCGAACTCCTTGCCCTGATCGACAGGCTCAATCGTGATCCCAAGATAAACGGCATATTGGTGCAGTTGCCGCTACCCAAGCATATTGACGAAAGAAAAGTGCTTTATGCCATTGACCCGGCTAAGGATGTTGATGGTTTTCACCCGGTAAATGTCGGCAAACTCATGATCGGCACCAGATGTTTTCTGCCCTGTACACCCCATGGTATCCAGGAGTTGCTCATTCGTTCCGGGGTAGAGACAGCCGGGGCTGAGGTGGTGGTTGTCGGGCGGAGCAACATCGTGGGCAAACCCATTGCCAACATGCTCATCCAGAAAGGGAAAGGCGCAGATGCCACGGTTACGGTCTGTCATACCCGTACCAAAGATATGGCCTTTCATACCCGGAGGGCGGATATCCTCATCGTGGCCGCCGGCCGTCCTAAGACCGTAACGGCGGACATGGTCAAAGAAGGTGTGGTGGTAATTGACGTGGGGGTAAATCGCATTGGTCAAACGCCAGAGGGTAAGGCCATCCTGGCAGGGGATGTTGATTTTGAAAGCGTAAAAGAAAAGGCTTCAGCGATTACGCCTGTGCCGGGCGGTGTAGGTCCGATGACCATTACCATGCTTATGCAGAATACGGTTGAGGCCGCTAAAGAGCAGGGGCATGTGGCGTAGCCCGGGAAATAACTGTCCAGCTTAAGGCTAATAGCCGAAGTTGACTTATGTCATAAACGACATTATTGTTCTTAATAAGTTACTTTTTCGTTTGTGGAGGAATGAACATGGAAAGGAAGAGAATGGCCTTTTGTCCTTCTATTTGCCCGGGCATCGAATGTGAGGCCAGCAATCAGGTCCTCGAATTTGCTAGTAATAAAGGGGTTAACACCTTTGTTCAACGAGTAGAAGGAAGAGGGCTAGACCGCTGTCAGTTCGGAGCAGGAGGCACTTGTTGTCGCAACTGTTCTATGGGGCCCTGTATGATGATCGAAGGTGTCCCGGAGTCTATAGGCATTTGTGGAGCCACGCCCGCGACTGCAGCGGCTCGTAATTTCTGTCGTATGATCGCCGCAGGTGCCGCCGCCCATATTGACCATGCGCGGGAGACCGTTATGGGGTTTCTGGCAGCAGCCAAAGGAGAAGCACCGTATGAGATAAAGGATGAGAGAAAACTCCTTTCCACGGCTCAACTCTTTGAGATTAAGACTGAGGGTCGAAACATCAAGGATATCGCCATTGAGCTCGGTGAGAAGGCCATGGCGGAATTTGGCAGGCAGGACGGTGGTCTCCACTTCATCAAACGCGCTCCGGCCAAAAGGCAGGAGGTCTGGAAAAAGATGGGCGTCCTGCCGCGGGGTATTGACCGTGAGGTGGTAGAGATCATGCACCGTACCCACATGGGAACGGATCAGGATTATGCGAACCTCATTTTACAGGGCACAAGATGCGCGCTGGCCGATGGCTGGGGGGCCTCCATGATCTCTACGGAACTCCAGGACATTATGTTCGGTACACCGGTACCCATCCGGGCCACGGTTAACCTCGGTGTCCTCAAGACGGATGAGGTCAATGTGGTGGTGCATGGTCATGAGCCGCTCCTTTCCGAGGCCCTGGCCATGGTGGCTGATGATCCGGAGATTGTGGCTGCCGCCCAGGCGGTGGGGGCTAAGGGCGTGAATTTGGCCGGCGTTTGCTGTACCGGTAATGAAGTCTTGATGCGTCATGGTATTCCCATCGCCGGCAGTTTTATCCAGCAGGAGATAGTCCTGGCTACCGGCGCGGTAGAGGCCATGGTGGTGGATATCCAGTGTATTATGCAGTCCCTGCCTACGGTGGCGAAGTGCTATCATACTGAGATCATTACTACCTCGCCGCGGGCCAAGATTACCGGGGCCAGCCATATAGAGTTCGACCATCATAATGCCCTGCAGGTGGCCAAGGATATCATAAAGCGTGCGATTTCCCGCTACCCGCAGCGAGGCCCGGTACATATCCCGCAGCATAAAACGGAGGTAGTAGCCGGGTTCAGCCATGAGACGATAAATCAAATGTTAGGCGGCGCTTTTCGTGCCTCGTATCGTCCTCTCAACGACAATATTATCAACGGACGTATAAAGGGCGTAGGCGCTATCGTTGGCTGTGACAGCGCCCGGGTGCGTTCCGGTTACGTGCATACTACTGTGGCCAGGGAACTGATTGCGAACGATGTGCTCGTTATTACGACAGGCTGTGCGGCTACGGCCTGCGGTCGGGAGGGACTTCTGACGCCGGAAGCGGCCAGTATGTGTGGACCGGGACTCCGGGAAGTCTGTGAGGCAGTGGGTATTCCTCCTGTACTCCACATGGGATCGTGCGTGGATAACAGCCGCATCTTGATTGCTGCCACCGAAATCGTACGGGAGGGCGGATTGGGTGACGACATAAGTCAGATTCCGGCGGTCGGTTGTGCCCCGGAGTGGATGAGTGAGAAGGCCATAGCCATCGGCCAATATTTTGTGGCCAGTGGAGCCAGTGTTATCTTTGGCCATACATTCCCTACCACCAAGAGCCAGGTCATGACCGATTATCTTTTTAAAGATCTGTTTGATCTTTACGGTGGATGTTGGGGGATGGAAAATGATCCAAATGATATTGCCAGGTGGATGATCGAGGCGATAGATAAGAGGCGCGAGGCCTTGGGTATCCACAAGAAAAAGGAGCGGGTCCTCTTTGATATGGCCATGCGCCGCGAATTATAGCCTACGGTTTTTTGTATTTTGTGTGCGCTTTTCGTGAGTAAATATTCCAGGGAGTAAAGAGTTATGGGTAGAGAACACGGCGCCAAATCCGGCGCAGTATTGGTGGTCGGGGGTGGTGTAGCTGGTGTCCAGGCCGCCCTTGACCTTGCCGAGATGGGTTTTCATGTCTATCTTGTGGAAAAGTCAGCCTCTATCGGCGGGGCCATGGCCCGTCTCGACAAGACCTTTCCTACCAATGACTGTGCGCTTTGAATTCTGGCGCCCAAGTTAGTTGAGGCCGGTCGGTCTCCAAACATAAAGATATTGACGAACGCCACGCTTGAATCCTTAGAAGGTGAGGCCGGAAGCTTTACGGCCCGGGTACATTGCCAGCCGCGTTTTATAAACGAAGATTTGTGTACAGCCTGTGGTACATGTACGATGTATTGCCCGGTTATGATTTCTGATAACTATAATGAAGACCTGGCTATAACCAGGGCACCACATAAAGATTATCCTCAGGCGGTTCCGGCCAGCTTTTATATTGATCCCAAGAAATGCCTTTTCTTAAATTACGAGACTTGCCAGATCTGTATCCCTACTTGTCAGGCCAAGGCCATAGATTTTAGCCAGAAGGAAGAGCGGCTGGACCTCTCGGTGGGGGCGGTGATCCTCGCCCCCGGATTCGGCCGGATAAGCGATAAAGTCCTTGCACGCTATGGTTATGGGCATTTTCCCGACGTAGTTACCAGTCTTGAATTTGAAAGGATCATGTGCGCCTCCGGGCCCTCCCGGGGTGAAATTATCAGACCTTCGGACGGCAAGCACCCCCAAAAGATTGCCTTTTTGCAGTGTATAGGGTCGAGAGATATCACCTCTGGCAATGGTTATTGCTCGTCTGTATGCTGTATGTATGCGGTCAAAGAGGCTACCGTGGTCAAGGAACATGCGCCGGACGTTGATATTAGCATATTCTACATGGACATGCGTACCGCGGGCAAAGGATTTGATGCCAGTCGGCAGAGGGCGCGGGATACGCACCATCTCAGATTTATCCGTAGCAGGGTGGCAGAGGTCCGCGAAAGAGGTGACAAGCTAAGGCTTTCTTATGCAGATAGTGAAGGTAACCATAGGGAAGACGACTTTGATATGGTTGTCCTTTCGGTAGGTCTTGAGTCTCCGGAAGATGCCCAATCCCTGGCCAGAACTGCTGGCATAAAACTAAATCAATATGATTTTTGCGATACAAAGGCCTTTTTACCCCTGGATGCGTCCAGGCCCGGGGTTTACGTGGCCGGCGCCTTTCAGGGGCCAAAGGATATCCCTGAAAGTGTAATGCAGGCCATCGGTTCCGCGGCAGCCGCAGCCGAGATACTGCGTGAGGCCCGTGGTACCGAGGTGATCAGGAAGGAATACCCTTCCGAGATGGGGATAGCTAAAGAACCACGGATTGGGGTCTTTGTCTGTCACTGTGGCATCAATATTGGCGGTGTAATAGATATTACCGAAGTGGCTAAATATGCCCAAACCCTTAAAGACGTGGTGTTTGTTGATGACAGCCTTTATAGTTGCTCTCAGGACAGCCAGAAGGTCATAAAAGATGCGATTAAAGAGCATAACCTGAACCGGGTTGTAGTTGCTGCCTGTACGCCGCGTACACATGAGCCACTGTTTCAGGAGACATTGAGGGATATCGGGTTGAATCGCTGTCTCTTTGAGATGGTGAATATCCGGGATCAGTGCTCCTGGGTTCATGCCCACGAGCCAGAGGAGGCCACGTCCAAGGCCAAGGACCTGGTGCGTATGGCCGTGGCCAAGGCGCGGCTCCTTTATCCACTTCCCGAGCAGACTGTTCCGGTTATTCCCAAGGCCTTGGTGATTGGCGGCGGGATAGCGGGTATGACCGCGGCCTCGAGTATTGCCGAGCAAGGATTTGAATGTTTCCTGGTCGAGAATTCAGCACAGCTCGGAGGTAACCTGAGACGGCTGAAAACCACCCTTACGGGTGAAGACCCCGGGCAATTATTAAATGAGGTCGAGGCCAGAGTAAGAAACCATCCCCGTATCAGGGTTTATACCAATACACAGATTGAAAATGTCTCTGGTTACATAGGTAATTTCGCAAGCACGCTTAGTACAGAGACCGGGAGTGAGGTGATTGAGCACGGCGTGGTGGTTGTGGCTACCGGCGGCCGTGAACATCGCCTCAATAAGTATCTCTATGGACAATCGAAGCACGTACTTACACAGCTTGAACTAGAAGAAATCCTTTCTGCACCGGAAAAGGCCAAGAAGATAAATGAAGTGGTCATGATCCAGTGTGCAGGCTCGCGGGGAGATGACCTTAGCTATTGTAGTAAGCTATGTTGCGGACAGGCCGTGAAAAATGCCTTAAGACTCAAAGAGCTCAATCCTGCAGCCAGTATTTACGTACTTTATAGAGACGTCCGGACTTATGGTTTCATGGAGGATTACTATCGTGAGGCCAGGGAAAAGGGCGTGGTCTTCATAAAGTACGAGAAAGAAAATCCCCCCGTGGTCATGCCAAACGATGACAAGATAACAGTTGAATTCATGGATGTCTTACTGGGCGAGAAGGTGAAACTCGAACCTGACCTTGTAGCTTTGAGCGTGGGCATTGTTCCTAATGAGGTTGAGGAGTTAGCAAAACTGCTTAAGATTCCTCTTAACCAGGAGAATTTCTTTTTGGAAGCGCATGTCAAACTGCGTCCGGTGGAGATGGCTGTGTCGGGAGTCTATGTCTGCGGATTGGCTCACTCTCCGAAGCCCATTGATGAATCCATCGGTCAGGCCCGGGCCGCGGCCGGTAAGGCCTGTGTCCCGCTGTCCAAAGGTTTTGTGGCGGTAGAGCCGATTGTTTCCAGCGTGGGCAAAGACAAATGTATCGGTTGCGGGATTTGTGAAAGCCTCTGTCCGTATAAGGCCATCCATCTCATCAAGGTGGACAAGAAGAAAAAGGCTGAGACTATTACGGCCTCATGTAAGGGCTGCGGGATATGTGCCGCGCACTGCCCGACCCTGGCTATTTCCATGGGCGGCTTTACTAATGAAGAGATAATGGCCCAGATACGGGCATTTGGACAATGTTGATGATAAAATTCGAAATCCGAAGCACGAAACTCGAAACAAATTCAAATGACAGAATGTGTAAAGATCAAAATAAGAAGTTAGTATAGCCGTTTCTAATTTTGATATTTGGATTTCGGATTTGTTTCGGATTTCGACATTCGATATTCGGATTTGTTTTAGGAGGTAGGATGGCTCAGGATTCCTTCAAACCAAAGATACTCGGCTTTCTCTGCAATTGGTGCTGTTATGCGGCTGCAGATTCGGCAGGCGTCGGTCGTTACCAGTATCCGCCTAATTTACGGACTATAAGGCTGATGTGCACCGGCCGCATAGACCCCATGTTTATTATTGAAGGCTTTGTCTGCGGGGCAGATGGCATATTTGCCGGTGGTTGACACCCTGGCGAATGTCATTACCAGTTCGGTAATTACGATGCCATGATTACAGCAGAACTCGTGCGTGAGATTCTCGGAAGCGTCGGGGTAAATCCAGAGCGCTTCGTTATCAAGTGGGCCTCTGCGGCTGAGGCTACGCGCTATGTGGAGCTCATTACCGCCTTTACCAGGAAGATTGAAGAACTGGGGCCTCTCGGTCGAGCGGAGGGCAAGGATAAGGATGATCTGCTTCTCAAACTCCGGGCTGCCAGATCGGCGACAGAAGCTATGAAGCTAAGGGCCGGTCTGGGTAAGGTGGCCGGGGAATTCAGGGAAGAAAGGGACTATAGACTTGATGTTATTAAACAGAAGCTTGAGGAAAAACTCGGTCCGACTATGAAAACGGAAGTGAGCGGTCAGGAAATACTCCTCAGGCTAGGGCAGCAGGGACCGGTTGCCTTGGAGGCACTGGCGCATAAGGTAGGGCTGTCCAAGGAAGAGACAGCGGATTATTTGGCCAAATTCGGCAAAAAGGGCCTGGTGGTGGAGAGAGACGGTGTGTGGTCATTGGCTGCGGGTAGCTGATGGCAAGCCGGCAGATAGAATCGAGGGGCAATATCAAGATGGCAATAACTAAAAGAGATATCCATCCCGAGTTAAAAACGGAGATAGCCGGGACTCCTGGAGGCGAATATATCAAGAGGTGCTTTGCCTGCGGGGCCTGTACAGGCATCTGCCCGGTCAGCCGGGTGATACCCGAGTTTGATCCGCGCAAGATCATTCACATGGCTATATTGGGCCTTAAAGAGCGCCTGCTGGCCTCGGATGCGCTCTGGTACTGTGCCCGTTGTCGGACTTGTACCTTTGTCTGTCCGCAGGATGTAAGATTTAGCGAAGTTGTCGGGGCAATGCGTGAGCTGGCCTTGGAAAGCGGCTTGGTGGATATTTCTAAACTGGAAGACATCGGCAGACTGGCCGTGGTGGACCAGGCTCGCTGCGTCGGGTGTTTGACCTGCGTACGAGTTTGTCCTTTTAGCGCTCCGCATGTCGGAGATGAGGGGATAGCCTTCATTGACCCAGCTAAGTGTCGGGCCTGTGGTATTTGCGTGGCTGAATGTCCAGCCAGGGCTATCCGTCTGAGAGAATCGGAAGAAGATAAAAGAATTGCTGGCGATGTAGTTTCGTATGCGAGGGCGATATGAGTGGTACGTTTAAACCTGATGTTACGGCTTTCTGCTGCCGCTATGCTGTTTATAACTTTGCAGAAGATCCGGGGGGTCTGGCCGAGGCCGGATTTCCTGAAGGTGTCAAGGTAGAGCAGGTTTCGTGCTCCGGGCGTGTAGATGTTGTTCGTCTGCTCAAGGCATTAGAAGCCGGTGCAGATGGGGTTTACGTTGTGGGATGCGAGGAGGAAAAGTGCCACAATGTAGCCGGGAGTCAACGGGCGAAAAAACGGGCTGAGTACATAAAAGATGTTCTTTTGCAGCTCGGCATGGAGCCTGAGCGCATAGAAATGTTTTTCATGTCCCGGGGTGACGAGGCCAGATTTATTGAGATGGCCAGGGAAATGATAGGAAAGGTAAAGGCCCTGGGGCCAAGTCCTTTGAGGGGAAAGTAATATGATCGTTGCGGAACGAAAACCTATTAAAGAGATCATATCCATGATAAACGGCCTGAGAAAGATCCTGGTTCTGGGTTGTAAGGGCTGTGTGACAGTGTGTTCGGCCGGCGGCGAGCGGGAAGTGGAGATATTAGCCACTATTATACGCATGGATCGAAAGAAAAAAGGTGAACCGGTAGAGGTCATGGAAAGAACGCTGGTCAGACAGTGTGATCCGGAATATCTTGACCTGCTCTCTGACTCCATAGGCCAATTTGATGCGGTGTTGTCAATGGCCTGCGGAGTGGGCGTTAATTTCCTTGCAGATAGGTATCCAAAAACCGTCGCACTCCCTGCGCTTAATACCAAGTTTTATGGCGTGGCCGAGGAGCAGGGGGTCTGGTCTGAACGTTGTGCGGGGTGCGGAGACTGCATATTAAATCTAACCGGGGGGTTATGCCCGGTGGCCCGGTGTTCCAAGGGCCTTTTTAACGGTCCCTGCGGTGGATCGGTAAACGGTAAGTGCGAGATCAGTCCAGATATTCCTTGTGTGTGGCAGTTGATCTATGACCGTTTAAAAGGTCTTAATCAATTGGATAAGTTAGACGAGGTCCTTCCGGTTAAAGATTGGGGGGTGAGTCCCCATGGAGGTCCCAGGAAGATCGTAAGGGAGGATCTGAAGATATGAAATCAGGCAGTAACCTAGAAAAGGTTTTGACCAGCGGACAGTTTGCGGTGACGGCTGAGTGCGGGCCGCCCAAAGGTACCTCGGCTGAAGTAGTCAAGCGCAAGGGTGAGATGCTTAAGTCCTGTTGCGATGCCCTGAATGTCACGGATAACCAAACAGCTATTGTACGTATGTCCAGCATTAGCGGTTGCGTACTCCTAAAAGGGTTGGGGGTGGATCCAGTGATGCAGATGGTGGTGCGTGACCGCAATCGCATCGCCATTCAAAGTGATATCCTGGGGGCCGTGGCCCTGGGGATTCGTAATATGCTTTGCCTCTCCGGCGACCACCAGAAATTCGGCAATCATCCCTCGGCTAAGGGGGTTTATGATATTGATTCTATTCAACTCATCCAGATAGTCAAAAGAATGCGGGACGAAAAGAAGTTTTTGAATGGCGAGGACATCTCCGGTGAAGTTCCCTTGTTTATTGGAGCTGCGGCTAATCCATTTGCTGATCCTTTTGAATTCAGGGTAAGGAGGCTGGCCAAGAAGATAAAGGCCGGTGTGGATTTTATCCAGACCCAGGCCATATTTGATGTGGAAAGATTTTCACGCTGGATGGCCATGGCTCGGGATGAAGGGCTGCATGAAAAAGCCTACATATTGGCTGGGGTCATTCCCATAAAATCAGCAGGCATGGCCCGGTATATGGCTAGCAACGTTGCCGGCATCACTGTTCCGAAAGAGATAGTGAGCCGGATGGCCGGCGCCAAAGATGCCAAAGAAGAGGGGATAAAAATCGCTCTGGAAATTATTGAGCAGGTCAGGGCTATTAAGGGAGTACATGGCGTCCATATCATGGCCGTGGCCTGGGAGGATATTGTACCGGTTATTGTGGAACGGGCGGGATTGATGCCCAGACCCAGGTTGTAATGTATATCCCAGGGCCTGTGTGTTTTAATTAGATTTGGGTTTACAGGTTTATTATGAAGAGGAGGAAGAAGAATGGCGTTGGAGATACCTAAGGTTTCTTATTCGGGAAAAATAAAAGAGATTGTTCTCGGTAAGGGGGATAAGGCCCTCACGGTAGGTGGGGAGACCTCTTATCCTTTTTATCTTTTTGAAGGCCAGATGTCCCTTAAGCCTCGCATTGCCATGGAGGTTTATGATAGCACGCCGGAGGACTGGCCACCTGCAGCCCTGGAGCCTTTTGCCGATGTGGTTTCAGACCCGGCGGCCTGGGCAAAAAAATGCGTGGATACTTACGGGGCGGAGATGATCGCCCTCCAATTGGTGAGTACGGACCCTAATGGCGAGAACCGCTCCGCAGAAGAGGCGGCTGCGGTGACCAAGAAGGTAGTTGAGGCCGTGGATGTGCCGATCATCATCTGGGGGTGTAATAACGCAGAGAAAGATACAGAGGTCTTGCGCAAGATAGCTGAAGATTGCGCCGGCCGGAACCTTATGATCGGGCCGGTGACTGAGGCCAACTACAAGCAGATCGGGGCGGTGGCTATTGGGTATGAACACACCGTTATCGCCTCAACCCCCATTGACATAAACCTGGCCAAACAGCTCAATATTCTGCTTGGCAATTTGGGCGTTCCAGATGGTCGTATCCTCATAGACCCGACGACCGGTTCCCTTGGGTATGGGCTCGAATACTGTTATTCGGTCATGGAGCGTATCCGAATGGCGGCCCTGACCCAGGAAGACGAACGGCTGCAATTCCCGATGGTTTGTAATCTGGGCAAAGAGGTGTGGAAGACCAAGGAGGCCAAACAGAGCCGGGAGGAGGCTCCCAAGCTCGGTGATCCGGTCAAACGGGGCGTACTGATGGAAGCGGCTACGGCACAACTTCTTCTGCTGGCCGGCGCGGATATTTTAATTATGCGGCATCCGGAGGCTATAGGGCTTATAAAGGATATGCTCAATGATTTGCTGGCAGCGTAGCACTCAGGAGCGAGACAGTGGCATAAAAATTCTAAGCACTAAATCCCAAATTCCGAACAAGCTCAAAGCAGCAATGACGAAATCCAAAAACTCTGTTTGAATCTGGCGTGTTTTGAGTTTCGGATTTAGATATTAGGATTTAGGATTTCTTGATCTTATTATACGGGGGTAATTAAGGTGTCTAAGATTATCTGCTCAGCAGCGATTAGAGGAGCCTATAAGATTATAGAGAGGGCCGAAAAGAAATATGGGGAGGCCTTAGAGAAGTGGGGGCCGGATAAAGAGGTTGGTTTTCCGAATACAGCCTATTATCTCCCCATTATATATGGTATTTTAGGAATACCGGTATCCAGGTTAGGTGATATGAAGCAGGTGCTGGACAAATGCCGTTCCCTGCTTCCGCCGCCGGTGAGTGATAAGGTGTGGTTACCGTATCTGGCTCCGGCCCTGGAATCCGGCATGGCCACCTTTTTTGCCGAGGAAATTATAGAGGCTATAAGGTACTTAGAGGAGCCTGATTTTTACACCAAACAGGAAGACCCGGCGGGTAGCAATATATGGCTTGGTGCAGCGGACGACATTATCTTGCGAAAACGGGGTGTGGAGTTCGTTGACGGTACGGCGCCTGGTTTTGCCGCTATCCTGGGTGCGCCTCCAACCAAGGAGATCGCCGTCAAGATCGCACAGGAACTCCAGGAAAAGAACCTTTATGTCTTTATGTGTTCGGATAATAATGGGGTGAGGATGTCTGAACAACTGCTAGAGGCCGGCGTGCAGATCGGCTGGCCCACCCGCCTGGTCTCTTTCGGTCCTGACTACACGGCCACAGTCTTTGCTATGGGGTTTGCCACCCGTGCTGCCATGTCCTTCGGGGGCATAAAGCCGGGTGATTTTCATGGGAATCTCATTTATAACAAAAATCGTATTTTTGCCTTTGCCCTGCCCATGGGGCCGGTTTCCGACGAGTGGTATGCGAATGCCGCGGGAGCTATTAACTGGGGATTCCCGGTCATAGCGGATACACCGATACCTGAGATTTTGCCTACCGGTATCTGCACCTACGAACACGTAGTCAGCAACGTGCCGCACGACCAGATCGTCCAACGAGCTGTGGAGGTAAGAGGTCTTAAGGTAACTGTCTCCAAGATAGACATCCCCGTGGCCTATGGGCCGGCCTTTGAAGGGGAGCGGATAAGGAAGGAAGACCTCTATCTGGAATGTGGCGGAGGTAAGACCAAAGGCGTTGAACTGACGGTCAGCCGGGATATGGATGCGGTAGAAGACGGCCAAGTGGAGATGGTCGGACCTGATCTCGACCAGATGAAAGAGGGCTCACGGTTGCCTTTTGCCATGCTGGTTGAGGTGGCTGGCCGCCAGATGCAGGAAGACTTTGAGCCTATCCTGGAGAGGCAGATTCACCACCTGGTTAACTATGCCCAGGGCATAATGCATATCGGACAGCGCAGTATTATGTGGCTACGTGTGGGCAAAGCGGCGGTGGAGAAGGGGTTCCGCTTAAAAGACCTGGGAAAGATCATGCATGCCAAATACCATCAGGATTTCGGCGCTATCGTAGATAAAGTCCAGGTTAAGATATACACCGACGAAGCCAAGGTTGATGAAGTGATGGACATGGCTCGCAAGGTCTATGCGGCGCGGGACAAGAGAGTTGAAGGTATGACCGATGAATCAGAGGATATCTTCTATTCCTGTACCCTCTGTCAATCCTTTGCCCCTAGCCATGTCTGCATCATTACCCCGGAGCGAACCGGGATGTGCGGTGCTTATAACTGGCTGGATGGCAAGGCGTCGTATGAGATCAACCCTACCGGCCCCAATCAACCTATTGTCAAGGGGGAATGTATAGATCCGGTCCTTGGCAAATGGAAGGGCACGGATGAATTTATCTTTAAGGCCTCCCGGCAGAAGGTCTCGACGGCTAGTGCCTATAGTCTGGTGCATGATCCGATGACCGCCTGTGGCTGTTTTGAGTGTATCGCCACCATCTTGCCCCTCTGTAACGGCGTGATGATCGTGAACCGTGATTATCTGGGCATGACCCCCTGCGGCATGAAATTTACCACCCTGGCCGGTATGGTGGGCGGTGGGCAGGTTACACCGGGATTTTTGGGTGTAAGCAAGCACTATATTGCCAGCCGGAAGTTCCTCTTGGCCGAGGGCGGGTTGAAGCGTGTTGTGTGGATGCCGCAGATGCTGAAGAAGGAACTGGAAGCCAAACTGAAAAGCCGGGGAGAAGAGTTTGGGATTCCAAATCTCTTCGATATGATTGCTGATGATACGAAGGGGACCACGGAAGAAGAGATTCTTCCCTTCCTGGAAGAGACTGGACATCCGGCGCTCACTATGGAATCTATACTTTAATTTTACGGTATAGGACGCAGATGAACGCAGGTTTTACTTTTTAAATTTCGAATTTTCTGCGGGTATCGGCGAAAATCTGCGTCCCAGTAGAATACAGAAAGGAGATTCGGGAATGGCATTAAGTGGTATAGAGATATTTAAGAAATTACCTAAGACAAACTGTGGCGAATGCGGAGTTCCCACCTGTCTGGCCTTTGCCATGAAACTGGCTACCGGTCAGGCCGAATTAGTTGCTTGTCCTTATGTCTCGGACGATGTGAGGGCAGCGATAGACGAGGCCTCGGCGCCGCCTATCCGCCCATTGACTATTGGTACGGGCGACCGTGCGGTTAAGCTGGGTGGTGAGACGGTGATGTTCAGGCATGAGAAGAGGTTTGAGAATCCCCCGGGCCTAGCTCTCGTGCTTTCTGACACCATGGATGATTCTGTAGTAAATGAAAAGCTTTCTAAATTTAAAGACCTGGAATTTGAACGGGTGGGATTGATCCTGCGTCCGCAGATGCTGGCACTCAAAGGAGAATCTGGAGACGCCGGTAAGTTTGCCGCTTTTGTAAAGCGAGTGGTTGATCAAATAGATGCCGGTATCATCCTGATGAGCGATAAGCCGGAGGTAATGGCCGAGGCTTTGAAGATTTGCAAGGACAAAAAGCCTCTTATCTATGCAGCAACCAGGGATACGGCAGAGGCTATGGGCAACCTGGCCAAAGAGGTGGCCTGCCCTCTGGCGGTAAAAGGTTCCGGCCTGGATGAGGTCATGGCTATTACAGATAAGCTTCTGGGGATGGGGCTTAAAGACCTGGTGATAGATAGCCAGCCAGTGAATGTTAAGAAGGCCCTGGAGGATCAGGTAGTCATTCGGCGTTCGGCCTTAGTCAAGAAGGTTAAACAACTGGGGTTCCCCACTATCACCTTCCCTGGCCAGTTGACGGACAACAAAATGAAGGAAACCTTAATCGCTTCTCTACTCATTGCCAAGTATGCGGGCATTATTGTCATTTCGGAGATGGAGGGCCATAACGTCTTTCCACTTCTTCTAGACAGCTTGAATATCTATACCGACCCGCAGCGTCCTATGGCCGTCGAGGAAAAGGTTTATGAGATTGGAGGCCCCAGGGAAGATTCGCCGATTTTGATTACATCCAATTTCTCTTTGACCTACTTTATCGTTTCTGGCGAAGTAGAATCGAGCCGGGTGCCGGCCTGGCTACTGATCAAAGATACAGAGGGGCTGTCCGTCCTTACGGCCTGGGCAGCAGGTAAGTTTGCCGCTGACACCGTAGCCATGTTTGTCAAAAAATGCGGTATAGCCGATCGGGTGAAACACCGTAAGCTGGTTATCCCCGGTTACCTCGCGGGCATGAGTGGTGAACTGGAAGAGGAACTGCCGGATTGGCAGATATTGGTTGGCCCCCGGGAGGCGGCTCACCTGCCGGCGTATCTTAAGCAGTGGAGCGCAGCATAAATAACAAAGTTCAAAGCTCAAATTAATGCCAAAGTTCAAAGCTGAAAGCTAAAAGCTTAACTTTGACATTCGGTAATTTGGGTTTCATTTGAACGTTGGATTTTGTAACTTGAAATTTTAACTGCGGGAGGTTTTTTATGGTTGTTTGTGTGGCGGAAAATATTAATATTATGTCCAAGACCATTGGTGCGGCCATAAAGGAGCGTCAGGCCAAGCCGATCCAGGATATGGCCCGGGATATCACCCGGGCCGGAGCGGATTATCTTGATCTCAACATCGGTCCGGCCCGTAAGGGCGGGGATGAGACCATGGATTGGCTGGTTAAGACCGTACGCGAGGTGACGGACTTACCCCTTTCCCTGGATACCAGCAACCCAGCCGCTATTGAGGCCGGTCTCAAGGCCAATTCAGGAGTATCCCTTATAAACTCAATTTCCCTGCAGCCAGAAAGGCTGGAGGCCCTTTTGCCCATGGCGGTGAAGTACAATGCCGATATGATCGGCCTTCTCTGGAGTCAGGAAGGTATGCCGCGGGATGCCAATGAACGGGCCGCGCACTGCGTGGACATTGTCTATAAGGCCAACGAAGCCGGTATCCCTACGGAAAAGATATGGATCGATCCCATAGCCACTCCAATAAGCATGGATATCAACCAGGTGCTGGCCGGGCTGGAATTTATGTCCATGCTCCTGGAGATCGCCCCGGGCGCCAAATCTATTGTCGGCCTTTCTAATATCTCTAACGGTACCCCACATGATCTGAGGCATTACATCAACCGTTGCTATCTCATCATGCTCATGAAGTACGGAATATATTCAGCCATTGTGGACGGTTATGATGAAGAGTTGTTGACTATTGCCAAGGGTGGAATGGTTGAAATAGTCAATCTCGTACATGGCATGATGGACGGAAATGAGCCTGCCTCCAAGGATCTTAGTCCAAAAGAACTTGAGTACTATAAGACGGCACGAGTTCTGATGGGAAAGACGCTCTATTCTCACTCCTGGCTGACTGTGTAAAGTTTATAGTAACTATTCACCGCAGAATTCGCAGAGGCCGCGGAGATGGATAAAGAAGTAAAGAAGAAAGGCTTAATTAGCTATTGGCTTCCACTTTTCAGTTATCAGCAAATTCCTCAAGCTGACTGCTGAGCGTTGTATCGTGTTATTAAGAATTTTTTTGATACTCTGTGTGCTCCGCGTTTTGCGGTGTAATATACAGTTCATAAAGGTTTACCCAAGTTAATGCCTGAAGTAACCTTAACTATTGATGGCCGAAAAGTAACCGTCGAGAAAGGAACCACCATCCTGGAAGCAGCCCGGAGAGCTGCCATCCACATTCCCACCCTTTGCTACTTACCCCAATTCAAAAAACCCCCGGCCTCCTGCCGTCTGTGTGTCGTGGAGGTTGAAGGTAAAAAGAAACTTAGCGCTTCCTGTTCTACTCCGGTCTCTGAGGGCATGGTGGTAGCCACCAATACCGAAAAAGTAAAGACCGTCCGCCAGGTCATCCTGGAACTCCTGTTTTCTGAACATTATGGCGACTGCATAGCGCCATGTTCTCTCGACTGTCCCGCCAATATTGATATCCAGGGGTATATCGCCCATATTGCGGCCGGAAGATACCTTGAGGCCTTAGAACTCATTAAGGAGAAAAATCCCCTGCCCCTTTCGGTAGGGCGGGTCTGCCCGCGATTTTGTGAGTCTCGTTGCCGCCGCAGCCTCGTAGATGGCAGTGTAGCGATAAATCATCTAAAGAGGTTTGTAGCCGACTATGGACTTGCGCACAAGGAGACCATTCCTGTACCTCAACGACCCCTCACCGATCACCGGGTAGCCGTGATCGGTGGTGGGCCGGCCGGACTTACCGCTGCATACTATCTGGCCCGTAGGGGGCACCAGGTAACTATATTTGAGGCTATGCCTGCATTGGGCGGAATGCTTCGTTACGGCATCCCGGAGTACCGCTTACCTAAGAAAATATTGGACGCCGAGATACAATTTATCCTTGACCTGGGCGTTGAGGCCAGAACCGGCCAGAAGTGGGGTAGGGATTTTACTCTGGAGAGCCTGAAACAGGAAGGGTTCGAGTCCATATTCATCGGTATAGGGGCATGGAAGAGCCGTCCCATGGGCATCGAAGGTGAAGATAGTCCCGGAGTCTTTTCCGGCATTGATTTTCTCCGCAAGTTTTCCGAGGGTGAGAAGGTTCGTGTAGGGTCGAGGGTGGCTATAATCGGTGGGGGCAATACCGCCATCGATGCCGCCCGTACCTGTCTCAGGATCGGGGCGAGCGAGGCGACTATAGTCTACCGCCGATCACGGATGGAAATGCCGGCCAGCCACCGCGAGATCAAAGAGGCTGAGGACGAAGGGGTTAAATTTTTTCTGATGGCGGCTCCAACCAGGATTACCCCGGCTGATGGTTTCCTTAATCTCGAAATTCAGAGGATGAAACTGGGGGAACCGGATCAGAGCGGCCGGAGGCGTCCCGTGCCTGTCCCCGGATCTGAAAGTGTGATGCAGGTAGATAGTGTTATTGCGGCTATTGGCCAGTTGGTAGAGATCGGAAAATGCCATACTGAGGGCCTGACCGAAGGATTAGGGCTTACCCGCTGGAATACTATCGAGGCGGCCTCCAGTACTCTTGTCACCAATCTAGAGGGGATATTTGCCGGAGGCGATGCAGTCAGCGGACCGCGCACGGTTATCGAAGCTATAGCGCAGGGGCGGAAGGCAGCCGATGCTATCCATACGTATTTGACCGAACGAAAAATAGAGGCGCCGCATATCCCGTTTAATATCACCAAGGGCGAGTTTTTTGAAGACGTCGATCTGCGAAACTTCGAAGAAGTACCCCCGCGTTCCAGGCAGAAAATGCCAATACGCCACCCCAAGACCTTGGTCGGCGACTTTGGCGAGGTAGAAACTGGTTATACTGAAAAAATGGCGGTGAAAGAGGCGGAGCGGTGTCTGGGGTGCGGGTGTCATGCCGTGGACAAATGCATTATTCGACGGGAGGCCCCTCAATATAATGTTGATCTTTCCCATTACGGGATTGGCACCCGCCTCAACTATAAGGTGGATCGCAGCCACCCTTTCATAACCATTGACCTGAATAAATGTGTACTCTGCCGGCGTTGTAAGAATGTCTGTGAATATGAGGCTATCAACTTAGAAGAAGGCGAACTGGAAAATGTTGACCAGTTACGGGCGATTTCGCTGACTATTAATGACAACTGCGTGTTCTGCGGCCTGTGTGCCGATAATTGTGCGACGGGGGCCCTGGTCAAGAAAGAAACCGAACAATCCCTGGCCGGTGAACTGAGGCAGATTAAGACTGTTTGTCCTTATTGTGGTACCGGTTGTAACCTGATTCTTAATATTCGGGGAGAGAAGCTGGTAGAAGTAACTTCTGATCCAGCCTTTATTCCTAATCAAGGACACCTCTGCGTAAAAGGGCGCTTCGGGCATGATTTCGTTAAACATCCGGACCGGCTTATTAAGCCTATGATACGCAAGGACGGCGAGCTTCAGGCCTGTAGCTGGGATGAGGCCTTAGGGCTTATTGCCCGGAGGCTCAAGGAACTTAAGGAGGCCTACGGACCGGAGAGCCTGGGTGTATTCTGCTCGGCTAAATGTACTAATGAAGAAAACTATCTGATGCAAAAGCTGGCCCGGGCCGTCTTTGGAACAAATAATATAGATCAATGCGCCCGGCTCTGACACTCCTCCACGGTAGCCGGTCTGGCTGCCGCATTTGGCAGCGGGGCTATGACCAACTCCATCCAGGACCTGGAGAAGGCCGACGTTATCCTGCTTACAGGCAGCAATACCACAGAGAACCATCCGATTATCAGCCTTCATATTATAAACGCGGTTACCCGGTTGCGTAAGAAGCTCATCGTGGTTGATCCCCGGGTGATCAAGATGACGCAGTATGCAGATATTTATCTTCGGCCCCGACCGGGTACGGATATAGCCTGGTTAAATGGGTTGGCCCATATCATCATTAAAGAGGGGCTATGGGATAAGGATTACGTTCGGGAGCGGACCGAAAACTTCGAGACCTTTGCCCAAACAGTGGAAAAATACACACCCGAGCTGGTGCAGATGGTAACCGGGATACCGGCGGGAGACCTCAGGAAAGCAGCCCGTCTCTACGCGCAGGCGGAGCGGGCGGCCGTCGTATATTGCATGGGTATTACGCAGCACCGGAGCGGCACGGACAATGTAAAGGCTATTGCTAACCTGGCCATGCTGTGCGGTAATGTAGGGATCGAAGGTGGCGGGGTAAATCCGTTGCGCGGGCAGAATAACGTCCAGGGTGCTTGTGACGTGGGGGCCTTACCTGACGTGCTCCCCGGATATCAAAGTGTTGCCGATGCAGCCGTCAGGCGGAAATTTGAAGAGGCCTGGGATGCCCGGCTGCCCGGGGGACCCGGCCTTACTGCCACAGAGATGATAAAACAGGCCGGCGAGGGGAAGATAAGAGGTCTTTACATTATGGGTGAGAACCCCATGATAAGCGATCCGGATCTTAATCACGTCCGATCGGCCCTGGAAAAACTTGAATTACTTGTGGTGCAGGATATCTTTCTTACCCAGACGGCCAGGCTGGCTGATGTGGTCTTACCGGCGGCAAGTTACGCAGAGAAAGAGGGCACTTTTACCAATACGGAGAGGCGTGTACAGAGAGTCAGACGGGCCCTTTCACCTCCGGGGCAAAGCAGAGCGGATTGGAGAATTATCTGCGACCTGTCGGCAAAGATGGGATACGAGATGTCTTATCAGTCAGCGGAAGAGATCATGGAGGAAATAGCCAGCCTAACGCCCATCTATGGGGGCATTTGTTACGATCGTCTGGAAGAGGCAGGGATTCAGTGGCCTTGTTCAACCCTGGACCATCCCGGTACGCCGGTCTTGCATTGCAATGGTTTTACCCGCGGGAAAGGACTCTTTCACGCCCTGGAAGTGATTCCGGCCAGCGAGATGCCGGATGACGATTATCCTTTTTTACTCTCTACCGGCCGGGTACTCTATCACTACAACAGCGGCACCATGAGCCGCCGGGCTGAAGGGTTAAACAAGATGTACCCGGAGGTTATGGTAGAAATGAACCCCATTGACGCCTTTGCCCTGAACATTGACGACCATTCTCCGGTGCGTATTAGCTCAAGGCGGGGTGACATAACGGTGCGGGTGGCACTTACGGAGATGTGCCAGCGGGGTACGGTGTTCCTCCCTTTCCACTTCCGGGAGGCCGCCGCCAACCTCCTTACCAATCCCGGGGTTAATCCGGTCTCCAAGACACCCGAGTATAAGATTTGCGCCGTGCGGATCAGGCCGGTTCATGGGATGTAGCCTTTTTATTTGATCCTCGCCAGGATCTCCTCGCCAAATTTATCGGCGGCCCAATAATTTCCCGTCTTTCTAGAATATCTTGGGTATGTTAAGAACATAGGTGAGCTTTTAGGCGTTTCAGGCGTAATGTTGCTCAAATGAAGACAAGACCAAAAGAACCTTTTGTCCCGCCAGAAAAGCATAACACCATCCGGCAGGAAATAATTTCTGTTCTCAGGGGGCGAACCCTCTCAGCGCGGGAGATATCGGCAGAGGTAAGGATTTCTGAAAAAGAGGTTGTTTACCATCTGGAGCATATCCGGATGGCAACTCAGAAAAGCGGCGAGCAGTTGCTCATAATCCCTGCCACATGTAAAAGGTGCGGCTTTGAGTTCAAAAAGAGGGAGCGACTGAGTAAACCCGGCAAATGTCCGATCTGCCGTAGCCAACAGATTCAGGAGCCGCGTTTTTCCATTAGCTAATATCTCTCCGGGGTAGATATCCAGCCATTAAAACGCAGAAAAGGGCAATAAGCCTGGTGAAACCATGAACATGCATAGCGAGCGCATTCCCCGCTGCTTGCAGCGGAGTTAGCGAGCGAATATGATGCTTTTTACCTTGCATACGGAGATTCCCCGTCCGCCGTAGGCGGACTGGGGGGAGCTTCAATTGCATAAATCCATGCCCGTCCCATAATCCGCTTCGCATATTGAGTTCTTTAATACTTTTGTCTGTGCGTTCCACAAGAGAACGAAAATGCTTTCTGAGGTCTCCATGCTTTGCAATCAAATCTTTTCTGATACTGTCAGCTTCTTTCCCAGAGCTATGTCCGGCTAACTCAACAAAGGTAAGCCACTGGTTCTACCAGTGAGACTTGAAAAGGTTTGACCGTTGAGGGATAACATCCTCCAGTGGCTTGATGAGCAAATGTCACAGGAGGATGTCATGTCAGAATTG